>NZ_JBFAAP010000039.1:0-65256 GCF_040639815.1 Streptomyces sp. NPDC023723
TCCGGATTCACCCCGAACAGCTCCGGACGCTCCAGCCGCTCGATGAACGCCAGCGCATGCCCCACCGTGGGCAGCAGAATGTCCCCCCGCGGCTCATTCGGCTTCGGCTCGATCGCGAACCTCAGGTCATAGCCCTGCCCGGTCACGTACTCGGCCAGCAGATCGAAGGCCTCCTTCATCCGCTCCAGCGCCTGGCGCACATCCTTCGCACCACCGGACTCCGCACCCTCCCGGCCGCCCCACGCCACATACACCTCCGCACCCAGCTCCACCGCCAGATCGATGTTGCGGACCGTCTTGCGCAGCGCGAACCGGCGCACATCCCGGTCGTTCGCGGTGAACGCCCCGTCCTTGAACACCGGATGCGTGAACAGGTTCGTCGTCGCCATCGGCACCTTCATGCCCGAGGAGTCCAACGCCTGCCGGAACCGCTTCACCCGCGCCTCCCGCTCGGCCTCCGAAGCACCGAACGGAATCAGATCGTCGTCGTGGAACGTCACCCCGTACGCCCCCAGCTCCGACAGCCGCCGCACCGACTCCACCGGATCCAGCTCCGGCCTCGTCGCGTCCCCGAACGGATCCCGGCCCTGCCAGCCAACGGTCCACAGACCGAACGTAAACCTGTCCTCGGGAGTGGGCTGGTAGCTCATGTCACGGCTCCTTGCTCGCTTGCGGCTATTTCGTCATGGCACTTTACAAATTAGTATGCGGACGCATTCCTGGGAAGGGACAGGGGTGTCTCCGAGGAGTGACGGCCGTGACTCCGCGGCCCGGATCCTCGATGCGGGAGCCCGTGGGAGACACTCCTGGAACGCCAGGCCGGAATCGCGCAGAGCCGCGGAAAGAGGGAGAAGCCCGATGTCAGCAGCCGAGGGTCCGCTCGTCGTCGGCGTGGACACGTCCACCCAGTCCACCAAGGCGCTGGTCGTCGACGTGCCCACCGGTCGGGTCGTCGCGAGCGGCCAGGCCCCGCACACCGTGTCGTCGGGGGCGGGCCGCGAGAGCGACCCGCGCCAGTGGTGGGACGCCCTGTGCGAGGCCCTGCGCCAGTGCGGCGAGGCGGCGCACGAGGCGGCCGCGGTGTCGGTCGGCGGGCAGCAGCACGGACTGGTCACGCTGGACGCGCGAGGCGAGCCGGTGCGTCCGGCGCTGCTCTGGAACGACGTGCGTTCCGCGCCGCACGCCCGGCGCCTGGTCGAGGAGCTGGGCGGCCCCAAGGCGTGGGCGGAGCGCACGGGCAGTGTCCCGAGCGCCTCGTTCACGGTCACCAAGTGGGCCTGGCTGGCCGAGCACGAGCCGGCGGCCGTCCGCGCCACCAAGGCCGTACGCCTCCCCCACGACTACCTCACCGAGCGGCTCACCGGCGAGGGGACCACCGACCGCGGCGACGCGTCCGGCACCGGCTGGTGGGCGTCCGGGACGGAGGCGTACGACGAGGAGACCCTCGCCCGCGTGGGCCTCGATCCGGCACTGCTGCCCCGGGTCGTGCGGCCCGGCGAGGTGGCCGGCACCGTACGCGGCGGCCATGACCTGCCGTTCGCCACGGGCACCCTGGTCGCGCCGGGCACCGGCGACAACGCGGCTGCCGCGCTGGGCCTGGGGGTCAGTCCCGGCGTGCCGGTGATGAGCCTGGGGACGTCGGGCACGGTGTACGCGGTGTCGCGGCACCGCCCCGCCGACCCGACGGGCACGGTGGCGGGTTTCGCCGACGCGCGCGGCGACTGGCTGCCGCTGGCCTGCACCCTCAACTGCACCCTCGCCGTCGACCGGGTCGCGACGCTGCTGGGGCTGGACCGGGAGGCCGTCGAGCCCGGCACCGGCGTCACCCTCCTGCCGTACCTCGACGGCGAGCGCACCCCCAACCTGCCGGGCGCCTCCGGCCTGCTGCACGGGCTGCGCCACGACACGACCGGCGGCCAGGTGCTCCAGGCCGCCTACGACGGGGCCGTGCACGCCCTGCTGGGCGCCCTGGACCTGGTCCTCGACGCGGACGCCGACCCCGCCGCTCCCCTGCTGCTGATCGGCGGCGGCGCCCGCGGCACGGCCTGGCAGCAGACCGTACGGCGGCTGTCGGGACGCCCGGTGCAGATTCCCGAGGCCCGGGAACTGGTGGCGCTCGGCGCGGCGGCACAGGCGGCGGGGCTGCTGACCGGAGAGGACGCGGCAGCGGTCGCGCGGCGCTGGAACACCGCCGCCGGGCCGGTACTGGACGCCGTGGAGCGAGACGAGGCGACGCTGGCGCGGATCTCCGGAGTACTCTCCGACGCGGCCCCGCTGCTGGAGGGGAGCGCGCCCACCAGGTGAGCGCCGCGCTTCCGCGCCTCCCGCCGCCGACGCGAGCGGGGGCGCGCCGGGGCAGCGGAATCCGTCCCGCGCGCCGGGGCAGCGGAATCCGTCCCGCGCGTCGGCATGGACATCGACCGAGAACCGAGGAGGCATGACCGCACCGCCGCACACGGCGCACCCGGCCGGGTCCGGGCGCCCGCTGCCGGACACCCAGCAGGGCATGCGCCGCCGCAATCTCGCCCGGGTGATGCACACCGTCCGCGCCGAGGGCCGGCTCTCCCGGGCCGCCGTCGCGGCACGGATCGGGCTGACCCGGGCGGCGGTGTCGACCCTTGTTGACGAGCTCATCCGCTCGGGTCTGCTGGAGGAACTGGGACCCGAGCGGCCGGGGCGGGTGGGCCGGCCCGGATCGGCGCTCGCGGTCAGCGCCGGCGGACCCGCCGGGATCGGTGCGGAGATCGGCGTCGACCACCTCGCGGTGTGCGCGGTCGACCTGCGCGGGCGGGTGCGGGCCCGGGCGGTCCGCCACGGCGGCAACCGCGGCCGCTCCGCCGGACCAGTGCTCGAACAGCTCACCGGACTGGTCCGGCGGGTCGTCGAGGAGGCCGGAGCGGAGGGGCTGTGGCCGGCCGGGCTGGCCGTGGCGGTACCGGGTCTGGTGGCGCGCGACGCCACGACCGTCGTACGGGCTCCCAACCTCGACTGGCACGACACCGACCTCGGCGGACTGCTGGCCGCGGACCTGCCGCTGACCGTGGACAACGAGGCCAACTTCGGCGCGCTCGCCGAACTGTGGCTCGGTGACCGCACGCCCCGGGACTTCCTGCACGTCTCGGCCGAGATCGGCATCGGCGCGGCGGTGGTCGTGGACGGCCGGCTGCTGCGCGGTACCCGGGGTTTCGCCGGTGAGTTGGGGCACGTTCCGGTCCACCCCGACGGCCCCGCGTGCGCCTGCGGCGGACACGGCTGCCTGGAGCAGTACGCCGGCGAGGAGGCGGTCCTGCGCGCGTCCGGTCTGACCCCGGGCGAGAACCGCGTCGGCCTGCTCGCGCAGCGCGCGACGGAAGGCGACGAGCGCGTACGGCGTGCCCTGACCGGTGCGGGAACCGCGCTGGGTATCGCGCTGACCGGCGCGGTGAACCTGCTGGACCCCGAGAGTGTGGTGCTGGGCGGTGCCCTGGCCGAGCTCGCGCCCTGGCTGCTGCCCGCGCTCCGCGCGGAACTGGCCCGGCGCACCGCGGGTCCGGCCTGCCCGGTGACCGTGTCCGCGCTGGGGCCGCAGGGGCCGCTGCTGGGTGCCGCGCACTCGGTCGTGCGGACGGTGCTGGACGATCCGGCGGCGATCGCGGCACGGACCTGAGCCGTCCGCACCCGGTACACCGCGGCATCCTCCGGTCTGCTCCGGTCTGCTCCGGCATCCCCGGCCTCAGCTGAGCCGACCGCACCACTCCGACGCCCTCGCGCCTCCCCCGAACGCCCCGCGCCACACCGTCCCGAACGCCCGCGCCACACAGCTGGCCCCCACTCGATCGGGTGACGGAGTTATCCACAGTCGGAGGGCCGTCCACCGGACAACGCCACTTCCTGCTGCCCAACCCGCGCTCCCCGTACCGTGATTCACGCGGAACGCAACCGCCACGAAAACGGCGGACGTCATCACCCGACCCCGCGCCACCTGGAGGCGAGCCCGGGTCATGACAGTGCTCGTGCGGGTGTGCGCGCCACCCTGAGCACACCACCCGAAAACGTCCCCGATCCCCGATGCCCAATTTCTGTATCCCCGTATCCCCGTATCCCCGTGCCCCCGATCCCCGAAAGGCGACCCTCATGGAACGAGCGCACCCCCTCCCCGCCCGACGCCCCCTCCCCACCCGACGACGGCTCCTCGCCGGCGGCGCCGCCCTGGTCGTCGCTCCGTACACGCTGCTGTCGGGCACCCGGGCCGCAGCGCGGCCCCAGGACGTCGACCAGCCGGACGCCGAGTGGCAGCCGGCGAGCGGTTCGAACTACACCGATTCCAGCCGCCCGACGGCCTATCCCGTCGACTACGTGGTCATCCACGTCACCCAGGAGACCTACGCGGACACCCTGGCCATCTTCCAGAACCCGCGGAAGAAGGTGTCCGCGCACTATGTGGTGCGCTCCTCCGACGGACACCTCGCGCAGTGCGTCCGCGAGGCCGACGTCGCCTGGCACGCGGGCAACTGGGACTACAACACCCGCAGCATCGGGATCGAGCACGAGGGGTGGGTGGACCAGCCGGCGTACTTCACCGACGCGCTGTACGAGAGCTCGGCGGCGCTGACCGCGGCGATCTGTACGAGATACGGCATCCCCAAGGACCGGGCGCACATCATCGGGCACCACGAGGTGCCGGGCAGCGACCACACGGACCCGGGTCCGCTGTGGGACTGGGCCCGCTACATCAGGCTGGTCAACCTCATGTGAGCGTGACGGACCGGCCGGCCCGTCACCCGCACACTCGCGTTGCGCGAAGTCTTGTCAGGGACATGGACAACTCCTACAGTCCCCCCACAACAGCGATGGGAGCGCTCCCACCCGTCCCCAGAGAGGACCCCCACATGCAACCGTCCCCGCATCGGGCCCCCACCCTGCGCGGCCTCCTCGGAGCGCTGCTCACGGCCCTCTCCCTCATCGCGGCGCTCGTCACGACCGCGGCACCGGCCGGCGCCGCCGACACCACGATCTGCGAGCAGTACGGAACGGCCACGATCCAGGACCGTTACGTCGTCCAGAACAACCGCTGGGGCACCAGCGCCGAGCAGTGCGTCACCGTGACCGGCACCGGCTTCCAGGTGAGCCAAGCGGACGGTTCGGTACCGACCAACGGCGCGCCGAAGTCGTACCCGTCGGTCTTCAACGGCTGCCATTACACCGTCTGTTCGCCGGGTACCGCGCTTCCCGCCCGCGTCGACGGCATATCGAGCGCGCCCAGCAGCGTCTCGTACGGTTTCGTCGACGACGCCGTGTACAACGCCTCGTACGACATCTGGCTGGACCCGACGCCGCGCACCGACGGAGTGAACCGGACCGAGATCATGATCTGGTTCGACCGGGTCGGCCCGATCCAGCCGATCGGCTCCCAAGTCGGCACGGCCACGGTCGCCGGGCGGAGCTGGGAGGTGTGGTCGGGCGGCAACGGTTCCAACGACGTGCTGTCCTTCGTCGCGCCGACGGCCATCGGCAGCTGGAGTTTCGACGTCATGGACTTCGTCCGGCAGGCCGTCTCCCGCGGCCTCGCGGGCAACGACTGGTACCTGACCAGCGTGCAGGCCGGTTTCGAACCCTGGCAGAACGGCGCGGGGCTGTCGGTCGACGCGTTCTCGTCGGCCATCGTGACCGGTGACGGCGAGGAGCCGACCGATCCCGGCACCCCGGCCGCCTGCGAGGTGACCTACAGCACGCAGGTCTGGCCGGGCGGCTTCACCGCCGACGTCCGGGTCGGCAATACCGGCCCGGCGCCCGTGGACGACTGGCGGCTGGCCTTCACCCTGCCGTCCGGACAGCAGATCACGCACGCCTGGAACGCGTCGGTGACCCCGGCGACAGGTGCCGTGACGGCGCGCGGACCGGACCACGCGCCGCGGATCGCGGCGGGCGGCAGCCAGAGCTTCGGCTTCCAGGGCACCTACAGCGGGACGTTCGCCGAGCCGGCCGGCTTCACCCTGAACGGCGCCGCCTGCACCACCGCCTGAGGGCTCCGGCCCGGACCGACCAGGGCCACAGCAGCGAAAGGACCCGCACCACACCCGACACCACATCAGGAACTGGAGATTCCATGGCTCGACGCAGCAGACTCCTCTCCCTCGCGGCGGTACTGGCCACCCTGCTCGGCGCGCTCGGGCTGACCGTCCTCGGGCAGAGCGAGGCGGAGGCGCACGGCGTGGCGATGACGCCCGGTTCGCGCACCTACCTCTGCCAACTGGACGCCATCACCGGCACCGGCGCCCTGGACCCGGTCAATCCCGCCTGCCAGGACGCGCTGGACGAGAGCGGGGCGAACGCGCTGTACAACTGGTTCGCCGTGCTCGACTCCAACGCGGGCGGCCGGGGTGCCGGTTACGTGCCGGACGGCACGCTGTGCAGTGCCGGTGACCGCTCGCCGTACGACTTCGCCGCCTACAACGCCGCCCGCGCCGACTGGCCGAAGACCCATCTGACGTCCGGGTCGTCGATCCAGTTGCAGTACAGCAACTGGGCCGCTCATCCGGGCGACTTCCGGGTCTATCTGACCGAGCCCGGCTGGTCGCCGACCTCTCAGCTGGGCTGGGACGATCTGGAGCTGATACAGACGGTCACCAATCCGCCGCAGCAGGGCTCGGCGGGGAGCAACGGCGGTCACTACTACTGGGACCTGGCGCTGCCGTCGGGCCGCTCCGGTGACGCGCTGCTGTTCATCCAGTGGGTGCGGTCGGACAGCCAGGAGAACTTCTTCTCCTGCTCCGACATCGTCTTCGACGGCGGCAAGGGCGAGGTGACCGGCATCCGCGGCTCCGGCAGCACGCCGACCCCGACGCCGACCCCCACCCCGACGCCGACCGATCCCCCGCACACGGGGTCCTGCATGGCGGTGTACACCGTGCAGAACAGCTGGAGCGGCGGGTTCCAGGGTTCCGTGGAGGTGATGAACCACGGAACGGAACCCCGTAACGGCTGGGCCGTGCAGTGGACGCCCGGCGTCGGCACCCGGATCAACAGTGTGTGGAACGGCGCGCTGTCCACCGGGTCGGACGGTTCCGTCACGGTGCGGAACGTGGACCACAACCGGGTCGTGGCCGCGGACGGCAGCGTGACCTTCGGGTTCACCGCGACCTCCACCGGCAACGACTATCCGACCGGGACGATCGGCTGCCTGGACGAGTAGGAACCCGTGGTCGGCAGATCATGGTCGTTCCGTACGACCATGATCTATTGTGCTCACGACGACGAAGCGCCGCGTGTGACCGCGCGGCGCTTACCGTGCGTCCGGCCCGGTCGCGTTCCGCGGGCCGGCCCGGGCCGGTTACCTCACGCCCCGGTTACAAATCGCTCAACTACTGGTTGCCGGACGGTAATGGAGCGACGATAGGGGCATGACTCTGGCCCAGCGTGCCCTGGAGCGACTACAGGACTGGCCCGACCTCACGGCGGGGCCGGCCAACTGCGGTACCGGACAGGCGCTGCGCTCCGTCCGGGACGAGATCGTCCACTTCCACTCGGACCGGGACGTGGACCTGCACCTGACCCAACGGGCCATCCAGCGTTTCCACTACGACCTCGGCGGTTCCAGCGCGATCCATCTGATCCCCGGTTCCCGCTGGGTGACCGTGCATCTGGACTGCGAGACCGATGTCGACCTCCTGCTGAGCCTGGTGAGCATCGCGCTCAAGGCGCACCAGACATGGCCCACCGCGGAGCCGCCGGCCGGCTGCAACTTCCACCGGGTCACGGTGCTCCATCGCGACGGCGTCCTGGACGGCTGAGACACTGGGCCGACCGCGACGGCGCCACAGGTCGCGTCGCCGTCGCCGCAGTACTCCGTTCCCCGCTCGGCGGCCGATGGCCCCGATGGCCGATGGCCGTCCCGGCACCGCCGAGGGAGTGCGTTTTGCCGCACTTTCCCGCGTCTTCGGCCCTCGGTGGCCTTCGCGGCGACCGAGATCTGATGCACTTCCCCTGATCCCGAGCGACTGACGAGACATCAGGGGGCGTCCGTGACGCGTCGTGCAGCACTCCGCCGGACACTGGCGTTCCTGGTCACCCTCGGCGCGCTGGTGGGCGCGGCACCGGCCGGCGCCGTGCCGGCGGCCGCGGAGATCGCGCCGGGGGTGACCTACGAGGAGTTCGACCTGTCGGCGGCGGGCGGGACCACCCACGTCCATCTGCTCGGCGTCGACCTCGGCGTCCCCGACACCCGGCTCGGGCTGCTCTACCCGGGGGCGGTGGCGGCGCGGGCGACGGTCTCCCGGATGGCCGGCGACCAGGGCGCCGTGGGGGGCGTCAACGGGGACTTCTTCAACATCACCGAGAGCCAGCACCCGGGCGTCGAGGCGACCGGCGCGAGCGTGGGCCCGGCGATCGCCGAGGGCCGGGCGCTGAAGGCGGCGGTGCCGGACGGGCAGCGCTTCGGTCCGGCCATGCCGTCCGGCGTCACCACCGAGGCGGTCTTCGGTGTCGGCGCCGACCGGCGGGCCCGGCTCGACCGGCTGGCCCTGGACGGGGAGGTCGGCACGCCCGAGGGCACGCTGCCGCTCGGCGGGTTCAACCAGTACGCGCTGCCGGTCGACTCGGTCGGCGCCTTCACCGGCGAGTGGGGCAGCGCCTCCCGGGCGCGGGCCACCTGCGGCACGGACACGGACCGGGCCGCCGCGTGCAGTACGGAGACCTACGAGGTGACGGTCCGCGACGGCCGGGTCGTCTCCGCGTCCGGCACGCCCGGCGGCGGAGCGATCGCTTCGGACACGACGGTGCTGGTGGGCCGCGAGGAGGGGGCGCGGCAGCTGCGGAAGGTCGCCACCGGGGATGCCGTGACGGTCCGTCACAGCCTGGTGGCGTCGGCGTCCCAGGAGGCGTTCGGTTTCGCGCTCGGCGGTTATCCGGTGCTGTCGGGCGGCAAGCCGTTGCCGGGGCTGGACGACCGCACGTCGGCCGTGCGGACCGCGGTGGGCATCGCGGACGCCGGGCGGCGGGTGCTGCTGCTCGCGGTGGACGGCTCGTCGGCGTACCGGTCCGGCCTGACCGTCGCCGAGGTCGCCGAGGCGCTGCGGGCACGGGGGTCGACGGAGGGGTTCAGCCTGGACGGCGGCGGCTCGACGACGCTGGTGGCCCGGGCGCCGGGCGCGAGCGCGGTCTCGGTGCGCAACCACCCGAGCGGCGGGGGCGAGCGCCCCGTCCCGAACGGGATCGGGGTCTTCTCGGCCGCCTGACGCGCGAACCGCTGCCCGGGAGCGGCGCGGTCAGGGTCTGAGGCTGCTCACGATCTCGGCCGTGGCGACGAGCCCGCTGTTGATGGTGGGCGCCATGCTGGTGCCGGCCAGATAGAAGCCGAGCAGCAGGCAGACGAGCGCGTGGGAGACCTTAAGCCCGCCGTTGCGCAGAAAGATCACCGCCAGGATCGCGAGCAGCAGCACCACAGAGATGGAAACGGCCATCGTCAACCTCCTCCGCCACGCCGCATGTCTGGTTCACGGCGTTCGGCCGCAAGTGTGGCGTAGCGGAGGGTTCGTCCGGGCGGCTGACATGTCCTCCGAACGTGTGGTGTCCGGCGGGCTACGCCGTCTCGCGGGCGTCGAGGAACGCCTCCAGGCCGGCGAGGTCGTCCGTGTTGAGGTGGTCGGCGCCGGCCGCGACCAGTTCCGTCCACACCGCGTCCCGGGCGGGTCCGGCGAGGTCGGGCGTGGCCCAGAAGCGGACCCGCTGGCCGCGGGCGTGCGCGGCGCCGACGATGTCGTGCAGCTTGCGCCGTTCGGCGGCGGGGAAGGCGCCGACGCCCTGCCAGGTGAAGTTGTTGGTCCAGTTGTCGCTGATCAGCGGGATGAGGGAGGCGGGGGCGGCGGTACCGAGGTCGGTGAGGCGGCCGTCGTAGAAGGCGCGGCGCTCGGTCTGCGCCGTCATCGGGACGCGGGCCGCGCGGTCGCCGGAGACGACGGCGGTGACCGGGCCGGGGCGCACCCTGCCGTGCGCGTAGGTGGTGAACAGGTGCCGGTAGCGGCGCAGCTGCCGGTCGAGTTCGAGGTAGGTCGAGGCGCCCTCGGTCTTGATGTCGATGAGCAGTTGCAGCGGACGGGCATCGCCCCGGTGGACGTGGCCGCCCTGGGCGCGGACGCGGGCGGCGAGCGGGTCGAGGTAGAGGGACTCCAGGGTGCGGGCCGGGTCGAGGTCGACCGCGTCGTGGGCGACGAGGAGTTGGCCGTCGACCAGGTAGATGTCGGCCTCGACGCTGCCGAAGCGGTGGTCGAGGGCGTCGAGGAGGGGGCGGGGGTGCTCGTAGTCGTTGTGTGCGTGGGCGCGCCACAACGGGCGGGGGCGGCGGGGGCGTTCGCCGGCCAGCGCGGTGCCGGCGGGCAGGGCGACCGCGCCCGCGAGGGCGGCGCCGAGGGTGGTGAGGGCTCTGCGACGGGTGGTGAGGGCCATGCTCTGCCTCCCTGGTAGGCCTTACGGGACCTCAGTGAGTATGCGAGGCGGGAGGCGGCGTGGAGCAGTGCCGTGCGGGGAAGTTGGCCGACGGGCCGTCACCTGTTCACTTCGTGCGGGCCGGAACACGGGAAGAACCCGCGCGCGTCGGGCGCGGCACATGAGAAAGCCCGCCCGGGTTCGGGCGGGCTTCGCTGCGAGGTGCTACGGCGCCGGCAGCTCCACCAGCGCGGCCAGCGCCGTGCGGTGGGCGCCCGCCGTGCCGTAGGCGATCGAGTCGGCCTTGGCCCGCTTCAGGTACAGGTGGACGGGGTGTTCCCAGGTCATGCCGATGCCGCCGTGCAGTTGCAGGGCCTCCTCGGCGGCGCGGACGGCGACCGGGGCCGCGTACGCCTGCGCGACGGCGACCGGCACGTCCGCGTCCGCGCCGGTGGCCAGCGCGTCGGCGGCGCTCCGCGCGGCGGCGCGCAGGTGGACGGTCTCCAGCCACAGCGCGGCGAGCCGGTGCTTGAGCGCCTGGAAGCCGCCGGCCGGCCGGTTGAACTGCTTGCGCTCCTTGAGGTAGCGCACCGTTTCGGTCAGCGTCCAGTCGGCCAGGCCCAGTTGCTCCGAGGCGAGCAGTCCGGCACCGGCGCGCAGGGCGCGCCGGACGGCGGGTTCCGCGTCGCCCAGCCGCTCGCCCGGTGCTCCGTCGAGCGAGACGTCGGCCACCGGCCGGGTCAGGTCCAGGGAGGTGCGGGGAGTGACGGCGGCGTCGGCGGCGCGTACCGCGTACAGCCCGCCGTCGTCCGCGGGGACCAGCAGGACGTCGGCGACGGCCGCGTCCGCGATGCCGGTCAGCGTTCCGCGCAGGGCGCCGTGCTCCAGGCGTACGGCGGGGAAGGCGGCGTCGGGGGCGGTGTGCAGGCCGACGGCGAGGACGGCGATCCGGCGGCCGCCGGCCAGCTCGGCCAGCCACTGCCCCGCGGCGCAGCCGAGCAGGGCCTCAGTGGCGACGACGGCGCTGGTCAGGTAGGGGACGGGCGCGACGGCGCGGCCCAGTTCCTCCAGCACGACGGCCGCCTCGCGGTGGCCGGCGCCCTGACCGCCGTACTCCTCGGGGATCAGCAGACCGGCCAGGCCCATGGACTCGGTGAGCGCCTTCCAGGCGGTCAGGTCGTGCGGGGTGTCCGTCTCGGTGCGGGCGATGACGCCGGCCGGGTCGCAGTGGTCGGTGAGCAGGTCCCGGACGGCGGCGCGCAGCGCGTCCTCCTCCTCCGAGTACAGCAGGTCGCTCATCGGGCGAGGTCCTTCCAGGCGACGTCCTTGTCGGTGCGCGGCTCGGCGGGCAGGCCGAGGACGCGTTCGGCGACGATGTTCAGCAGGATCTCGCTGGTGCCGCCCTCGATGCTGTTGCCCTTGGAGCGCAGGTAGCGGTAGCCGGCGTCGCGGCCGGTGAAGTCCACCAGTTCCGGGCGGCGCATGGTCCAGTCGTCGTAGAGCAGGCCCTCCGCGCCGCGCAGTTCCACCTCCAGGCCGCTGATCTCCTGGTTGAGGCGGGCGAAGGCGAGTTTCATGCCGGCGCCCTCGGGGCCGGGGTGGCCGACGGCGAGCTGCTGGCCGAGGCGTTCGCCGGTGAGCCGGGCGACCTCGGCCTCGACCCAGAGGGTGAGCAGGCGCTGGTGCAGGTCGTGGGTGCGCAGTTCGGGGCGCTCCCGCCAGGTCCGCGCGACCGGGCCGATCATGCCGCCCTCGCGGGGCAGGCGGCGGCCGCCGATGGCGACGCGTTCGTTGTTCAGGGTGGTCTGCGCGACCCGCCAGCCGTCGCCGATCTCGCCGAGGCGCCGGGAGTCGGGGATGCGGACGCCGGTCAGGAAGACCTCGTTGAACTCGGCCTCGCCGGTGATCTGCCGCAGCGGGCGGACCTCGACGCCCGGGTCGGTCATGTCGCAGACGAAGTAGGTGATGCCCCGGTGCTTGGGGACGTCCGGGTCGGTGCGGGCGATGAGGATGGCCCAGCGGGCGAGGTGCGCGCTGGAGGTCCACACCTTCTGTCCGTCGACCACCCAGCTCTCGCCGTCCCGCACCGCGCGGGTGCCGAGCGCGGCGAGGTCGGAGCCGGCGCCGGGCTCGCTGAACAGCTGGCACCACACCTCCTCGCCGGTCCACAGCGGCCGCAGCAGGCGCTGCTTCTGCTCGTCCGTGCCGTACTTGAGGATGGTCGGGGCGGCCATGCCCAGGCCGATGCCGATGCGCCGGGGGTCGTTGTCGGGGGCGTCGGCGGCGGCCAGTTCGGCGTCGACGACGGGCTGGAGGGTGCGCGGGGCGCCGAGGCCGCCGAGGCCCTCGGGGAAGTGCACCCAGGCCAGGCCCGCGTCGAAGCGGGCCCGCAGGAAGTCGAGGCGGTCGGTGGTCGCGGGCGGCTGCGCGGCCAGCAACTCCTGGGTGCGCTGCCTGAGTTCTGCGGCGTCGGTCATGCGGCGGCTCCCTTGTCCAGGACGACGGCCACCCGGCCGGTCGTCACGCCGTCGGCGACCCGCTGGACGGCCCCGGCCGCGCCGTCCAGCGGCACCCGGTCGCTGACCAGCGGCTTGACCGCGCCGCGGGCGGCCAGCTCGGTGAGCCGTTCGTGGCACTCCCGGACCAGCCGCGGGTTCTTGGTGTTGTACAGGCCCCAGTGCAGGCCGAGGATCGCGTAGTTCTTCACCAGGGCGTGGTTGAGGGCGGCGCTGGGGATGTCCCCGCTGGCGAAGCCGACCACCACGATCCGGCCCTCGAAGGCGACGACCTTGGTGGACTGCTTGAAGGCGGCGCCGCCCACCGGGTCGTAGATCACGTCGGCGCCGCGCCCGCCGGTGGCCTCCTTGACGGCGGTGATCACGTCCTCGCTCTTGCGGTCGATCACCGTGTCGCAGCCCAGTTCCCGGGCGGCGGCGGCCTTCTCGGCGCCGCCGACGACACCGATGACCGTGGCCCCGGCGGCCTTGCCGAGCTGTACGGCCGCGCTGCCGACGCCGCCCGCGGCGGCGTGCACCAGCAGGGTCTCGCCGGCCTGGAGGGCGGCCCGGCGGTGCAGGCCGAACCAGCTGGTCTGGTAGCCGATGTGCAGGGCGGCGGCCTCGGCGTCGTCCAGGGCGTCCGGCGCGGGCAGCAGGGCGGCGGCGGCCGCGACGGTGTACTCGGCGAACCCGCCGTGCGGCAGCGCGGGGTTGGCCAGCACCCGACGGCCGTCCTCGGTCTCGGCGCACACCTCCACGCCCGGGGTGAACGGCAGTGGCGGCCTGGTCTGGTACTGGCCCCGGCACAGCAGCGCGTCCGGGAAGTTGACGTTCGCCGCGCGGACCCGCAGCAGGACCTGGCCGTCGCCCGGCGTCGGCGGCGGGACCTCGGCCAGCCGCATCACCTCGCCCGGCTCGCCGTTCTCGTGCACCTGCCATGCCTGCATGCGGGGCCTCCACCGACTGCGTCGTCCGTCCGGGGTCCACCGCATACTAAGCGGTCGCTTGCCGATCAGGGAACCGTCCCGGGCGTCACGATCGAGTGGACCTCGCCCGTACGTGCACCCGCTCGCCCTGCGGTCCGAAGAGGCTGAGGAACTCCACCGGCTCCTCCCCCGCCGCCCCGAACCAGTGCGGCACCCGGGTGTCGAACTCGACGGCCTCGCCGGCCCCGACCACCAGATCGTGCTCGCCCAGCAGCATGCGCAACCGTCCGGACAGCACGTAGAGCCACTCGTACCCCTCGTGGGTGCGCCGGTCGGGTTCCTCCTGCCGGGGCGGCACCAGGACCTTGAACGCCTGGAGGCCGCCGGGCTGGCGGGTGAGCGGCCAGTAGGTGCGGCCGTGCCGCTGGATCGGCTTGGCCCGTACCCGCGGGTCGCCGACCGGCGGCGCGCCGACCAGTTCGTCCAGCGGCACCTGGTGGGCCTGGGCGATCGGCAGCAGCAGTTCGAGGCTGGGTCTGCGCAGCCCCGACTCCAGGCGGGAGAGGGTGCTCAGCGAGATGCCGGTCGCCTCGGCGAGCGCGGCGAGGGTGACCTCGCGGTCCTTGCGGAGCTGCCGCAGCCGGGGGCCGACACCGGCGAGTACGTCGTCCTTCGTCATGGCTTTATTGCAGAACCGGCAAATGTGTTTGTCAATCCCGCATCGGTTGGGCGACGGTCGGCCGTGGAGGTGGTCACGGTGACCGAAATGAGCGAGCAGTACGACGCGGTGGTGATCGGCGGCGGCTCCGCCGGGCTGTCGGCCGGGCTGGTGCTGGGCCGGGCCCGGCGGCGGACCCTGGTGGTGGACGCCGGACAGCCGCGCAACGCGCCGGCCGCGCACATGCAGGGCTATCTGTCCCGGGACGGCATGCCGCCCGCCGAATTCCTGGCGCTCGGCCGCGAGGAGGTCGCGGCGTACGGCGTCGAGCTGGTCCGGGACCGGGCGGTCCGCGTCACCCGGGACGCGGACTTCGCCGTGGAGCTGGCCGGCGGGCGGACCGTGCGGGCCAGGCGGCTGGTCGTCACCACCGGGCTGAAGGACGAGCTGCCCGAGATCCCCGGGGTCGCGGAGCGGTTCGGCCGGGACGTGCTGCACTGTCCGTTCTGCCACGGCTGGGAGGTGCGGGACGAGCGGTTCGGGGTGCTGGCGAGCGGCCCGCCGAGTGTGCACCAGGCGCTCATGGTGTCCGGCTGGTCGGACGACGTGACCCTGTTCCTGCACACCGTCGCCGAGTCCGAGCTGTCCGACCAGGATCTGCGCCGGCTGGCCGCGGCCGGGGTGAAGGTGGTGCCCGGGCAGGTCGCCGGGCTGGTGGTCGAGGACGACCGGGTCAGCGGCGTACGCCTGGTGGACGGGGCGGTGCACGAGCGGTCGGTGGTCTTCGTCGCCCCGCGTGCCGTGCCGCGGACCGGTCTGCTGGAGCAGCTCGGCGCCGAGCTGACCGAGACTCCGTTCGGCGCGTATCCCGTGGTGGACCCGACCGGTCTGACCAGCGTGCCGGGGGTGTACGCGGCCGGCAACGCGATGGGCTTCGGCGAGCAGGTGGCGCACGCGGTGAGCGGCGGCTACCGGGCGGCGGCCGCGATCGTCGGCGACCTGATCATGTCGGACCTGGACGCCTCGCTGCCGGGCTGAGCACCGGCGCGGGGACCGTTCCCGGTGCGCCGTAAGGGCGATGCCGCCGTACCGAGCACGTGTGGGAGCGCCGTTCCCGGTGCACCATGAAGGGCATGCTGCTTGCCCGGCTGGCCCATGTGTCCCAGGAGGTCGCCGCCACCTCGGCGCGGTCCCGCAAGACGGCCCTGCTCGCCGAGTTGTTCCGGGAGGCGGAGGCGGCCGACGTACCGGTCGTCATCCCCTACCTCGCGGGACGGCTGCCGCAGGGCCGGATCGGCGTCGGCTGGAAGGTGCTGGGCCGGCCGGTCGAGCCGGCCGCCGGACCGACGCTCACCGTGCGCGAGGTGGACGCCCGGCTGACCCGGCTCGCCGCCGTGTCCGGTGCCGGGTCGGGGGCCGAGCGGACCCGGCTGGTCGGGGAGCTGATGGGCGCGGCCACCGCGGACGAGCAGCGCTTCCTGCTCGGGCTGCTGACCGGTGAGGTCCGGCAGGGCGCGCTGGACGCGGTCGCCGTCGAGGGCCTGGCCCAGGCCACCGGGGCGGTCCCGGCGGACGTGCGCCGGGCGGTGATGCTGGCGGGCTCGCTCCGGACGGTGGCCGAGGCGCTGCTCGCCGACGGGCCCGCGGCGCTCGGCCGGTTCCGGCTCACCGTCGGCCGTCCGGTGCTGCCGATGCTGGCGCACAGCGCCGCCTCGGTGGCCGAGGCAGCCGGGAAACTCGGTGCCTGCGCGGTGGAGGAGAAACTCGACGGCATCCGGGTCCAGGTGCACCGCGACGGCGACGAGGTACGGGTGTACACCCGCACCCTGGACGACATCACCGGCCGGCTGCCCGAGGTGACGGCGGCCGCGCGGGAACTGCCCGGCGAGCGGTTCGTGCTGGACGGCGAGGTCATCTCGCTCGGTCCCGACGGGCGCCCCCGGTCGTTCCAGGAGACCGCCGGGCGGGTCGGCTCGCGCACGGACGTCGCCACGGCGGCACGGGCGGTGCCGGTCTCCCCGGTCTTCTTCGACGCCCTGCTGGTCGACGGCCGCGACCTGCTCGACCTGCCGCTGACCGAGCGGCACGCGGAGCTGGCCCATCTGGTGCCGGAGCCGATGCGGGTGCGGCGGACGCTGGTGGCCGAAGGGCAGGACGCCCGGGCGGCGGAGGACTTCCTCGCCGAGACCCTCGCGCGCGGTCACGAGGGGGTGGTGGTCAAGGGCCTGGACGCCGGGTACAGCGCCGGGCGGCGCGGCGCCTCCTGGCTGAAGGTGAAGCCCGTGCACACCCTGGACCTGGTGGTGCTGGCCGCCGAGTGGGGCCACGGCCGGCGCACCGGCAAGCTCTCCAACCTGCATCTGGGCGCCCGGGCAGAGGACGGTTCGTTCGTCATGCTCGGCAAGACCTTCAAGGGCATGACGGACGCGATGCTCACCTGGCAGACCGGGCACCTCACCGCACTCGCCGTCGAGGAACACCGCTGGGGCGTGACGGTCCGCCCCGAACTGGTCGTCGAGATCGCCTACGACGGTCTCCAGCGCTCCACCCGCTACCCGGCCGGCGTCACCCTCCGCTTCGCCCGCGTGGTCCGCTACCGCGAGGACAAGCGCCCCGCGGACGCCGACACCGTCGAAACCCTGTTCGCCGCGCATCCCGAGGTGGCGCCGTGAAGCGCAGTGCCGGTCTGCTGCTGTACCGGAGGACCGCCGCGGGCCCGGAGGTTCTCCTCGGCCACATGGGCGGCCCGTTCTTCGCCCGGCGCGACCGGGGCGCCTGGACGGTCCCCAAGGGTGAGTACGAGGAGGACGAGCCCGCCTGGGACGCGGCCCGCCGGGAGTTCCAGGAGGAACTGGGGCTGCCGCCGCCGGACGGCGCCGGCGCCGTACCGCTCGGCGAGGTCCGGCAGTCCGGCGGCAAGCTGGTCACCGTGTGGGCGGTGGAGGCCGACCTCGATCCGGCGACGGTCGTGCCCGGCACGTTCCGGATGCGGTGGCCGCCGCGGTCGGGACGGGAACAGGAGTTCCCGGAGCTGGACCGGGTGGCCTGGTTCCCGCTGGACCGGGCGCGCGAGGTGATCGTCACGGCCCAGGCCGCGTTTCTCGACCGGCTGGCGGAGCACTCGGCCTGACAAGAGGCTTTTCGCGTTGCGGCGCCCGGCGCGCCGCGCGAAGGTCGAGAAGCGCAACCCCGCTGCCAGGGAGGTCGGCCATGCCCATCGCGACGGTGAACCCCGCGACCGGCGAGACGCTCAGGACGTACGAGGCGATGGGCGAGGAGGAGATCGAGCGCCGGCTCCAGCTCGCCGAGGCCACCTTCCGGACGTACCGGACGACGACGTTCGAGGAACGGGCCACGCTGCTGCGGCGGGCCGCCGAGCTGCTGGAGGCCGACCAGGACGAGATCGGCCGGGTGATCACCACCGAGATGGGCAAGCCGGTCGGGCAGGCCCGCGCGGAGGCGGCGAAGTGCGCCAAGGCGATGCGCTGGTACGCCGACCGCGCCGCCGGGCTGCTGGCCGACGAGGAGCCGGCCGAGCCGGACGTGAAGGACTCCGGTGCCTCCCGGGCGCTGGTGCGCTACCGGCCGCTCGGCCCGGTGCTGGCGGTGATGCCGTGGAACTTCCCGCTGTGGCAGGTGATCCGGTTCGCCGCGCCCGCGCTGATGGCGGGCAACGTCGGCCTGCTCAAACACGCCTCGAACGTGCCGCAGACGGCGCTCTACCTCGAAGACCTCTTCCACCGCGCGGGTTTCACCGAGGGCTGCTTCCAGACCCTGCTGATCGGCTCGGCAGCCGTCGACGACGTGCTGCGCGACGAGCGGGTGAGGGCCGCCACCCTCACCGGCAGCGAGCCGGCCGGCCGCGCGGTCGCCGCCACCGCCGGGGAGATGATCAAGAAGACGGTGCTGGAGCTGGGCGGCAGCGACCCGTTCGTGGTGATGCCGTCCGCCGACGTCGACCGGGCCGCCGAGGTCGCGGTGACCGCGCGGGCGCAGAACGCCGGGCAGTCCTGCATCGCCGCCAAGCGGTTCATCGTGCACGCGGACGTGTACGACGCGTTCGCGGAGCGGTTCGTGGCCGGCATGCGGGCGCTCAGGGTGGGCGACCCGATGGACGAGGACACCGACGTCGGCCCGCTCGCCAGCGAACAGGGCGTGACCGACCTGGCCGAACTGGTCGAGGACGCGGTACGCGGCGGCGCGCGGGTGCTGTGCGGCGGCGAACGCCCCGCCGGGCCCGGCTGGTACTACCCGCCGACCGTGCTGGCCGGCGTCGACCGGGCGATGCGCGTGCACCGCGAGGAGACCTTCGGCCCGGTCGCCACGCTGTACCGCGCGGCCGACCTGGACGAGGCGGTGCTGATCGCCAACGACACCGACTTCGGCCTCAGTTCGAACGTGTGGACCCGCGACGAAGCCGACGTCGACCGGTTCGTCCGGGACCTGGAGGCCGGCGGCGTCTACGTCAACGGGATGACGGCCTCGCACCCGGCGTTCCCGTTCGGCGGGGTCAAGCGGTCGGGCTACGGGCGTGAGCTGTCCGGGCACGGAATCCGGGAGTTCTGCAACATCACCACCGTATGGCACGGAGCGTGAGCCATCCGCGACTACGATCCTTGTCCGTGACCCGCGAAGTGACCCTGCCCCTGATCGTCGACGACCGCGGCACCCTTCAGGTGGCCGCGGCCGACGTGAGCAAGCTGCTGCGCACGATGGGCGGACGGTGGCTGCGTCTGGTGGAGACCGGGGAGAACGGCCGCCTCGACGAGGACACGGTGGCGGCGCTCACCATCGAGCTGGCCAAGCTCGCCGACCGGATCGACGTGGCCTGCATCGCGCACAGCAGCGGTCAGTCCTCCTGACCGCCCGGGGGGTGCTCCAGCTCCCACAGGCTGTGCCAGAACCGCGCCTCGTAGGCCTGGAGCAGCCGCCCGTAGCGGTGCACGAGGTCCTCGCTCAGGTGGCCGCCGTCCAGTCCGGCCCGTACCGCCGCGGTCGCCTTCTGCTCCAGGGACGGGTCGGACGCGGCGAAGAAGTCGAAGAAGGCGCACGCCTCGTCGCCGAAGCCGTAGTGCCGGCGCAGCGCGTCGGCGACGGTCGCGCAGTACCCGCCCCAGGCGGAGAAGTTGGCGTGCACCGCGAGCACCGTCTCGGCGGGTGAGCCGTTCAGCGCCAGCCAGGCCACGTACGCGGGGTAGGACTGGCAGCCGGGCAGCGGTTCGTGCGACACCGACCGGCTCTCCCCCACGCCGCAGGCCGCGGCGAACGCCTCCAGCTTGCGCGCGGCGAGCGCCTCGCCCTCCGCGAGCGCCGTGAAGTAGGCGGCCACCTCCGCGGTGTCGTCCGCGCGGTGCGCGAGGTACTCGAAGGCCCGCCGGTCGGCGGCGATCACCCAGCGCTGTTCCAGCGCCAGCGCGGCGAGCGTGTCCCGGCTCACCGCGCCCCGCGCCAGCAGCGGCACGAACCGGTTGGCCGCCGGGTCGGGGGCCAGCTTTCCGGTGGTCGTCTCCAGCAGGTGCCGTGCCGTCCGGGCCATCGGTTCCTCCCTCTCCTGATGCCGCGCCGCTCTCCCAGGGTCCCCGAGACGGAGTAACCCCGCGAGAGATCGGCGTCCCGCCGGGTGATCGTTGGATGAACACCCCTGGAGGTCTACCCCGAGAGGTAACGCCCCCGGAGGTGGACCAGTTTCTGACCGGGGGGCGCAAGGGCCTTCCGGGAGGCGAAAGCAGGCACGGTTCATGGCGACTTTGTGCAGACCCTCGGTGTCCGTCCCAGAGCACGTGATCACGATGGAGGAGACGCTTGAGCTGGCGCGGGAGCGCCACGCCGACCACCCCCAACTGCCGCTGGCCCTCCGGCTGATCGAGAACACCGGCGTGCGCACCCGGCACATCGTGCAGCCCATCGAGGAGACCCTGAAGCACCCCGGGTTCGAGGACCGCAACAAGCTCTACGAGGCCGAGGCCAAGGCCCGGGTCCCGGCGGTGATCCAGCGGGCCCTGGACGACGCGGAGGTACTGCCCACCGACATCGACGTGATCATCTACGTCTCGTGCACGGGCTTCATGATGCCCTCGCTCACCGCGTGGCTGATCAACGAGATGGGCTTCGACAGCACCACCCGGCAGATACCCATCGCCCAGCTCGGCTGCGCGGCCGGCGGCGCGGCGATCAACCGGGCCCACGACTTCTGCACGGCCTATCCCGAGGCCAACGCGCTGATCGTGGCCTGCGAGTTCTGCTCGCTGTGCTACCAGCCCACCGACATCGGCATCGGCTCGCTGCTCTCCAACGGCCTGTTCGGCGACGGCATCGCCGCCGCGGTGGTCCGCGGCCAGGGCGGCACCGGCGTGGTGCTGGAGCGCAACGGCTCGTACCTGATCCCGAAGACCGAAGAGTGGATCATGTACGACGTGAAGGCCACCGGCTTCCACTTCCTGCTGGACAAGCGGGTGCCGGCCACCATGGAACCGCTGGCGCCGGCGCTGGTGCAACTGGCCCGCACCCACGGCTGGGACGCCACCGACCTGGACTTCTACATCGTGCACGCGGGCGGTCCGCGGATCCTGGACGACCTGAGCAAGTTCCTCCAGGTCGAGCCGCACGCGTTCCGCTTCAGCCGGGCCACGCTGACCGAGTACGGCAACATCGCCAGCGCCGTCGTCCTGGACGCGCTGCGCCGGCTCTTCGACGAGGGCGGCGCCCCCGACCGGGCCCGCGGGCTGCTGGCGGGCTTCGGGCCCGGCATCACCGCGGAGATGTCGCTGGGCCGCTGGCAGACCGCGGACGAGACCCAGGGCGTGAGGCGAACGTGAGCGAAGAGACGATCCCCCAGACCGTCCCGCCGGTACGGGACTGGCCGGTCGCGGACCTGCCCGGCACCGACTTCGACCCGGTGCTGCGCGAGCTGATGGCCGACGGACCGCTGACCCGGATCTCGCTGCCCAACGGCGAGGGCTGGGCCTGGCTGGTGACCCGCTACGACGACGTGCGGATGGTCACCAACGATCCCCGGTTCGGCCGCGCGGCGGTGATGGACCGGCAGCAGGTCACCCGGCTCGCCCCGCACTTCATCCCGGCCCGCGGCGCGGTCGGTTTCCTCGACCCGCCGGACCACACCCGGCTGCGCCGCTCGGTGGCGGCGGCGTTCACCGCGCGGGGCGTGGAGCGCGTGCGCGAGCAGTCCCGCGCGATGCTGGACGAGCTGATCGACGCGATGCTGGCCCAGGGACCGCCCGCCGACCTCACCGAGGCGGTGCTCAGCCCCTTCCCGATCGCGGTGATCTGCGAGCTGATGGGCGTCCCGGCGGCCGACCGGCACGGTATGCACACCTGGACCCAGCTGATCCTGTCCTCCTCGCACGGCGCCGACGTCAGCGAACGCGCCAAGCAGGAGATGGGCGCCTACTTCGCCGACCTGATCGGACTGCGGGAGAACAGCGCCGGCGAGGACGTGGCGTCGCTGCTGGGCGCGGCCGTCGGCCGGGAGGAGATCACCCTCCAGGAGGCGGTGGGTCTCGCGGTGCTGCTCCAGATCGGCGGCGAGGCGGTCACCAACAACAGCGGGCAGCTGTTCTTCACCCTGCTGACCCGGCCCGAGCTGGCCGAACGGCTGCGCGCGGAGCCGGACATCCGGCCCCGGGGCATCGACGAGCTGCTGCGCTGGATTCCCCATCGCAACGCGGTCGGGCTGTCCCGGATCGCCCTGGAGGACGTGGAGATCCGGGGGGTGCGGATCCCAGCGGGCGACGCGATCTACGTCTCCTACCTGGCCGCCAACCGCGACCCCGGGGTCTTCCCCGACCCGGACGCCATCGACCTGGCCCGCAACCCGAACCCGCATGTCTCCTTCGGCTTCGGCCCGCACTACTGCCCCGGCGGCATGCTGGCCCGGCTGGAGTCGGAACTGCTGGTCGACGCCCTGCTGGACCGGGTGCCCGGGCTGCGCCTGGCGGTGCGGCCCGAGGAGGTGCCGTTCAAGAAGGGCGCGCTGATCCGCGGGCCCGAGGCCCTGCCGGTCGCCTGGTGAGCGTTCGATGACGGCGACCGAGGGGCTGCTGGTGCCGCCGGGGCACGGCCGGGTGGTCGAGGCCCCGGCCCAGCACGTGACGTTCAAGGTGACGGGTTCGCATTCGCGTATGGCCTCCACCTTCGAGGTGATCGTGCCGCCGGGCTTCGACGTCGGCGCCCATGTGCACACCCGCAGCGAGGAGCTGTTCTACGTCCTCGAAGGCGAGCTGGACGTGCTCGCCTTCGAGCCGCGCGTCCGCACGCCCGACAACTGGCAGCGCTGGGAGTCCGGCAGGGGCAGCCGGGTGGTCCGCGCCACCCCGGGCACGGTCATCGTGGTGCCGCCCGGCTGTCCGCACGCGTTCGCCAATCCGACGGACACCCCGGCGAAGATGTTCTTCCAGGCCAGCCCGCCGCCGGATCACGAGCGGTACTTCGAGGAGCTGCTGGAGATCCTCCAGGACGGCGGCCCGCCGGACCACGCCGCCATCGAGGCGCTGCGGGCCAAGTACGACATCGAGCAGCTGACGCCGCTGCGGCACCGATGACGGGGTGAGCCCGTTCGCCCGGCGGGTGTCGCGGGCGTATGGAAAACCGGATACGCCGTGACAACGGCCGTCCGGCTCCCATGAGGGCATGGACAACGACACGTTTGTGCTGGCCCCGCGCCGCCGCCCGCGCGCGGCCGTGCCGCTCTGCCTGGCGGTGCTCGCCGTGGCGGGCGCCGCGTACGTGGTGCGGCGGCCGCTCAGGATGACCGCTCCGGCCTGCGCGGCCGGACGGTGGCACGGCTGCTTCGACACGTTCAACGGCGTGGTGCTGATGACGCTGGTCGCGCTGCCGCTCTCGGTGCTGGTGGTGTGGGCGCTGGCCCGCCGCCGCCGGGTCCGGGGCGTCCCCGCGGCCCGGCGGACGTCGCTGGCGGAGGTGGGCATGGTGCACGGGACGCTGCCGTTCCTGTGGATGACGATGATGCCGGGCGGCGCGGCCGGTACGGCCCCGGCCCGGGTGAGCCTGGTCCCGCTGCGGGACCTGGTCACGATGGGTCCGTACGGCATCGCCGGCAACCTGCTGGTCTTCGCGGCGCTGGGGTGCTTCGCGCCGCTGCGGTGGTCGGCGCTCGCGTCCGTGCCACGCGTGCTGGCCCTCGGAGCGGGCTGCTCGGTGCTGGTCGAGACCGTCCAGTACGTACTGCGTCTGGACCGGGTGTCCTCCGTGGACGACGTGCTGGTCAACGCGGCCGGCGCGGTGCTGGCCGGGCTGGCGTCGCGCCGCTGGTGGCGCACCGGATCGCCGGCGGCTTCGCATACACCGGCGATACGCGCGGCCGCCTAGGCTTTCTGACATGCGTGTACTGATCGTGGAGGACGAGCCCTATCTGGCCGAGGCCGTCCGGGACGGTCTGCGCCTGGAGGCGATCGCCGCCGACATCGCCGGTGACGGGAACACCGCCCTGGAGCTGCTCGGTGTCAACTCCTACGACCTGGCGGTCCTCGACCGCGACATCCCCGGCCCGTCCGGCGACGAGGTCGCCCGGCGCATCGTCGCCGCCGGCAGTGGCATCCCGATCCTCATGCTGACCGCCGCCGACCGGATCGACGACAAGGCGTCCGGGTTCGGGCTCGGCGCCGACGACTACCTCACCAAACCGTTCGAGCTGCGGGAGCTGGTGCTGCGGCTGCGGGCGCTGGACCGCAGACGCGCGCATGCCCGGCCGCCGGCCTTGGAGATCGCCGGGCTCAGGGTCGACCCGTTCCGCCGGGAGGTGTTCCGCGACGGCCGCTATGTCGCGCTGACCCGCAAGCAGTTCGCCGTGCTCGAGGTGCTGGTCGCCGCCGAGGGCGGGGTGATCGGCGCGGAGGAGCTGCTGGAACGGGCCTGGGACGAGAACGCCGACCCGCTCACCAACGCCGTCCGCATCACCGTGTCCGCGCTGCGCAAACGGCTCGGCGAGCCGTGGGTCATCGCCACGGTGCCGGGGGTCGGCTACCGGATCGACACCGGCGGCGGGCGTGGCTAGACGCCCCGGAAGCGCCCGGCTGAAGCTGACCCTCAGCTATGCCGGGTTCCTGCTGGTGGCCGGCGCGCTGCTGCTGGCCGTGGTGTGGCTGTACCTGCTGCGCTATGTGCCCGACAACTCCCGCGGCCTGCTGGGGGTCTCGCCCAACCGCTATCTGCTCGTCCATGCCTTCGCGCCCGCCGCAGCCGTGGCGATGGCCGGTCTGCTGCTGTTCGGCCTGGTCGGCGGCTGGCTGCTCGCCGGCCGGATGCTCGCGCCGCTCACCCGGATCACGGACGCGGCCCGGCTGGCCGGGAGCGGGGCGCTGTCCCACCGGATCCGCATGACGGGCCGCCGGGACGAGTTCCGGGAACTCTCCGACGCCTTCGACTCGATGCTCGAACAGCTGGAGTCGCACGTCGCCGAGCAGCGCAGGTTCGCCGCCAACGCCTCGCACGAACTGCGCACCCCGCTGGCGATCTCACGGACGCTGCTGGACGTCGCCCGCAAGGACCCGGCCCGGGACCGGCAGGACCTCGTCGAACGCCTGCACGTCGTCAACACGCGGGCCATCGGCCTCACCGAGGCCCTGCTGCTGCTCAGCCGCGGCGACGGCGGGACCTTCACCCGGGAGCGCGTCGACCTCTCCCTGCTCGCCGAGGAAGCCGCCGAGACGCTGCTGCCGCTCGCCGAACAGCGCCGGGTCACCCTCGACGTCACCGGCGCGGCGGCCCGGGCCGACGGCTCGGCGGAGCTGTTGCTGCGGATGGTCACGAACCTGGTCCAGAACGCCGTCGTGCACAACCTGCCCGAAGGGGGCGGCACGGTCGCGGTCCGCACCGGGGCGGACGGCGGCACCAGCGTGCTGCGGGTCGAGAACACCGGTCCCCGGCTGGCGCCGGACCTGATCCCGACCCTCACCGAACCCTTCCGGCGCGGCACGGACCGGGTACGCGCCGACGAACACGCCGGCGTGGGCCTCGGCCTCGCCATCGTGCACAGCGTGGTCCGCGCCCACGCCGGCACCCTCGGCCTGGCCGCCCGCCCGGCCGGCGGGCTCCTCGTCACGGTCCGGCTGCCCGGGGTGCCGTAGGCGGCGTCCGGCGCCCCGGCCGTGCGCAGGCGGCGTCGTCCGCCGGGCGCTACCGGATCGGCATCCCCGACAGCGTCCGCGCGATCACCAGTCGCTGGATCTCGCTGGTGCCCTCGAAGATCGTGTAGATCGCGGAGTCGCGGTGCATGCGCTCCACCGGGTACTCGCGGGTGTAGCCGTTGCCGCCCAGGATCTGCACCGCCTGCGCGGTCACCTTCTTGGCGGTCTCGCTCGCGAACAGCTTGGACATCGAGCCCTCGGCCGCCGTGAACGGCTTGCCGTTGACGGCCATCCAGGACGCCCGCCACACCAGCAGCCGGGCCGCGTCGATGGAGGTGCGCATGTCGGCGAGCTGGAAGGCGACGCCCTGGTTGTCGATGATCGGGCGGCCGAACTGCTCGCGGGTCCGGGCGTAGTCGAGGGCGACCTCGTAGGCGGCGCGGGCGGTGCCGACCGCCATCGCGCCGACGGCCGGGCGGGACGCCTCGAAGGTGGCCATCGCGGCGTTCTTCACGCGCTCGCCCTTCTTGGCCTTCTCCCGGGCCCGGGCCAGCCGCGCGTCCAGCTTCTCCTTGCCGCCCAGCAGGCAGGAGCCGGGGACCCGCACGCCGTCCAGGACGACCTCGGCGGTGTGCGAGGCGCGGATGCCGTGCTTCTTGAACTTCTGGCCCTGGGACAGACCGGGCGTGCCGGGCGGGACGATGAAGGAGGCGTGGCCCTTGGAGCCCAGTTCCGGGTCGACGACGGCGACCACCACGTGCACGTTGGCGATGCCGCCGTTGGTCGCCCAGGTCTTGGTGCCGGTGAGCACCCACTCGTCCTTGGCCTCGTCGTAGACCGCGCGGGTGCGCATCGAGGACACGTCGGAGCCGGCGTCCGGTTCGGAGGAGCAGAAGGCGGCGACCTTCACGTCGTTGACGTCGCCGTACATCTGCGGGATCCAGGTGCCGATCTGCTCCTCGGTGCCGTTGGCGAGGACGCCGACGGCGGCCAGGCCGGTGCCGACGATCGACAGGGCGATGCCCGCGTCGCCCCAGAACAGCTCCTCCATCGTCATCGGGATGCCGAGGCCGGTGGCGTCGAAGTACTGCTGGGCGTAGAAGTCGAGGGAGTAGATGCCGACCTTGGCGGCCTCCTGGATGACCGGCCAGGGAGTCTCCTCACGCTCGTCCCATTCGGCGGCGGCGGGACGGATCACGTCGGCGGCGAAGCCGTGCAGCCAGTCCCGCACCTCCTTCTGTTCGTCGTTGAGCTCCATGGTGAACTCGGCCATGACCCCTCCAGTGACGCACCCGGATGTTACTAACGGTAACACCAAGTATGTTACCCATGAGTAGGAAAAGTCAACTCCCCGCCCCCGTCGGCAGCCCGTTCGATCATCGAAGGGCGGTGAGTGCTACTTTGCGCAGGCGTCACCGAATCGGCACAGGTGGGGAGAGCACATGGAGACCAGGCAGCGGACCGATCAGCAGCGGTCCGCCGACCGGCGACGGCGCGAGCTGCTGGAGGCCGCCGACCGGGTGGTGCTGCGCGACGGGCCGCATGCCTCGATGAACGCCATCGCCGCCGAGGCGGGCATCACCAAGCCGATCCTCTACCGGCACTTCGGCGACAAGGGCGGCCTGTACGCCGCCCTCGCCCAGCGCCACACCGACGCCCTGCTCGCCTCGCTGCGGGCCGCCCTGGACGCCCCGGCGGAGCGGCGGGCCCGCGTCGAGGCCACCCTGGACACCTACCTGGCGGCCATCGAGGCCCGTCCGCAGGTCTACCGCTTCCTGATGCACCCGGCGGACAGCCCGCAGGGCGAGGGCGGCTTCGACGTCGGCAAGCACTCGGCGCCGCTGCTGCGCCGCATGGGCGAGGAACTGGCCCAGGTGATCGAGGAACGCCTCGACCTGGGACCGGGCAGCCAGCAACTGGCCCGGGTGTGGGGACACGGGATCGTCGGGATGATGCACGCCGCCGGCGACTGGTGGCTCGGCGAACGCCCCTGCTCCCGCCAGGAGTTGGTGAGCAGCCTGGCCGACCTGCTGTGGGGCCGGCTGGCGGCGGCGGACGACCGGACCGGCGGCCCCGGCTTCTGACCGCCCCGGGTTTCCGACCGCCCCGGTAAATCGACCGCCCCGGGTTTCCGACCGCCCCCGTAATCGACCGCCCCGGGTTTTCGACCGCTTCGGCCGCTAACCGCTCCAGGCGGCCCTGGCGGCCTGCCGTTCCAGCCGGCGGCGCCGCCACCCCGTGAGGTGGTCGACGTACAGACCGCCGCGCAGGTGGTCGCACTCGTGCTGGAGGCAGCGGGCGAAGAACCCGGTGCCGTGCACGGTGACCGGCTCCCCGGCCGCCGTGAAACCCTCGACCACGGCGTGGTCGTGGCGCTCGGTCCCGGCCTCCAGGCCCGGCAGCGACAGACAGCCCTCCGGCCCGCGCAGCACCACCCCGTCGGCCGCCACCAGCCGGGGGTTGACCACATGGCCCAGGTGCCGGACCTCCTCGTCGTCCGGGCAGTCGTACACGAAGACGCTGAGCGGCTCGCCGATCTGGTTGGCGGCCAGGCCCACGCCGCGGGCGGCGTACATGGTGGCGAACAAATCCTCCACGAGCCCCGCCAGTTCGGGGCCGAAGTCGGTGACCTCGCGGCACGGCTCGCGCAGTACCGTGTCTCCGAGCAGGGTCAGGGGCCGGACGCGCCCGCGGGCGCCCGGGATCGGGCCGTGTCGCATGGCCGCAAGGGTACGGGCCCCGAACACCCCCGCCGCGCGGGCCGCGGTTCGGGAGTGCGAACGGATCTCGATAGGCTGAGGTCCACACCACGTGGCCGTCAGGCTTCCCAGGCTTCAGGCGCGGCGCGTACGCAAGGAGGATCGAGAACTGATGGCAGGCAACTCGGACCCGCTCACGCCGCGGGCCAAGCTGGCCGTGACCGCCGGCAAGGCGGTGGCGGCGGCGTCCCGCGCCGCGGGTCGCGGCAGCGGTTCGGTGATCGGCGGCAAGGTCGCGCTCCGGCTCGACCCCGACCTCCTCGCCCGGCTCGCCCAGCACCTGGACGTGACCCTGGTCTCGGCGACCAACGGCAAGACCACCACCACCCGGCTGATCGCCGAGGCGCTCAAGGCGGCCGGCCCGGTCGTCTCGAACGCGCTCGGCGCCAACATGCCGGCCGGCATCACCTCCGCGCTGGCAGGCGGCTCGGACGCCCGGTACGGCGTCATCGAGGTCGACGAGAAGTACCTGGCCGGCGTCGCCCGGGACACCGACCCGAAGTGCATCGCCCTGCTCAACCTCTCCCGCGACCAGCTCGACCGCGCCGCCGAGACCCGGATGCTCGCCGAGGCGTGGCGGGAGGGCCTGGCCGGCTCCAAGTCGGTGGTCGTCGCCAACTGCGACGACCCGCTGGTGGTCTGGGCCGCCTCCTCCTCGCCCAACGTGGTCTGGGTGGCCGCCGGGCAGATGTGGAAGGACGACGCCTGGTCCTGCCCGTCCTGCGGCGGGGTGATGCAGCGCCCCGGCGACGACTGGTTCTGCGGCGAGTGCGGCTTCCGCCGGCCCACCCCCAGCTGGGCGCTCTCCGGCGACCACGTCATCGACCCGCACGGCTCGGCCTGGCCGATCCACCTCCAGCTGCCCGGCCGCGCCAACAAGGCCAACGCCGCCTCCTCCGCCGCCGTCGCCGCCGTCTTCGGGGTGCCGCCGCAGGTCGCCCTGGAGCGGATGTACCAGGTGCAGGCGGTCGCCGGCCGCTACGACGTGGTCCAGTTCCAGGGCCGCGACCTGCGGCTGCTGCTGGCCAAGAACCCGGCCGGCTGGCTGGAGACCTTCTCCCTGATCGACCCGCCGCCGACCCCGGTGATCCTCTCGGTCAACGCGCGCGGCGCCGACGGCACCGACACCTCCTGGCTGTGGGACGTCGACTACACGCGGCTGACCGGCCACCCGATCTGCGTGATCGGCGACCGCAAGCTGGACCTCGCGGTCCGCCTGGAGGTGGCCAACCAGCAGTTCCAGGTGTGCGAGAACCTCGACCAGGCGGTGCAGCAGTGCCCGCCCGGCCGGATCGAGGTCATCGCCAACTACACCGCGTTCCAGGACCTGCGCCGCCGCGTCGGCAACTGACCACGACACCTGTAGGGGACTTGAGAGTGAGCGACAACCAGCTGCGGGTCGTGTGGATCTACCCCGACCTGCTCAGCACCTACGGCGACCAGGGCAACGTGCTCGTCGTGGAGCGCCGGGCGCGGCAGCGCGGCCTGGACGTGGCCCGGGTCGACGTGCGCAGCGACCAGCCGATCCCGACCTCCGGCGACATCTACCTGATCGGCGGCGGCGAGGACCGGCCGCAGCGGCTCGCGGCCGAGCGGCTGCGCCGGGACGGCGGGCTGCACCGGGCGGTGGAGAACGGCGCGATCGTCTTCTCGGTCTGCGCCGGCTACCAGATCCTCGGCCACGAGTTCGTCAACGACCTCGGTCAGCGCGAGCCCGGCCTCGGTCTGCTCGACGTGGTCTCGGTGCGCGGCGAGGGCGCCCGGTGCGTCGGCGACGTGCTCGGCGACATCGACCCGCGGCTCGGCCTGCCCCCGCTGACCGGCTTCGAGAACCACCAGGGCGTCACCCACCTGGGCCCCACTGCCCGCCCGCTCGCCCGGGTCCGCTTCGGCAACGGCAACGGCACCGGGGACGGCACGGAGGGCGCGTACAACGACACGGTCTTCGGTACGTACATGCACGGCCCGGTGCTGGCCCGCAACCCGCTCATCGCGGACCTGCTGCTGAAGCTGGCGCTGGACGTGAACGCGCTGCCGCCGACCGACGACCGCTGGTACGAGGCACTGCGCGACGAGCGCATCGCGGCCGCGCAGCAGCCCGCCTGACGGGCGGTCCGAACGGGCCTCGCGGGGCCCGTCTGATGGGCCATACGCACAGGTGAGCGGGCTCGTCCAGCAGGCGGACGCCTGGTGCGGGCCCGCCCCCCGATGCCGCTAGGGTGGCGGGGATCGAGCCGGACAGGGCGGTCCGGTCCCGTGTCCCCATCGAGAAGGTATTTCGGGCTATGCGCATTGGTGTCCTCACCTCCGGCGGCGACTGCCCCGGCCTGAACGCCGTCATCCGGTCCGTCGTGCACCGTGCCGTCGCCGACCACGGCGACGAGGTCATCGGTTTCCGGGACGGCTGGAAGGGCCTCCTGGAGTGCGACTACCTCAAACTCGACCTGGACGCCGTGGGCGGCATCCTGGCCCGCGGCGGCACCATCCTCGGCTCCTCCCGGGTCCGTCCCGAGCAGCTGCGGGACGGCGTGGAGCGGGCCCGCGGCCATGTCCAGGAGCTGGGTCTGGACGCGATCATCCCGATCGGCGGCGAGGGCACGCTCAAGGCGGCCCGGCTGCTGTCCGACGGCGGGCTGCCGATAGTCGGCGTGCCCAAGACCATCGACAACGACATCGCTGTCACGGATGTGACCTTCGGCTTCGACACCGCCGTGACGGTCGCGACGGAGGCCCTCGACCGGCTGAAGACCACCGCCGAGTCGCACCAGCGGGTACTGATCGTCGAGGTCATGGGCCGGCACACCGGCTGGATCGCGCTGCACTCCGGGATGGCGGCCGGCGCGCACGCCGTCGTCGTCCCGGAACGGCCCTTCGACATCGAGGAGCTGGCCGCGAAGGTCGGCGAGCGGTTCTCGGCGGGCAAGCGGTTCGCGATCGTGGTCGCGGCGGAGGGGGCGAAGCCGAGGCCGGGGACGATGTCCTTCGACGAGGGCGGCAAGGACGTCTACGGGCACGAGCGGTTCGCGGGGATCGCCCGGCAGCTCTCGATCGAGCTGGAGGAACGGCTCGGCAAGGAGGCCCGGCCGGTGATCCTCGGGCATGTGCAGCGGGGCGGGACACCGACGGCGTACGACCGGGTGCTGGCCACGCGGTTCGGGTGGCACGCGGTGGAAGCGGCGCATCGCGGGGAGTTCGGGATGATGACCGCGCTGCGGGGGACGGAGATCGAGATGGTCTCCCTGGCGGAGGCCGTGGAGACGCTGAAGACGGTGCCGGTGGACCGGTACGCGGAAGCGGAGTGTGTGCTTTAGGCGGTGCGGCGGGCACGGGTTCGTCGTGGTTGTCCGCGCCCCTTGTGGAGTGTGCTGTTCCGCCCCCGGTGACATCAGTCTCCGGGGGCGGTTCTAGTCTTGGGGGCGGACAGACAGCGTTCAACCAGCACGAAATGGGAGCCGGCGGATGGATCACAGCGGGCACGGCATGACCATGGATCTGCCGCCGTTCACGCTGGGGCGGGGGTTCGGGTGGTCCCTGGATCCCTTCTTTCTGGTCGCCTGCCTGCTGGCGCTCGCGCTGTACGGGTGGGGGCTGGTGCGGCTGACCCGGCGGGGGGACGCCTGGTCCGTGGGGCGGACCGTCGCCTTCGTCGCGGGCGTGCTGAGCATCGCGCTGATGATGTGCACCAGGCTGAACGACTACGGCATGGTCATGTTCAGCGTGCACATGGTGCAGCACATGGTCATCAGCATGGTGTCGCCGATCCTCATCCTGCTCGGCGCCCCGGTCACGCTCGCGCTGCGGGCGCTGCCGCCGGCCGCCGTGCGGGGCAGCAAGGGGCCCCGGGAACTGCTGCTGATGCTGCTGCACAGCCGCTACCTGCGGGTGATCACCCACCCCGTGTTCACCATCCCGCTGTTCATCGCCAGCCTGTACGCGCTGTACTTCACCCCGCTGTTCGACTTCCTGATGGGCTCCAGGGTCGGGCACATCGCGATGATGGTGCACTTCCTCGCCGTCGGCGTGGTCTTCTTCTGGCCGATCATGGGCGTGGACCCGGGTCCGCACCGGCCGGGCTACCTGATGCGGATGCTGGAGCTGTTCGCGGGCATGCCGTTCCACGCGTTCTTCGGCATCGCGCTGATGATGGCGTCCTCGCCGATGGTCTCGACGTTCGAGAACCCGCCCGCCTCGCTCGGCATCGACGCGCTCTCCGACCAGAACGCGGCCGGCGGGATCGCCTGGGCGTTCAGCGAGGTGCCGTCCGTGCTGGTGCTGATCGCGCTGCTGTTCCAGTGGTACGCGTCGGACCAGCGGCAGGCCAAGCGCTCCGACCGGGCCGCCGACCGGGACGGCGACAAGGAACTCGAGGCGTACAACGCCTATCTGGCCTCGCTGAACACCCAGGGCAACTGAGCGGTCACGCCGTCCGGCGGCAAGGAGCGGGCGCTCGGGTTCACCCGGCCGGCCGAGGCGCGGGGCGCCGGAAATCCGGTACGCGTCCGGTACACATCTCGTACACATCTCGTCGTCCGCACCGCACCGCGGCGGAACGGGGGCACCATGGAGGGGAACGAACCATGAGGAGGGTGTCGCGATGCCCGGTTCCACGGACGGTTCCACGAAGACGATGGGGGCGCTGACCATCGGCGGCCTGGTGGCGGTGACGGCCTACACGGTGGCGCTCGGCAGCAACGGCTGGCTGTGGTTCGGCTGGGTCGTGCTGGGGCTGCTCACCCTGGGGATGGTGGCCACCCGCAGTACCTAGCGCTCAGGTGCGGCGCGGCCGGGCGGCCGAGTGGACGCCCGGCTGGTACTTCGGCAGCCGGACGGTGATCTTCATGCCCGCGCCGACGGCGGTCTCGATGACCAGTGCGTGCTCCTCCCCGTACACCTGGCGGAGCCGGTCGTCGACGTTGGACAGGCCGATGCCGCCGGACGGGCTGACCTCGCGGGCGAGGATGGCGCGGAGCAGGGCGGGGTCCATGCCGGCGCCGTCGTCCTCGATGACGACGAGTGCCTCGGCGCCCGCGTCCTGCGCGGTGATCTGGATCCGGCAGGTGCCGGACTTGCCCTCCAGGCCGTGTTTGACGGCGTTCTCCACCAGCGGCTGGAGGCAGAGGAAGGGCAGCGCGACCGGCAGTACCTCGGGGGCGATCTGGAGGGTGACGGCGAGCCGGTCGCCGAAGCGGGCCCGGACCAGCGCCAGATAGTGGTCGATGGCGTGCAGCTCGTCGGCGAGGGTGGTGAAGTCGCCGTGCCGGCGGAACGAGTAGCGGGTGAAGTCGGCGAACTCCAGCAGCAGTTCGCGGGCGCGCTCGGGGTCGGTGCGGACGAAGGACGCGATCACCGCGAGCGAGTTGAAGATGAAGTGCGGGGAGATCTGTGCCCGCAGCGCCTTGATCTCGGCCTCGATGAGCCGGGTGCGGGAGCGGTCGAGGTCGGCGAGTTCCAGTTGTACGGAGATCCAGCGGGCGACCTCGCCGGCCGCCCGGACCAGGACGGCGGACTCGCGGGGCGCGCAGGCCACCAGCGTGCCGTGCACCCGGTCGTCGACGGTGAGCGGGGTGACCACGGCCCAGCGCACCGCGCAGTCGGGGGTGGCGCAGCTGAGCGGGAACGCCTCGCCGCGGCCGGTCTGGAGCGGGCCGGCCAGCAGCTCCATGATCTCGGTGCGGTGGTGGGCGCCGGCGCCGTCCCAGACCAGGACCTGTTCGGTGTCGGTCAGGCAGAGCGCGTCGGTGCCGAGCAGGGTGCGCAGTTTGCGGGCGGACTTGCGGGCGGTCTCCTCGGTCAGGCCCGCCCGGAGCGGGGGTGCGGCCAGGGAGGCGGTGTGCAGGGTCTGGAAGGTGGCGTGCTCGACGGGGGTGCCCAGGTCGCCGAGGCTCTCGGGGCGGGCGGTGCGCCGGCCCAGCCAGAAGCCGGCCGCGAGCAGCGGGAGCACGGCGACGCACAGGCCGGCCAGGAATCCGCTCATGACGCCGCCGCCTCCCGGTTCAGGTCCTGGGTGTGCAGTTCCTCCGGCAGGTGGAAGCGGGCCAGCACCGCCGCCGTGCCGGCCGGCACCCGGCCCGGGGTGGCCAGCGAGACCAGGACCATGGTGAGGAAGCCGAGCGGCACCGACCAGAGCGCGGGCCAGGCCAGCAGCGCGTGCAGCGCGCCGGGGCCGGGGAAGCCGGCCATCGTCGCGGCCACGGCGAGCAGCGCGGAGCCGCCGCCGACCAGCATCCCGGCCGCCGCGCCGGGCGGGGTCAGCCGCCGCCACCAGATGCCGAGGACGAGCAGCGGGCAGAACGACGAGGCGGAGACGGCGAAGGCGAGGCCGACCGCGTCGGCCACCGGCAGCCCGCCCACCAGGACGCTGGCCGCGAGCGGCACGGCCATGGCGAGGAGGGTGCCGAGCCGGAAGTGGCGTACCCCGCGGGTGGGCAGGACGTCCTGGGTGAGGACGCCGGCGACGGCCATGGTCAGGCCGGAGGCGGTGGACAGGAACGCGGCGAAGGCGCCGCCCGCGACCAGCGCGCCGAGCAGGTCGCCGCCGACTCCCCCGATCATGCGGTCGGGCAGCAGGAGTACGGCGGCGTCGGCGTCGCCGGTGAGGGTGAGTTCGGGGGCGTAGAGGCGGCCGAGGGCGCCGTAGACGGGCGGCAGCAGGTAGAAGGCGCCGATCAGGCCGAGGACGGCGACGGTGGTGCGGCGGGCGGCGACGCCGTGCGGGCTGGTGTAGAAGCGGACCACGACGTGCGGCAGGCCCATGGTGCCGAGGAAGGTGGCGAGGATCAGGCCGTAGGTGGCGTACAGCGGGCGTTCGGTGCGGCTCTCGGCGCGGGACGGGGACAGCGCGTCGTCGGCACCGCGGGCGGTCGCGGCGGGGACCGGGGTGTGCGGGGCGAAGGTGAGGCGGGTGCCGGCGTCGACGCGGTGGGTGCCGGCCGGCAGGGTGAGCCGGGTGCCGGCGTGGCGGCGGCCGTCCACGGTGCCGTCGGCCGAGACGGTGAGCGGGGCGTCGAGCTTCAGGGTGAGGGTGTCCTGGACGCGGACGGTGCGCTGTTCGCGGAAGGCGGCGGGTTCGTCGAAGGCGCGGCTGGGAGCGCCGTCGGCCTGCCAGGCCAGGAGCAGGAAGAGGGCGGGGACCAGCAGGGCGGTCAGTTTGAGCCAGTACTGGAACGCCTGGACGAAGGTGATGCTGCGCATGCCGCCGGCCGCGACGGTGGCGGTGACGACGACGGCGACGATGACCCCGCCGAGCCAGTCGGGGGCGTCGGTCAGCACGGTCAGGGTCAGCCCGGCGCCCTGGAGCTGGGGCAGCAGGTAGAGCCAGCCGACGCCGACCACGAAGGCGCCCGCGAGCCGCCGGACCGCCTGGGAGGCGAGCCGGGCCTCGGCGAAGTCGGGCAGCGTGTAGGCGCCGGAGCGGCGCAGCGGGGCGGCGACGAAGAGCAGCAGCACCAGGTAGCCGGCGGTGTAGCCGACCGGGTACCAGAGCATGTCGGGGCCCTGCACCAGGACCAGCCCGGCGATGCCGAGGAAGGACGCGGCGGAGAGGTACTCGCCGCTGATGGCGGCGGCGTTGAGGCGGGGGCCCACCGTGCGGGAGGCGACGTAGAAGTCGGAGGTGGTGCGGGAGATGCGCAGGCCGAAGGCGCCGACCAGGACGGTGGCGACGACGACGAGGGCGACGGCGGGGACGGCGTAGCTCGACTGCACGGCGCCTAGCGGTCCTCGACCAGGCGGACGAAGTCGCGTTCGTTGCGTTCGGCGCGGCGCACGTACCAGCGGGCCAGCAGGACCAGCGGGGCGTACAGGGCGAAGCCGAGGACCGCCCACTCCAGCCGGCGGGCGCCCGGCAGCGCGGCGAACAGCAGCGGGAGCGGGCCGACCAGCAGCACGAGGACGGCGAAGACGGTGAGGGCGGCGCGCAGTTGGGTGCGCATCAGGGAGCGGACGTAGGTGTGGCCGAGGGTGGTCTGCTCGTCGATCTCGGTGCGCGGGCGGTAGTAGTAGCCCGGGGGCCGTCCGGTGCGGCGGGGCGGGCCGGTGACGACGACGCGGCGCTCGGCGGGGTCCTGGGGCACGGTTCAGGTCCTCCTCATCAGCAGGTCGCGCAGTTCCCGGGCGTGGCGGCGGCTGACCTGGAGCTCCTCGCCGCCGACCAGGACGCTGACCGTGCCGGCGTCCAGCCTCAGTTCGCCGATGTGGCGCAGCGCGACGAGGTGGCGGCGGTGGATGCGGACGAAGCCGCGGGAGCGCCAGCGGTCCTCCAGGGTGGACAGCGGGATGCGCACCAGGTGGCTGCCCTGGCCGGTGTGCAGGCGGGCGTAGTCGCCGCGGGCCTCGACATGGGTGATGTCGTCGACGGCGACGAAGCGGGTGACGCCGCCGAGTTCGACGGTGATGTGGCCGGGGTCGGGTTCGTGGACCGGGATGCGCGGCAGGGTGCCGCGCAGGTCGGCGGCGCGGCGGACGGCCTCGGCCAGGCGTTCGCGGCGGACGGGTTTGAGGACGTAGTCGACGGCCTTGAGGTCGAACGCCTGCACGGCGAAGTCCTCGTGCGCGGTGACGAACACGACCAGCGGGGGCCGGGCGAAGCCGGTGAGCAGCCGGGCCAGGTCCAGGCCGTCCAGGCCGGGCATCTGGATGTCGAGGAAGACGACGTCGAGGGCGTCCGGCCCGTCGGGGCCCGACTCCAGGGCGCGGTTGACGCGGCGCAGCGCCTCGGTGGCGTCGCCGGCGCCCTGGACGGTCGCGATCCGCGGGTCGGCGCCCAGCAGGTACACCAGCTCTTCCAGCGAGGGCCGTTCGTCGTCGACGGCGAGGGCGCGCAGCATGGACGTGGAGTCTAGGGGCGATCCGTACCGGTGAACACGGGCCCGACGTGGACGTATGCGATGGATACAGTGCCCGCATGAACAGCAGGCCGACCTCCTTCGACGAGCTGGACCGGAAGATCGTGACCGCGCTGATGGCCAACGCCCGGTCGTCCTTCGCCGAGATCGGCGCGGGGATCGGGCTGTCGGCGACGGCGGTCAAGCGCCGGGTGGACCGGCTGCGGGAGACCGGTGTGATCACCGGGTTCACGGCCACCGTGCGGCCGGCCGCGCTGGGCTGGCGGACGGAGGCGTACGTGGAGGTGTACTGCGAGGGGGCGGCGCCGCCGCGGCGGCTGGCGGAGGTGGTGCGCAACCATCCGGAGATCACCGCGGCGATGACGGTGACCGGGGGCGCGGACGCGTTGCTGCATGTGCGGGCGCGGGACGTGGAGCACTTCGAGGAGGTGCTGGAGCGGATCAGGGTGGAGCCGTTCATCCGGAAGACGATCAGTGTGATGGTGCTGTCGCATCTGCTGCCGGAGAGTCCGGAGGCCGGGGCCAGTCATCCGGTGCCGGAGCCGGTCGCGGGACCGGGCGCGGGGCACGCAGCGGAACTGCGCTGAACCACAGGACGACGCATGATTGCTGCGCGAACACGCAGCTTTCGTTGCTTGTCGGGCGTCTCTGTCTTTTCTTACCGTGGTGATACGTCCCGTCACCCCCTGTGAGCGAAGCGGAGGGCCACCGCCGTGTCCGAATCCCGTGTGCCGCGCAGGCGGCGTTTCCTGGTCTGCGAGCCCCGGCACTTCGCGGTGCGGTACGCGATCAATCCGTGGATGCGCACCGACCGGCCGGTGGACGTGCTGCGCGCCCTGGACCAGTGGCAGGCGCTGGTCGACGCGTACCGCCGCCGCGGCCACACCGTCGACCGGGTCGCGCCGGTGCCCGGCCTGCCCGACATGGTGTTCGCGGCGAACGCGGCGGTGATGGTCGGCGGCCGGGTGCTCGGCTCCCGCTTCCTGGCGCCCGAGCGGCGCGCCGAGTCGCTGCCGTACGAGGCGTGGTTCAAGGCGCGGGGTTACGACGTGCGGCATCCGGAGTCGGTGTGCGAGGGCGAGGGCGATCTGACGCCGGCCGGGCGGTGGATGCTGGCCGGCACGGGGTTCCGTACGGCGCCCGAGGCGCACCGGGAGGCGCAGGAGTTCTTCGGGGTGCCGGTGATCTCGCTGACCCTGGTGGACCCGTACTTCTACCACCTGGACACGGCGCTGTTCGTCCTCGACGAGGAGAACGTGGCGTACTACCCGCAGGCGTTCAGTCCGGGCAGCCGGGAGGTGCTCGCCCGGCTCTACCCGGACGCGGTGCTCGCGACCCGCGAGGACGCGCTCGCGTTCGGCCTCAATTCCGTGTCCGACGGACGGCATGTGTTCCTCTCACCGGGGGCGACCGCCCTCGCCGGCCGGCTCGCCGAGCGCGGCTATGTCCCTGTCCCCGTCGACCTGTCCGAGTTCCACAAGGCGGGCGGCGGCATCAAGTGCGTCACTCAGGAGATCCGCTCATGACCACGACCGCGCACCCCCGTACGTCCGCCGAGCTGATCCGCGCCGAGCAGCCGGTGCTCGCGCACAACTACCATCCGCTGCCGGTGGTCGTCGCCCGCGCCGAGGGCGTCTGGATGGAGGACGTCGAGGGCCGCCGCTACCTGGACCTGCTGGCCGGCTACTCGGCGCTGAACTTCGGCCACCGCCACCCGGCGCTGGTCGCCGCCGCGCACCGCCAGCTGGACCGGCTCACCCTCACCTCGCGCGCCTTCCACAACGACCGGCTCGCCCTGTTCGCCGAGCGGCTGGCCGCGCTGACCGGCATGGACATGGTGCTGCCGATGAACACCGGCGCGGAGGCGGTGGAGAGCGGCATCAAGGTGGCCCGCAAGTGGGCCTACGACGTGAAGGGCGTCCCGGCCGACAAGGCGACGATCGTGGTCGCGGCGGACAACTTCCACGGCCGTACGACCACGATCGTGAGCTTCTCCACGGACGAGACGGCACGGGCCGGGTTCGGGCCGTTCACGCCCGGGTTCCGGATCGTGCCGTACAACGACCTGGCGGCGCTTCGGGCGGCGGTCGACGAGACGACGGCGGCGGTGCTGATCGAGCCGATCCAGGGCGAGGCGGGGGTGCTGATCCCGGACGACGGCTATCTGGCCGGGGTGCGGGAGGTGACCCGGCGGGCGGGCTGCCTCTTCGTCGCGGACGAGATCCAGTCGGGCCTGGGCCGCACCGGGCACACCCTGGCCGTGCGGCACGAGGCGGTGATGCCGGACCTGGTGCTGCTCGGCAAGGCGCTGGGCGGCGGGATCGTGCCGGTGTCGGCGGTGGCGGGGCGGCGGGAGGTGCTCGGGGTGCTGCGTCCCGGCGAGCACGGCTCGACGTTCGGCGGCAATCCGCTGGCCGCGGCGGTCGGCACGGCGGTGGTGGAACTGCTGGAGACGGGCGAGTACCAGCGCCGGGCGGCCGAGCTGGGCGTACTGCTGCGGGACGGGCTGGCGGCGCTGGTCGGGCGGGGCGTGGTGGACTTCCGCGCGCGGGGGCTGTGGGCGGGCGTCGACGTCGACCCGGCCCTGGGCACCGGCCGGGAGATCAGCGAGCGGCTGATGCGGGAGGGGGTCCTGGTCAAGGACACCCACGGCTCGACGATCCGGCTGGCGCCGCCGCTGACGATCACCGCGGAGGAGCTGCGGGGGGCGCTGGGGGCGCTGGCGAAGGTGTTGGGGGCATCGCGCCGCTGACCTGGCGGGTGGTGTCGAGGCCGGTGACGTGGGTGATGTTGGCGCGGTCCTCGGCGTCCTCGCTGGGCTCGGCGGTGAACCAGGCGTCGAGGATCTCCGTCAGCAGCGGGCCCGAGGTCAGCCGCAGGCTGAGGGCCAGGACGTTGGCGTCGTTCCAGCGGCGGGCGCCGTCGGCCGTGTACGCGTCCGCGCACAAGGCCGCGCGCACCCCCGGCACCTTGTTCGCGGCGATCGACGCGCCGGTGCCGGTCCAGCAGCACACCACCGCCTGGTCGGCGCTGCCCGCGGCGACCTCGCGCGCCGCCCGCTCCGAGCATGTCGCCCACTGCGGGTCGGCCCCGGGGCGCAGCGCGCCGTGCGGCAGCACCTCGTGGCCCCGGCCGCGCAGCTCCTCCACCAGGAGGCGGGCGACGGGTTCGTCCATGTCCGAGGAAACGGCGATCCGCATGTCCCGCAGCCTAATCGGTGATCCATCCGACACCGACCCGTACGAGTGAGTCCGGCATTTTGTGGCAGGTGCTGTTGGAAAGCATGTGTACGCGCATAAGTTCCATGTTTGGAGCGGTATGCCCCTGGAAAGGAACGCAGCCACGTCTTCCACCGGCAACGGGCCCGTGCCCGATTCAGCGGCGGTCAAGCGTCACCCGGCCCTCTTCCGTGCCATCAGACGCAGGCAGCAGCCCCGGCTGCGCCGGTCGGACATCACGGTGACGGACGAGCGGGCGGTCAAGCGGGCGGTGAAGGCCGCCGCGCTCGGCAACGCCATGGAGTGGTTCGACTTCGGCATCTACGCGTATCTGGCCGGCACCATCGGCCGGGTCTTCTTCCCGTCCGGCAGTGAGACCGCGCAGTTGCTGTCCTCCTTCGCCACGTTCGCGGTCGCCTTCCTGGTGCGGCCGGTCGGCGGCATGGTGTTCGGGCCGATGGGCGACAAGATCGGCCGCAAGAAGGTCCTCGCGCTGACGATGATCCTGATGGCGATCGGCACCTGCGCGATCGGGCTGCTGCCGACGTACGCCGCGGTCGGCTTCTGGTCGCCGCTGCTGCTGATCCTGTTCCGGCTGCTCCAGGGCTTCTCCACCGGCGGCGAGTACGGCGGCGCGTCCACGTTCATCGCGGAGTACGCCCCCGACAAGCGGCGCGGCTTCTTCGGCAGCTTCCTGGAGCTGGGCACGCTGGCCGGGTACACCGGCGCGGCGTCCTTGGTGACCGCGCTCACCGCGGGGCTCGGCGCGGACACGATGGACGCCTGGGGCTGGCGCGTGCCGTTCCTGGTCGCCGGGCCGCTCGGGGTCGTCGGCCTCTATCTGCGGATGCGGCTGGACGACACCCCCGCCTTCCTCAAGCTGGAGCAGGGGAACGTGCACGTCTCGGACGCGGCGAACGCGGTGGAGACCACCGCCCGGGGCGACCTCGCGAAGATCTTCCGGCAGCACTGGCGGATGCTGGTGCTGTGCGTCGCCCTGGTCGGCGCCTACAACATCACCGACTACATGCTGCTGTCGTACATGCCGACGTATCTCTCGGACGAGCTGCACTACAGCGAGACGCACGGGCTGCTGATCCTCGTCGTCACCATGGTCGTACTCATGCTGATCATCAACCAGGTGGGCCGGATCTCGGACCGGTACGGCCGCAAGCCGGTGCTGATGACCGGCATGCTGGGCTTCTTCGTGCTGTCCGCCCCGGCGTTCCTGCTGGTGCGGCAGGGCGGTCCGGTCGCCGTCTCGGCCGGGATGCTGATGCTCGGCCTGTCGCTGGTCTGTCTGCTGGGCACGATGTCGGCGGCGCTGCCGGCGATGTTCCCCACCTCGGTGCGCTACGGCTCCCTGTCGGTCGGCTACAACCTGTCGACGTCGCTGTTCGGCGGCACCACTCCGCTGGTCATCACCGCGCTGATCGGCGCGACCGGCTCGGAGATGATGCCGGCCTACTACGCGATGGCGGCGGCCCTGGTCGGGGTGGTGGCGGTGGCCTGTATGAAGGAGACCGCGCGACAGCCGCTGGAGGGTTCGCCGCCGTCGGTGCAGAGCGCGGCGGAGGCGGCGGCCATCGTGGCGGAGCGGGCTCCGGCCCCGCGGTTCTGACGCGGTCCCGCGGTTTCGCCGGGTGCGACAACGCGCCGACGGTACTGGCCGGGGCGGCGCGAGCCGCAGCCGCAGCCGCAGCCGCAGCCGCGGGGTGGCGCTAGCCGAACGTCCGCACAGCCGTCAACAGCGTCCGCACGGACGTATGCCCGGCCTTTTCCGGCCAATCGCGATGATCTGCACGCAGCGGCGGAATGCCTTCTCTGGGATCCCCCAGCGCCCTCGCGGACCGCGACGGACGGACGGAGACGGACCGTATGACGACGGAACAGACCACCTCGCTACTCGTCGGCCTCGCCCTCATGGTGCTGCTGGCCCGGCTGCTCGGCGCGCTGGCCCGGCGCCTGGGCCAGCCCCCGGTGATCGGCGAGGTCCTCGCCGGCATCCTGCTCGGCCCGACCCTCTTCCACGGGGCGCTCTCGGACGCGCTCTTCCCCGGCTCCACCCGCCCGCTGCTCAGCGCGCTGGCCGCGGTCGGGGTCGCCGTCTTCATGTTCGTCGTCGGCCTGGACTGGGACGCGGCACTGATCCGGGGCAGCGGCGCCATCGCCCCCGCCGTCTCCCTGAGTTCGATCGTGCTGCCCTTCGGCCTGGGCGCGGCGCTGGGTCTCTATCTGCTGGACGAGCACGGCACGGGCGACCGGACGGCGTTCATGCTCTTCATGGGCATCTCGATGTCCATCACCGCGTTCCCGGTGCTGGCCCGGATCCTCACCGACCGGGGCATGGTCCGTACCCCGCTGGGCGTGGTGGCGCTGGCCTGCGCCTCGATCGACGACGTCCTCGCCTGGTCGCTGCTGGCCGCCGTCGTCGCCGTCAGCGGCGCCGCGGGCCCCGACCAGTGGCGGATCCTGCTCGCCGTCCCCTACCTGCTCGCCATGCTGTTCGTACTGCGGCCCGCGCTGCGCCGGCTGGCCGCCCGCGGCGCCGGACTCAGGCTCACCCCGACCGTGTTCGCCGGTGTCCTCGTCGGCCTGCTGCTGTCCGCCGCCGCCACCGAGTGGCTGGGCCTGCACTACATCTTCGGCGCGTTCCTGTTCGGTGTGGTCCTGCCGCGCTCCGGCACCCAGCAGCTGAGGCACGAGGTGCACGACCGCCTCGGGCAGATGAGCGGCACCCTGCTGCTGCCGGTGTTCTTCCTGGTCGCCGGCCTTCAGGTGGACCTGTCCGGGGTCGGCCTGGGCGGGCTCGGCGACCTGGCGCTGATCCTGCTGGTGGCCGTGGGCGGGAAGTTCGCCGGCGCGTACGTCGCGGCCCGGCTGAGCCGGATGCCGGTACGGCAGTCCGCCGCGCTGGCCACGCTGATGAACACCCGCGGCCTCACCGAACTCATCGTCCTGAACGTGGGGCTCCAACTGGGCTTCATCGGGCAGGACCTGTACTCGCTGATGGTGGTCATGGCCGTGGTGACGACCGCGATGGCGGGCCCGTTGCTGACCTGGCTGCTCGGCACGCGGACCGGTCCCGAGCCGGCCGGCCCGGCCGCCGGCGCCCCCGCGAAACCGGCCGGCAAGGCGCTCGAGGCCGACGGCACCGGCGGGTGAACGCCCGCCCCGGCCGCTCGTCCCGTCTCGAAGACCGCCGGCGAGCCGCCGTGCCGCCGCCGGTCCTCACCGATCGGTGAAACCCCGCAGGAGGGCGGTGAGCACCCGGCACAGGCGCGGTCCGACCTGCACGACGGCGTGCGCGAGGCGCGGATCGCTCCGGTAGAGCTCCTGGATGTGCGGGCCCGGGGTCGCCATCTGCCACAGGGCGCCCGCCATGCCGGTGGCCGTGGCGATGGTGTCGACGGCCTGCTCCTCGGTCAGCCCGAGCAGTCTGCCCAGGTGCGCGCCGATGTGCTCGACCTCCGCCAGGGTGACGAGCTTGAAGGCGCGCACCGACTCCACCGACACGTTCCGTTCGAGGTTGAGGGGCGCCTGGGCCAGCAGGTCGCAGAAGAGCGGCCGCGCCGTCAGCGTGCCGGCGAACGCCTGCGCGACGGCCGGTGGCGCCCCGTCCGCCGGCGCCGTCCGCAGGCGCGGGGGTCCTCGCGCGGCCTCGGCCGGGCCCTGGTCACCGCCGCGCTCGACGCGGGGCACCTGACCGTCGCCACGGCGCGGCGCCCGGAGCAGCTCGGCGGCCTGGTGGCGCGGTACGGCGAGCGGGTCCTGCCGGTCGCCCTGGATGTCACCGACGCGGCGGGCGCGCGGGCCGCCGTGGCGGCGGCGGTCGACCGGTTCGGACGTATCGACGTCCTGGTCAACAACGCCGGGTACGCGAACGTGTCGCCGGTGGAGACCACGGACGACGACGACTTCCGTACCCAGTTCGAGACGAACTTCTGGGGCGTCTACCACGTGACAAGGGCGGCCCTCCCGGTGCTGCGCGCCCAGCGCGGCGGGACGGTCGTCCAGGTCTCCTCGGTCGGCGGCCGGGTGGGCGGATCGCCCGGCATCGCCTCCTACCAGGCGGCCAAGTTCGCCGTCGACGGCTTCAGCCGGGCGCTGGCGGTGGAGACCGCGCCGTTCGGGGTGCGGGTCATGGTCGTCGAGCCCAGCGGTTTCGCCACCGACTGGGCCGGGGCGTCGATGACGGTGCGGCCGGTGCCCGCCGCGTACGAGGAGACCGTCGGCCTGATGAACCGCCGGATGCGGCAGAGCGACGCCGGGGCCGCCGGTGATCCACGGCGGGCCGCGCGGATCGTGGTCGAGGCGGCCGGGCGGGAGGTGCCGCCGTCCCATCTGCTGCTGGGCGTCAACGCCGTGGAGATGGCGACGGCGTATTCCCGGCGGCAGCTCGCGCAGGCCGCCGCCTGGGAGAAGGTCAGTCGCTCGGCCGACTTCGCCGAGCCCTGCCCGGCGCCGTTCCCGCCCGACGAGGCCGCGGCGTAGGCCGGCCCGGCCCGCGGTCCGGCGCCCGGGATGACCGGGCCGAACGCGGGCAGTCGGGACGGACCGGAACACGTCACGCGGCCGCCCGCAGGGTCCGCCGCGAGGAGGGGTGGGCGCCGTGGGCACGGCCGTACACGTCCCGCAGACCAGGGACATGCGGGGGGAGGAACTGTCGGGCGACGAGGCGTTCACCGCGCTGCGGCACTACGGCGGCCTGCGGCTGCTGACCGACTCCTTCGCGCGGTTCCGCTACGCGGACGGGTTCACCAACGCGCGGGCGCTCGCCTTCCAGGTGGTGCTCGGACTGGTGCCGTTCACGGTCGCCCTGGTGGGCCTCGCGACCGGCGCGCACACCGAGACGGTGGGCCGCGTCGTCGAACTGACCCTGGGCCGGATCGTGCCGGGCGCCAGCGGCGATGTCGTCGCGGACGCCTTCGAGCGGACCCGGCTCAGCGCCCACGGCGGCGCGTGGAGCACGCTCGCCCTCTGGCTGGGGCTGGGCTTCGCGCTGCTGAACCTCGCCTCGGCCATGGGCCAGATCGAACGCGGCGCCAACCGCATCTACGGCATCGAACGCGACCGGCCGCTCCCCCTCAAGTACGCCCGGGCGCTGACCCTCGCGGTCACCGCGGGGATGCCGATGGTGCTCGGGTTCGTCGTCCTGGTGGCGGGCGAGGCGGTGGGGGACGCGGTGATGCGGGCCACCGGCCGGGCGGGCGGTGTGCCGGGCTGGTGGAGCGTGCTGGAGGTGCCGACCGGGCTGGCGCTGGCCTGGATCGCCTCCGCGGTGATCTTCCGCTGGTCGCCCCGCCGGGTGCAGCCCGGCTACACCTGGCTGGCCCTGGGCTCCGCCCTCCAGATCCTCCTGTGGGTGACGGCGACCTGGCTGCTGGCGCTGTACGTCGAGGAGAGCGGTTCCTTCGGCGCCCTGTACGGGCCGCTGACCGCGTTCGTCGCGCTGCTGCTGTGGGCCAACCTCACCGCCGTGGCCCTGTTCTTCGGCATCGCGTTCGCCGCCCAGTTGGAGGCGGCCCGCGCGGGCCTCGACTCCCCCGTCCACCCGGACCCGGGGCCGGGCGGCTGACCGGCGGACCACGTCCGGCGCCGGCCCGGTGGGTCACGGCCGGGTGGCGCCGGACCGGTCCGGCGCGGGCGCGGGCGGGCCGGCCGGGCCCGGCAGTCCGGAAAGGCCGTCGGCCGGGGCGTTCGGCCCCGGTGCCGGCTCGTCGTTCTCCGCGAGGAAACCGCCGGACTGGTGCTGCCACAGCTTGGCGTAGGCACCGTCCAGGGCCAGCAGCTTCTCGTGGCTGCCCTGCTCGATCACCCGGCCGCGGTCCAGGACGACGAGCCGGTCCATGCCCGCGACCGTGCTCAGCCGGTGGGCGACGACGAGGGCCGTACGCCCCTCCATCAGCCGCCACAGGGCGTCCTGGACCAGGATCTCGCTCTCCGAGTCCAGCGCGCTGGTCGCCTCGTCGAGCAGCAGGACGGGGGCGTCGCGCAGGATGGCGCGGGCCAGGGCGACCCGCTGGCGCTGGCCGCCGGAGAGCTTCACGCCCCGCTCCCCCACCAGGGTGGCGAAGCCGTCGGGGAGCTGGTCGGCGAACTCCGTGACGTGCGCGGCCTGTGCCGCCGCCCGGATCTCCGCGTCGGTGGCGTCGGGGCGGGCGAAGGCGATGTTGTCGCGCAGGCTGCGGTGGAACATGGCGGGTTCCTGGGGGACGTAGGCGATCAGTGAGCGCAGGTCGCTCTGGCGCAGCGCGCTGATGTCCTGGCCGCCGATCAGGATGCGTCCGGCGTCGAGGTCGGACATTCGCAGCAGCAGCCGGGTGAGGGTGGTCTTGCCGCCGCCGGACCTGCCGACCAGGCCGATCCGCGCCCCGCCGGGCACGTCCAGGTCCAGGCCCTGGAAGATCGGCTTCGCACCGGCGTGCGCGAAGGTCACCGCCTCGAAGCGGATGCCGGTGCCGCGCGGCGCGAGCGGTTCGGGGGCCGCCGCGTCGAGCACCGTGGGCGGGTCCAGGAGCAGCTCGGTGAACTGCGCGGCCTCGGTCATGGAGTTCTCCAGCCGCCGGTAGATCTGGTTGAACTCGAACATGATCTGGGTGGCGTTGGAGTAGTAGGTGAAGGCGACCACGATCTCCTCCACGCCGAGGCCCGGGCCGCCGAGGGCGATGGCGACGAACAGGCCCAGCACGTTGGTCAGCACGGACATCGGCGCGACCAGGACGTCGACGCGCAGATTGCCGTAGTCCCACGACTTGAGGGTCAGGCGCCGGGAGTCCGCGACCCGGCGGCGGTGTTCGTCGGCCTCCCGGCGCTCCGCCGCGAAGGCCCGGATGGTCTCCATGTTGCCCAGGCTGTCGGCGACGTGCCCGGAGACCCGGGCGATCGCCGCCTCGCGGTCGTTGACGAGCGCCTGCCGGCGCCGGATCAGCGGCGTCGCGGCCAGCACGGTCAGCGCGATCATCACCAGCAGGCCGACGACGAGCATCGGTTCGTAGCGCCACAGCACCACGGCGCCGAACACCAGGGGGACCAGACTGCCCACGATCCGGTACGTCAGCGTGTCGACGAAGTCCTCGAAGCGCTTGCCGAAGCTGAGCACCCGCTTGGTCAGGGACCCGGCGAAGTTGTCGTGGAAGAACGCCGCGTCCTTGGCGAGGAGTTCATCCATACCGGTGACGTACAGGTGTTCCATGCCGAGGGCGTCCACTCGGTTCAGACAGTGCTGCCCGATCCGCCACACGGCCTCGGCGAGCAGCAGCGTCACGCCGAAACCCAGCACGTACGGCAGTGCCGACGCGAGGGTGAGACCGTGGTCGCCGGCCGCCTGCCCCGCCAGTTTGGCGATGAGCAGGGGGGCGACGTAGCGGATGCCGATGTTGCCGACGGCGGGCAGCAGCAGGGCGGGCAGGGTCAGCCGGCGCAGTCGCAGCAGTTCCCTGCCGTAGTGGCGCAGTGCCAGCAGCACCGCGCTCCTGCCCGGCGTCGGCGCGCGCGTATCTGTTGTTCCCATCACACTCCCGAGAGTCAGGACTCGGAAGTCTTCCGGCGGGAGCGGCCGCCGGTCCAGGCATTTACGGCGGACCGTCCAGAACCGGACAGACCGTTGACGCTAGGCCCGGCCGGCGTGCTCCGGAGCCGGTTCCGGTTCGGTCGTACAGCTTCTGAAGGCGAGTACGGCGTTGTGGCCGCCGAATCCGAAGGAATGGCTCAGCGCCAGGTCGATGGTCTGGGCCCGGCTGGTGCCGGCCACGGCGTTGATCTCGGCGTCCCCTTCCTGGTGTTCGAGGTTGGCCACCGGAGGCACCCGGCCGTGCGCCACGGACAGGGCGGTGATCGCCGCCTCGACGGCTCCGGCGGCGCCCAGCAGATGACCGAGGGTGCCCTTGACGGAGGTAACGGAGGGCTGCTGGGGGAAGAGCCGGCGGATCAGGCGGGCTTCGGCGGCGTCGTTCAGCGGGGTGCTGGTGCCGTGCGCGTTGACGTGCTGGACGTCCCCGGGGCGGGCGCCGGCGTCGTCCAGGGCGCGCTGTACGGCAAGGGCCGCGCCCTTGCCGTCGGGGTCGGGCGCCACGGCGTGGTGGGCGTCGGAGGAGGCGCCGTAGCCCGCCAGCAGGGCGTAGCCGGGGCGGCCGCGGGCCTTTGCGGCGGTCGCCGGTTCCAGGACCAGCGCTGCCGCGCCCTCCGCCATGACGAAGCCGTCCCGGGCGGTGTCGAAGGGCCGGGAGGCGGCCCCCGGGGCGTCGCCGCGCCGGGACAGGGCGCCCATCCGGTCGAATCCGGTGACCCACAGAGGCTGCACGACCGCGTCGGAGGCCCCGGCGACGGCGATGTCGCAGGCTCCGGAGCGCAGGAGTTGCAGGGCGGTTCCGATGGCGGTGGCGCCGGAGGCGCAGGCGGTGACCGTGCACAGCGCCGGGCCGCGGGCGCGCAGGTGGATGGTGAGTTGTCCGGTGGCCATGTTGGGCAGGAACATCGGCAGCAGCAGCGGGGAGACCCGGGCCGTACCGCTGTCGATCAGTTTGCGGTGCTGTTCCAGCATGGTGCCGGTGCCGCCCGCCGAGCTGCCGAAGACCACCGCGACGCGGTCGCCGTCCCAGTCGGCCGGGTCCAGTCCGGCGTCCGTGACCGCTTCCAGGGCGGCGCAGAGGGCGAACTGGGTGAACCGGTCGTACTGCCAGGGCCGGGAGCCGGGGACGTGACCGCGCGGGGAGAAGTCGGGTACGAGGCAGCCGAAGTCGACCGGAAGACCTTTGAGTTCGGGGATGTGCCGGGCTGTGGGGCGGCCCGCGCACACCCCCTCCCAGCTGGCCTCGCGGCCGGTGCCCGCCGGAGTGACCAGGCCGATTCCGGTGACGGCGACATCGGGCCGGGCGCCGCTCATTCCTTGACGGCCTGGGCGATGAGGTCGGCCACGCCGGCCAGCGTGAGGTCCGGATCGGCTTCGCCGTCCTCCAGCTCGATGCCGAGTTCCTCGGTGAGGACGACGAAGAGCTCCACCACGGCGAGCGAGTCGAGGTCCAGCTGCTCGAAGGTCGCGGTGGGGACGATGGCCTCGCGCGGCACTTCGAACTTCTCGTTGAGGACCGAGGCGAGCAGGTCGTAGGCGCGGCTGTGGGGGGTCGTGTCGGTGGTCATGCCAGTGGTGTCCTTTCCGGCGGGCGATACCCCGTGGTGGGTCGCCGCGGTGGTGGGTCGGGCCGGGTGGGAGGGCGGCTGCCCGGATGGGTCCGGCCTCAGCCGAGCGCCGCCGGTGCCTCCAGTTCCTCCTTCAGGTCCTTGAGGAAGGCCATCGCGTCCCCGCCGTTGACCACCCGGTGGTCGTAGACCAGACCGAGGTGCGCGAACCGGCGGGCGCGCGGCGTGCCCGCCGCGTCCAGTACCACCTGGTCGTCGACGGCGCCGACGGAGACCACGCAGGTCTGGCCGGGGAAGACGATGGGGGTGGCCAGGATCAGGCCCTCGGTGGTGTGGGGGGCGACCATGATGTTGGCCCCGGCCAGTTCGGCGGCCTGGAACGTGCCGCGGAACGCCTTGCTCCGGAAGCCGGTCAGGATGTCGGCGATCCGGTCGCTGTCCAGTTGGGCGGCGTCGTGCACCACCGGGGTGTACAGGCCCCTGCCCGCGTCCATGGTGACGCCCACATGGGCCCGCTCGGCCTCGCGCACCGCGTCGTCGTCGGTGAGCGCGGCGAACATCAGCGGATGCCCGGCCAGCCGGCGGGCCACCGCCTTGACCAGCAGCACGGGCAGGGAGACGAAACTTCCCGTGCGCTCGGACAGCCGCCGGGCCAGTTCCTCCGCCGGCCCGGCGTCGACCTTGGCGTAGGCGGCCGCGGCCGGGACGGTACGCATCGACTCGGTCACCACCGCCCCCACCGCCCGCTGCCGCTTGGACAGCCGGCGCTGCGGGGCCGGGGACGCCGGAGCGGCTCGCCGCACCAGGCCCTCGACGTCGGCCGTACGGATCACCGTGCGGCCGAGACCGCGCAGCTCGGTGTCGGACAGGCCGTGCCGGTCGGCGAGCGCACGGGCCGCCCTGGTGATGTTCGGCTCCGTGATGTCCGGCTCCGCCCCGGCCGAGGGTGGTTGCGCCGCCTGGGCGGCCGACGCCGCGCGATAGGAGTCGCGCTCCTCGGCCGACTCGAAGAGGTAGGCGATCACCTGCCCCGGTGTGCAGTCCTGGCCGCTGTCGACCAGCACGTGCAGGATTCCGGGGCCGGTGCTCTCGATCTCCTCGCTGGCCTTGGACGTCTCCACGACCGCCAGCGGCTGCTCGCCCTTGATGTTGCTGCCGTCCGGGACGAGCCACTCGACCAGGGTGTAGCTGGAGTCGTTGGTGTTGAGCGTGGGCAGTTCGATGCCGATCACTTCGTTGCCTCCATGACCGCGCGGTGGATGGTGGACGACTGGGGCAACACCTCGTGCTCCAGGTGTGCCGCGGTCGGGACGATGCTCGGCTCGGCGCTCAGCAGCAGCACCGGGCGGGCCAGCCGGCCCCACAGCTGCTCGTGGAGCCGCTGGGCGAGCAGCTCGCCCCAGGTCCCGTCGGCCGTGCCGTCCTCCACGACACAGATCCGCTCGGCCCGGGACAGCACCGGGAGCAGTGCCTTGCTGTCGAAGGGGTAGAGCTGGGAGGGCACCAGGAGTTCGCAGGTGATCTCCTCTTCGAGGAGCAGCGTGCGCAGGGCGGCGACGGCCCGCTCGGTGAGCCCGCCCGGGGCCAGGACGATCCAGTCCGGGGCGCCGCAGTCCGGCGCGAACACCCGGGCGGTCTCGCTGGGGTCGGCCAGCACCTCGTAGCGGAAGAGGTCGTCCACGACGCCGCCCTCGTACATCGGGCGGGTGTAGAGCACCTTGTCCTCGAAGAGCACTCCGGGCTGCGCACGGTCGAGCATCGCGGTCAGCACCCGGTGGCTGTCGTGGAACGGGGACGCCTCCCGGATCTGGAGGTCGGGGATGCCGAGGAAGTGTTTCTGGAGGCTCTGGCTGTGGGTCGGGCCGTACCCCCGGTTCCCGCCGGTGGGGCAGCGGACGACCATGCTCATCGGCACCCTGCGGCCGTACATCGACACCGATTTGGCGGCGAAGTTCAGCAACGGGTCGAAGGCCAGCGCGGCGAAGTCGGAGAACATCATCTCGACCACGGACCGGTTGCCGGCCAGCGCCAGGCCCGCGCCCACGCCCGCGATGCCGCCCTCGCTGAGCGGTGAGGAGAGCACCTGCCGGGGGTAGCGGTCGGAGAGTCCACGGGTCACCTTGAACGCGCCGCCGTAGGGGTCGGCGACGTCCTCGCCGATCACATAGGTGTTCGGATCGTCGCCGAGGAGGGCGTGCAGTGCCCTGTTCAGGTTCTCGGCCACTCGCTCGCGGCGGGTCATCGCGCCTCCCAGCGTGACGCCGGACGCGCCCCGACCTCGCGCACCACGGCGGCGACGGCCTGCGCCTGCGCGTGATCGGCGGCGGCGAACTGTTCGGGGTGGTGCTGTCGGTAGCGGCGGTACCAGTCGTGGGCCGCCGCCCGGTCCCGGACCTCGGCGGGGCGGGTGTCGTCCCCCTTGCTGTGCGGGCCCACCCGGTGGGTGACGCACTCCACCACGTAGGGCTGGTGCCGGTCGCGGACCCGGTCGACCACGGGCGCGAGGGCGTCGCGTACTTCCGTGACGTCCACGGAGTCGACGCGCAGGTGGCCGACGCCGAAGGCCGCGGCCCGGGCCCCGATGGTGCCGGCCAGCTGCCGTTCGGTCGGGGTGGACTGCGCGATGCCGTTGTGCTCCACCACGACGAGCACGGGGACCTGCCACAGCTGTGCCATGTTGAGCGCCTCGTACACCGCGCCCTCGCCCCAGGTGCCGTCACCGATGTGGACCACCGCGATCCGGCCCGGCTCGGCCCGCTTGAGGTGCAGGCCGACGCCCACGGCGACGGGCAGGCTCTGGCCCTGTACGCCGGTCGACAGATAGCGGTCGCGGTAGATGTGCTGGCTGCCGCCGACTCCGTGGCAGACGGCGCCCGCCCGCCCCATGATCTCCGCCAGCAGGCCGTGCGGGTCGTGGAAGCGGGCCAGGTAGTGGCCGTGGCCGCGGTGGTTGCTGAAGACGTAGTCGCCGTCGTCCAGCAGGGGGTAGAGCGCGACGGGCACGTACTCCTGGCCGAGACAGGTGTGCGTGGTGCCGTGCAGCCGGCCCTGGGAGAACAGGTCGAGCAGGGCCAGCTCGAAGTGGCGGATCAGCAGGAGGGTGTCGAGGTCGGGGCCGGACAGCCGGGACAACGGACGGTCCACGACACCGGCGTCGGGTCCGGGGTCGAGTGCGGTGACGGGTGCCAGGTCGACCGCGGACCGGGACGGGGCGTTCATGAGTTGCTCCTCAAGGAAGTTCGACCACCTGGGCGCACCAGGTCAGCCCGGCGCCGAAGCCCAGCAGCAGCGCCTTGTCGCCGGGCTGCGCGGTGCCCGTGGCGAGCAGTCGCTCCAGGGCCAGCGGGATCGACGCCGAACTGGTGTTGCCGTCGGTGACGATGCTGCGGGCGACCGCCACCCGCGGGGGCAGCCGCAGCCTGCGGACCATCAGGTCGATCAGCCGCCCGTTGCACTGGTGCGGCACGAAGGCGCGGACGTCGTCCCAGGTGAGCTCGGCCGCGTCGAGCGCGGCCCGGGCCACCTGCGGCATCCGTGAACCGAACCAGCGGATCACCCGGGTGCCGTCCATGTGCAGGTACGAGGAGTGCTCGGCGCCGGGTTTCGGTGGGGCGCCGGTCATCCAGGGTGCGCCGACGCCGTGGGTTCCCCAGACGGCCGGGCTGATCCCGCCGTGCTCCGCGGCGCTCACCACCGCGGCCCCGGCGGCGTCGCCGAAGATCATGACGGTCTCGCAGTCGGTGGGATCGGTGATGTCGCTCAGCCGCTCGGCGGCCACGACCAGGACCTGCCGCGCCTGTCCGGCCGCGATGAGTCCCGAGGCCAGCGCCAGCCCGTAACTGAAGCCGGCGCAGCCGCCGTCGAGGTCGAACCCGCCGGCCCGGGTGGCACCGATGCGGTGGGCGAGACTCGCGGCCCGGCAGGCTTCCTGGCCGACACTGCTGGCGGAGGAGAACAGGACACAGTCCACGGCGTCGGAGGCCAGGCCCGCGTGGGCCAGGGCCTTGTCCGCCGCCTGCGCGGCCATCTCGACGAAGGTGTCGTCGGGGCCTGCCTTCAGCCGGGTGCGGATGCCGGTGATCTGCTCGATCCAGCCCGCTTCGCGGCCGAACCTGGTGTCGAGTTCGGCGCTGGTGAGCAGACCGCCGGGGCGGTAGACACCGATGCCCGTCAGTCGCCCCGCGCTCCGGGTCGGTTCCATCAGCGGGCTCCGTCCGCGGTGGCGACGGCTGCCTGCTGGTTGACGTAGTCGAGAGTCCGCCGGACGGTGCGCAGGTCGTGCACCGCCTCGTCCGGGATGGGAACGCCGTAGCGCTCCTGGATCTGCTCGGCCAGCTCGATGACGGCCATCGAGTCGAACCCCAAGGAGGTGAACGGCGCGTCGGCGGGCTGCTCCGCGACCGCCTTGGCCGCGTCGGCGCCGGCGATCTCGGCCACCATCGCCACCAAGTCTTCCAGGGTGAAAAGGGACATGCGGAACTCCAGCGTGATAGGTGGAGGGAGGTGCGCGTACGGAAAGGGACTACGGGCAGGTCACCGGGCGGGCAGCGCGCCCACCGCGTCGCGGCCCAGGAAGTCGAGCAGCCGGCGGAAGTAGGCGGCGTCCAGCACCGGCGGGGTGCGGTGCGCGGGCACCGCGACGAGGGGGTCGCCGGCCTCCTGCCCCTGGGCCGGCATCATCTGCCGGAGCGTCTCGACGGCCAGCCGCAGGGTGCTGCGCGGGACCTCGTCCCCCAAGTCGCGCAGCCGCTCCAGCCAGGTGTCGAACGCGACGATCGGGAGGTCGACGCCCGCCTCCGCGAAGCCCTGGAAGTACGCCGTGAAGGGCAGCGGCCGCGGATCGACCACGTGGTACACCTGTCCTTCGGCCCGGCGGCTCAGGGACAGGTCGACGATGGCGCGGCTGGTGAAGTCGACGGTGCCGACCGGCAGCAGGCCGGGGTGGTCGGGGGCGCAGCCGGCCCGGATGCTCGCCCTCGTCAGGTGGACGAACCAGTCCGACCTGCCCACCAGGCCGGTGCGCGAGTCCGCCAGGATCACCCCGGGCCGGTGCACCATCGTGGGCAGGCCGCGGTCCGCGGCCTGCGCGACCAACCGCTCCGCGACCTGCTTGGTGGCGCAGTAGCCGGAGACGGTGCCGGCGCCCTGGGCCGCCGTGAGCACGCCCATCGTCGAGATGTAATGCACGGGAATTCGGCGGGACCGGGTGGCCAGGCGCAGGATTTCCTGGGTCCCCGTCACATTGCAGCCGCGCAGAATCTGGTAACCCGCCAGGAGATTGACCCACGCGCCGCAGTGGTAAATGACGTCGACGTCCCGCGCGAGGGCCGAGAACTCTTCTTCGGTCAGTCCGAACCGGGGCTTCGCCAGGCTGCCGAGCACGACATCGACCCGCGACATCCAGTGCTCCGGCACACCCCGGTCGCGTAACTGGGCCGCGAGCCGCTCCTCGGCCGATCCGGCCGACTCCGCCCGCACCAGGCAGTGGATCCGGGCATCGGACGCCGCGAGCAGGTCGGTGAGCAGGAAACCACCCAGAAAACCCGTGGCGCCGGTCAGCAGAATTCTTCTGGGCGGCCCTTCGGGGACATCGGCCAAGGACGACGCGTCGATCTCCGCCGGAAGTCGCGCGTCGGAATCCTGCATGGAAGAACAACTGGCCATTCCTACACCGCATTTCGCCACAGAGAAGATCCGGTCCTGCTCTGAATCCTCCCCACACCTCACGCGCTTTACTAGGGGCATCACCCACCAGTGGGACTAAGGGGTCGCACCGACGACGCCAGAAACACGGCGCACACGGCGCACCCCAGACTCCTCTTCAGAAGATCCCACAAATGCGCCGACCGCCCGGCGGACGACGGGTCGCCACCGGTCCGGGCACCTGACAAACTGTCAGTCGCCGCGCAGAGTAGGAGCTGAGCCGTGTTCTACCACCTGCTCAAACACGTACTGCTGGGACCACTGCTGAGACTCGTCTTCCGGCCCCGGATCGAGGGCCTGGACCAGGTGCCGACGTCGGGGGCGGCCATCGTGGCCGGCAACCACCTGTCGTTCTCGGACCACTTCCTGATGCCCGCCGTGCTCAGGCGCCGGATCACCTTCCTCGCCAAGGCCGAGTACTTCACCGGCCCCGGCCTGAAGGGCCGGCTGACCGCGGCCTTCTTCCGCAGCGCCGGGCAGATCCCGGTCGACCGCTCCGGCAAGGAGGCGGGCCGGGCCGCGGTCCGCGAGGGGCTCGGCGTGCTGGGCCGCGACGAACTGCTCGGCATCTATCCCGAGGGCACCCGCTCGCACGACGGACGGCTCTACAAGGGCAAGGTCGGGGTCGCGGTGATGGCGCTGACCGCGGGGGTGCCGGTGGTGCCGTGCGCCATGATCGGCACCTTCGAGGCGCAGCCGCCGGGCCGGCGGCTGCCCCGCGTCCGCCCGATCACCATCCGCTTCGGCGCGCCCCTGGACTTCTCCCGCTACGCCGGTCTGGAGCACGAGAAGACGGTGCTGCGGGCCGTCACCGACGAGATCATGTACGCGATCCTGGCGCTGTCCGGTCAGGAGTACGTCGACCGGTACGCCGCCGAGGTCAAGGCCGAGGCGGAGGAGGCGGGCGCGCGGGGGCGGCGGTTTCCCCGGATGCCGCTCGGTTAGCCGCGCTCTGCCGTCGGCAGACAGCGCTGACGCGGCGGCCCCGGTCCGCCTACCGTCCCGGTATGACACGAGCTGTAGTGGTCGGGGCGACGGGACAGATCGGGCGGCCGGTGGTGGGTGCGCTGGCCCGGGACGGCTGGGAGGTGACCGCCGTCTCGCGCGGCGGCGGGCGGGACGCCGGCTGGCCGGACGGCGTACGCGTGGTGCGGGCGGACCGGGAGGACGACGGCGCGCTGGCCGCGGCGGTCGGCGACGGCTGCGACGTGCTGGTGGACACGGTGGCGTTCGGGCCGGCGCACGCACGGCAGCTGACCTCACTGGCCGGGCGGATCGGCGCGGCGGTGGTGGTCTCCAGCGTGTCGGTGTACGAGGACGACAAGGGCCGCGGCTTCGACACCCAGGAGGAGCCCGGCGGCTTCCCCGAGTATCCGGTGCCGCTCACCGAGGAGCAGCGCACCGTCCGCCCGGGAGACGCCACCTACAGCACCCGCAAGGTGGCGCTGGAGCGCGAACTGCTCTCCGCGGGCGACCGGTTGCCGGTGACGCTGGTGCGGGCGGGCGCGGTGCACGGGCCGTACTGCCGTTCGCCGCGCGAGCTGTACTTCGTCAAGCGCAACCTGGACGGGCGGCGCCGCCGCGTCCTGGCCCACCGGGGTGCGAGCCGGTTCCATCCGGCGGGGGTGCGCAACATCGCCGAGCTGATCCGGCTGGCCGCCGCCCGGCCGGGCAGCCGGGTGCTGAACGCGGTGGACCCGGACGCGCCGACGGTGGCCGAGATCGCCGCGGCGATCGACGCCGTGATGGGCGTGGAGGTGGCGGACGTCCTGGTGGACGGCGGGCCGCCCGCGCCCGGGGTGGGCGACACGCCCTGGTCGGTGCCGGCGCCGGTGGTGTGCGACATGACGGCGGCGCGGCGGGAACTGGGCTACCGCCCGGTGACCCGGTACGCCGAGACGCTGCCGGAGACCGTCGCGTTCATCACGGAGCGGCTGGCCGCGGAACCGGACTGGCGGGTGGCGTACCCGAAGATGGTCCAGGCGCACGGGGACCTCTTCGACTACCCGGCGGAGGACGTCTGGCTGGCGGGGCACCGGGCATGAGAAAGGGGCGGCCGGTGCGGACCGGCCGCCCCTGACCCGGACGGGTTACGGCTTCGGCGTGGCGTGCGGGGCGCAGGTCACGTCCCGGGCGTCCACCTTTCCGGTGAGCAGATAGGTGTCGACGCGGTCGTTGACGCACGGGTTGGTCAGCCCGGTGACGCCGTGCGAACCGGCGTCCCGCTCGGTGATCAGCCGCGAGCCCTTGAACCGCTGGTGCAGTTCGACGGCGCCCTCGTACGGCGTGGCCGCGTCCCGCTCCGACTGGACGATCAGCACCGGCGGCAGGCCCTTGCCGGTCTGCACGTTCACCGGGGTGTGCTGCTTGGCCGGCCAGGTGGCGCAGGGCAGGTTCATCAAGGCGTTGGACCAGGTCAGGAACGGATAGTCCTGGTGCAGCCGGGTGTTGTCCCGGTCCCACGTCCGCCAGTCGGTGGGCCACTGGGCGTCGGCGCACTCGACGGCCGTGTAGACGGCGTTGCCGTTCTCCGCGGAGGCGTTGCCCGCGGTGTCCGACAGGTCCGGGGCGGCGGCGTCGACCAGGGCCTGGGTGTCCCCGCCGACGTACGCGCTGAACACCGAGGCTACGGACGCCCACGCGGAGTCGTAGTACGGGGCGCTCTGGAAGAAGGAGAGCAGTTCGGCCGGGCCGACCACCCCGCCGATCGGGTCCGCCTTCGCGGTGGCGCGCAGCTTCAGCCAGTGGGCCTGGACCTCGGCGCGGGTGTCGCCGAGGTGATAGGCGGCGTCGTTCTCGGCGACCCAGTCCTGCCAGTCCTGCCAGCGGGTCTCGAAGGCGACGTCCTGGTCCAGGTTGGCCTGGTACCAGATCTTCTGACGGGACGGGTTGACGACGCTGTCGACGACCATCCGGCGCACATGGCCGGGGAAGAGGGTGCCGTAGACGGCGCCCAGGTAGGTGCCGTAGGAGACGCCGAGGTAGTTGAGCTTCTTCTCGCCGAGCGCGGCGCGGATCACGTCCATGTCGCGCGCGGTGTTCGGGGTGGTCATCTGCGGCAGCATGGTGCCGCTGCGTTCGGCGCAGCCTTCGGCGTACTCGCGGGCCAGCTTGCGCTGGGCGCGCTTGTCGGCCTCGGAGTCGGGCACCGGGTCCATCTTGGGTGCCTTGACGAACTCCTGCGGGTCGACGCAGGAGATCGGGGTCGACTTGCCGACACCGCGCGGGTCGAAGCCCACGAAGTCGTACGCCTCGGCGGTCTTCGCCCAGATCGGGTTCTTGGCGGTCACCCGGGTCGGGAAGCGCAGACCGGAGCCACCGGGGCCGCCGGGGTTGTAGATGAGCGCGCCCTGGCGCTGCGCCTTCGTACCGGTGTTGCCGATGCGGTCGACGGCGAGCTTGATCTGCTTGCCGTACGGCTTCGCGTAGTCGAGCGGGACGGTGACGTAACCGCACTGGATCGGCGCGGCCAGGCCCCAGTCGGCGGGGCAGTCCTGCCAGTCGATCCCGGCCTTGGCGGCGCGGGCCGCGGCGACGGCGGCGCCGTACGCCTGGAGGTCCTGGGTGTTCCCGTGCCGGGCGGTCGCACTGGCGTTCGCCGCGGGCGCGCTGACGGCGCCGGCCGCCAGCGTCGCGGAGACCAGCACTCCGGCGGCGCCGAGCGCGGCCGTGCTCCGCTTCAGTCGTATCGTCCTCAAGTGGACCCTCCCCGTACATCTTTGCGATGGGTACCGGGATCCTCCCGGCTGTGGGTTCCCTGAGGACAGGGGCGACCCGGCTTCTTTGCCAATCCGATAAACGGGTTGACGCGTTCGGCCGTCGGAGCGTCCGCTTCAGCCCCGGCCGAGGGAGTCCAGTGCCTCGTCCAGCGACCGGCGCAGCCGCAGCGCGTCGGGCGCCAGGGCGGTGACGAGGACGGCGGGCCCGGCGAGCGGCAGCACGGCCGTACCGTCCCCGGCCATCCTCGCCGGCGGCATCCGCCGGGCGAACTCCGGCCGTACGACGACGATCTGGCCGACGGCCCGGTGCCCGGCCAGCACCGCCGGGCCGTCCCAGCCGCCGGGCGCGCCGGGTCCGCAGGCCAGTTCCTGGTCGAGCACGCACCGCCCGGCGATCCGTACCGTGAGCCGGCTGGTGAGCCGCCCCGGTTCCTCGCCGGTCCGGCCGAGCACCTGTTCCTCGCGCAGCACCAGCCGGGCGTCCGCGCCGAGGTCGGCCCGGGTGGTGACGTACAGTTCGCTGCCGCGCGCGGAGATCAGCTGCTCGGGCAGCCAGTGCAGTTCGCCGCCGTCGGCGACGGTGAGCCGGACGTCGTAGTGGGCCTCGTCCTTGGTCTGGCCGGGCAGCGCGATGGTGGCCGCCGCCGATCCGACCCGCAGCCGGGCGCCCGCGCCGACGTCCGCCTCGACGGTGAGCCGGTCCCCGCCCAGCGGTCCGCTCATCGCGCCGACCAGCGTGACCCGCGCCTCGGCCCCGCTGCCCCGGGTGCGGCGCGGCGCGAGCGGGCCCTCGCCGTCGAGCACCGGCAGCGCGGTGCCGCCGCGTCCGTCCCGGCGGGCGTGGACGCGTGCTGTGGCCCGCAGGCCGGCCGTCCCCCTCACGCGGTCCACGCGGTGAGCTTCGAGCGGACCCAGGCGGCGACGTCCGCCACGCCCGGGTCGTCCCTGAGCGACTGGAGGACGACGGGCAGTGCGCCGCGCTGCGCCTTGGCGTCGGCGGACATCCGGGCCAGGTCGGAGCCGACGTACGGGGCGAGGTCGGTCTTGTTGACGACCAGCAGGTCGGCGGTGGTCACGCCGGGGCCGCCCTTGCGCGGGATGTCGTCGCCGCCGGCCACGTCGATGACGAAGATCTGCGCGTCGACCAGACCCTTGGAGAAGGTGGCGGTCAGGTTGTCGCCACCGGACTCGACGAGGATCAGGTCCAGCGGGCCGACCTCGTCCTCCAGGTCCTCGACGGCTTCCAGGTTGGCGGAGATGTCGTCCCGGATCGCGGTGTGCGGGCAGGCCCCGGTCTCCACCGCGCTGATCCGCTCGGGCGGCAGCACGGCCTCGCGCAGCAGGAACTCGGCGTCCTCGCGGGTGTAGATGTCGTTGGTGACGACCGCGAGGGAGAGTTCGTCGCGCAGCGCCCGGCAGAGCGCGGCGACGGTGGCGGTCTTCCCGGACCCGACGGGCCCGCCGAGCCCGATCCGCAGCGCCCGACGGGTGCCGTCGGGGCGGCGGGCGTCGGCGCTGACGGCGGCGGGACCGTGCGAGTGGGAGTGATCGAGGTGCATGACGGCTCCTGTTCCGGCGAGGGCGGCCGTTGCGGCCGAAGGGGGACGTTAAGAGGCGAACAACCGGGTGGGCCAGGCGGCATGTGCCTGCGCCGCGATCTCCAGCAGCGGCGCCGAGGCCGCGGGCAGTGCGTCGGGCCCGGCGTCCGCCGCCCGCCGGGCCGCGTCGACGGCCCGGTCGGCCACCCGGTCCAGTTCCGGCGCCAGCCGCGCCAGCGCCCCGGTCGCGTCGAACGGGTCCAGGCTGAGCAGCCGCACCGCCGCCGTCGCGGGACCGCTGACGCTCTCGTACGCCGAGCAGTACGCCGCGTCCAGCGGCCCGAGCCCCGCCGACCGGGCCGCGAGGCCGAGCACCACCGGCTGGTGCGCGCCCTTGGGGAACGCACGGGCCAGGGCGTCGAGTTCGGGAGACGGCCAGGTCGCGCGGGCGGCCCGCATCAGCTGTCGGCCCAGCTTGCGCGCCACGGCCCGCAGCGCGGGGGACGGGGTCCGGGCGTCCGCGGCGGCGTCGAGGGAGGCCGGGTCCAGGCCGAGGGCCGCCGCCGCGGCGAGCGCGGCCGACACCAGCCCCGTCGTGTGCAGCCGGCCCCGGCAGAAGCCTTCGAGGTCCCCGGCCCCGGTGATCCGTCCGGCGCGGACGGCCGCCTCCGCACCCCCGGAGTGCGCGTGCCCTCCGGCGGGGAAGCGGCCGTCGGCCAGAACCAGGAGCGCTGCCCTAGACATCGGTTGTCCTGGGCATCGGGAGTACTTGCGACGCAAGCGCTGACGTCGCAAGCGCTGGCGTCGCATGAACTGGCGTCGCATGAACTGGCGTCGCACGGATTGGCGTTGTGCGAACTGGCGTCGTAAGCCCTGGCATCAGAAGCTCTGGCATCAGAAGAGGAAGTATCGCTGGGCCATGGGCAGTTCCGCCGCGGGTTCGGCCTCGACCAGTTCGCCGTCGATGTGCACGGCGAAGCTGTCGGGGTCGATGCGTACGTCCGGCCGCGCGGCGTTCTCCCGCAGGTCGGCCTTGGTGACGCCGCGCGTCGACTCGATCGGCACGAACTCCTTGCCGAGCGCGAGCCGCTGGGCCAGCCCGTCCTCCAGGGCGGCGGGGGCGACGAAGTTGACCGAGTTGGCCGCCGGGGCCCGGCCGATCGCTCCGTACATCGGCCGGGGCAGCACCGGCTGCGGGGTCGGGATGGAGGCGTTGGCGTCGCCCATCTGCGCGTAAGCTATCTGGCCGCCCTTGAGGACGAGCAGCGGCTTGACGCCGAAGAACTCCGGTTCCCACAGCACCAGGTCGGCGAGCTTGCCGGTCTCCACCGAGCCGATCTCGCGGGCCATGCCCTGGGCGAGCGCCGGGTTGATCGTGTACTTGGCGACATAGCGACGCACCCGGTGGTTGTCGGCGCGGCCGTCGCCGGGCAGCGCGCCGCGCCGGCGCTTCATGACGTGGGCGGTCTGCCAAGTCCGCAGGATCACCTCGCCGACCCGGCCCATCGCCTGCGCGTCGGAGGAGATGATCGAGATGGCGCCCAGATCGTGCAGGACGTCCTCGGCGCCGATGGTGGAGGGCCGGATGCGGGACTCGGCGAAGGCGAGGTCCTCGGGGACGGCCGGGTTGAGGTGGTGGCAGACCATCAGCATGTCGAGGTGTTCCTCGGCGGTGTTGACGGTGTAGGGGCGGGTCGGGTTGGTGGAGCTGGGCAGCACGTGCGGCTGGGAGACGACCGTCATGATGTCCGGTGCGTGCCCGCCGCCCGCGCCCTCGGTGTGGTACGCGTGAATGCCGCGGCCGGCGATCGCGGCGAGGGTGTCGCCGACGAAGCCGGCCTCGTTGAGGGTGTCGGTGTGGATGGCGACCTGGACGCCGGTCGCGTCGGCGACGGTGAGCGCGGCGTCGATGGCGGCGGGGGTGGCGCCCCAGTCCTCGTGGATCTTCAGGGCGACCGCGCCGCCCCGGATCTGCGAGTGCATCGCCTCGTGCGAGACGGTGTTGCCCTTGCCCAGCAGGCCGATGTTGAGCGGGTACGCCTCCATCGCGGCGAACATCCGGGCCAGGTGCCAGGGTCCGGGCGTGACGGTGGTGGCCTTGGAGCCCTCGGCCGGTCCGGTGCCGCCGCCGACCAGGGTGGTGACGCCGGCGGCCAGCGCCTCGTCGGCCACCTGCGGGCAGATGAAGTGCACATGGGCGTCGACGGCGCCGGCGGTCAGGATGCGTCCGTTGCCCGCGATGATCTCGGTCTCGGGGCCGATGACGAGGTCGGGGTGGACGCCGTCCATGGTGTCGGGGTTGCCGGCCTTGCCGATGCCGGTGATCCGGCCGTCGCGGATGCCGACGTCGGCCTTGACGATGCCCCAGTGGTCGACGATCACCACGCCGGTGACGACGGTGTCGGGGGTGCCGTCGGCGCGGGTGGCTCGGGACTGGCCCATCGACTCGCGGATGACCTTGCCGCCGCCGAACACGGCCTCCTCACCGGCGCGTCCGGGGCCGCCGGAGCGGTCCTCCTCGATCTCGATCAGCAGGTCGGTGTCGGCGAGCCGGACCCGGTCGCCGGTGGTGGGGCCGAACAGGTCGGCGTAGGCGGCGCGGGAGATCTCAGGCATCGAGGGCACCTCCGGTCTCGCCGCGCAGTCCGGGCACGATCCGGGCGCCGGCCACGGGGACGAGTTCGACCTCGACAGGGATGCCGGGCTCGAAGCGGACGGCCGTGCCGGCGGCGATGTTGAGCCGCTTGCCGCGGGCGGCGGCCCGGTCGAAGTCGAGGCCGGGGTTGGCCTCGGCGAAGTGGTAGTGCGAGCCGACCTGGACGGGGCGGTCGGCGGCGTTCAGGACGGTCAGCCGGGTGGTCTCGCGGCCCTCGTTGTAGACGATCGGCCCGTCGGCGAACAGGATCTCTCCGGGAATCACGGCGCGGCTCCCCTCAGCCGATCGGGTCGTGGACGGTGACGAGTTTGGTGCCGTCCGGGAAGGTCGCCTCGACCTGCACGTCGTGCAGCATCTCCGGGATGCCCGCCATGACGTCGTCCCGGGTCAGCAGCTTGCGGCCGGACGACATCAGCTCGGCGACGGTGCGGCCGTCCCGGGCGCCCTCCAGGATGTGCGACGTGATGAGGGCGACGGCCTCGGGATGGTTCAGCTTCAGGCCGCGCGCCCGGCGCTTCTCGGCGACGTCCGCCGCCACGTGGATCAGCAGCCGCTCTTGCTCGTGCGGGGTCAGTCGCACGTCCCACCTCACAGTCCTCGCTCCGGACCGTGCGGGTCCGGTTGCCGCAGCCACGGGGCAACGTCGCAGGTGGCCGAAGCGGCAGGCTAGTTGCACCGGGTTTCGCCCACGTTAACCCGGTCAAGATCATTTCTCGTTGCCCCGGGCTACTTCTTGGACGTCCCTTTGCCTGCCCGTGAACCGGCACCACGCCGCCGCCCCCTGACGGTTGACACCTCGTTTCACGCCGTGGCGCGGCTACCTCCGTCGCTGTGGCGCGGCTGTCTCCGCCGGCGCCGAAACGGACCGAACGGCGTACCCCCTATCGGCGTAGGAACACGTCCTCTTCCGAGGCCGTCCGGCTTGCGCAACGCGCCTGGTCGGACCCGGAATGGAGCGCTCCGCCGCTGGTCGGAAGGTCACCGGTCCCGGCGGCGCTGGGCCGAACGGAGGGCCGTCCACCCGAACGGATGAGTGGTGAGTAACAACACAAACCACCCGTTCCGTTGGGATTTTCCGTCTCGGTTGCGTCAAGATCCCTGACTGACGACAAGACCCCGCCGCAGCGGCGGGGCGATCCGGGCGGACGCCGAGTCCTGCCGCCGCCCGGATGACCGGTCGACAGGAGTGGATCGGCAGGAGTGGAGGACCCGAGCACGACGGGTCGCCGGGCCGGTCACGCCATGACCGGAGCCGAGCAGCCCTTGGGGTGAAGCCGCACTCGTGCGGCCGGGCAACTTCGCCAGCCCGAATCCGACAGGTCATCCTTCACAGGCGGCTGACGAAGGGTTGCGCATGACTGCGCTCAATCGTGTCCCGTCGCTCATGGTCAGGGCCGGTACGGCCTCGGCCCTCACCATCGCCGCCGTGGGCGGCTCGATCGTGGTCCCCGGCATCGCCTCCGAAGCCGCCGCGGCGACCCATGCGACCAAGGCGCTGAAGATCGCGGCCTCCAAGAAGGGCGCCCCGTACCGGTACGGGGCCACCGGGCCGTCCCGCTTCGACTGCTCCGGGCTGACGCTGTACTCCTTCAAGAAGGCCGGCAAGAAGCTGCCCCGTACGGCGGCCCAGCAGTACAACCGCACGCGGCACATCGGCGCCGCCAGCCGCAAGGCAGGCGATCTGGTGTTCTTCCACTCGGGCCGGAACGTCTACCACGTCGGCATCTACGCCGGGAAGGGCAGGATCTGGCACGCCCCGAAGACCGGGGACGTGGTACGGCTGCAGAAGATCTGGACCAAGAGCGTCTGGTACGGCCGGGTGAAGTGAGCCGCCCGAGGGGGTGACCCGCCCACCCTGACGGGCAGGCCACCCCCTCGGGCCAGTTCCCCGCACCGCGCGCGCCAGGTCCCCGCACCGCACGGGCCAGTTCCCCGCGCCGGGACGCCGGCGCGACGCCGGGTCACCTGTTCGCCCCGGGGCGCGACAGACGACACACCCTGGGCGAGAGTAGCCGATCGAAGGACCGACCCCGCAATCGGCTACTTAGAGTAGCGGTGACCGGACTTGAACCGGTGACACAGCGATTATGAGCCGCTTGC
>NZ_JBFAAP010000040.1:0-64374 GCF_040639815.1 Streptomyces sp. NPDC023723
GCCGGCCCGGCCCCGGCGCGCCGCCGCCTGCCGCCCGGCCGTCCGGGGTGCGGCCCCGTACCATCCAGCGACCGTGCTCAGTCGTCCGGTGACCGCCCTCGGACGCCCGGTGACCGTCTCGGATCGCTCGATGACCGTTCCTGCTCGTCCGGTGGTGCTGCCGGGCCGTCCGGCGTCCAGCACCGGGCCGCGCGCTCCCGGCACCGGCCGCGGGGTGCTCGCCAGGGCGCGTACGGCGTGCAGTGCGCCCCGTGCGCCCCCGGCCCCGAAGGGGGCGCTCACCCGGTGGTGCAGCCCTTCGCTGTGCACCAGCGCCCCGGGCGCGAAGGGCCGCAGCGCCAGCCCGTCCAGCCCGGGGAAGAGCCTCAGCTCGGCACCCGACGTCGGCAGCAACCGCCCGATCCGGTCGAGCCGGAAGCCGTCGACCTTCTCGGTCGCCATCCGGCCGCCCGGCACGGGGGCCGCCTCCAGGACCACGGTCGACACTCCCTGGCTGGTCAGCCGATGCGCCGCCGCGAGCCCGGCGACCCCGGCCCCCACGACGACGACGTCCGCCTGGTACGTGGGCTCAAGCACGTGCCCCTCCTCGCGATCGCGTGCCGGTCGGGTGCTGGGTGCCCCAACCGGCTTTCGGAATACCCGAGTTCAGATCGAGATTAGGGCCGCGCCCGGTCGGTGCCAGTCGCACGGAGACAGGGCACGGTCGCACGCAGGTCGCACACGGCCGGGTGCGGCGGGGCCGGTCGGCGCGGAGGGTGCCGGTCGGGGCAGAGAGGGCCGGTCGGCTCCCCGCGCGCCCGGTCCCGCCCGGCCGGGATCACAGCGCGGCGCGGATCGCCCCGTCGATCTCCGGGAACGCGAACCGGAACCCCGACTCCAGCAGCCGGGCCGGCAGCACCCGGGCACTGCCCAGCACGTCCCCGGCCATCTCGCCGAGCACCGTGCGCAGTACCGGCGCGGGCACCGCGAACAGGGTGGGCCGGTGCAGTACGCGGCCCATCGCCTCGGTGATCTCCCGGTTGGTGCGCGGCTGCGGGGCGGTCAGGTTGAACGGGCCGGACAGGTCCGCGCGGGCCAGCAGATGGCGGATCGCGGCCACCTCGTCGTGCAGCGCCACGAACGACCAGTACTGCCGCCCGTCGCCCAGGCGGCCGCCGAGCCCCGCCCGGAACAGCGGGAACAGCCGTCCCCAGGCGCCGCCGCCGCGCGCGACGACCAGGCCGGTGCGGGTGAACACGGTCCGTACGCCGGCCTCCTCGGCCGGTGCGGCGGCGGCCTCCCACTCGACGCACAGTCCGGGCAGGAAACCGGTGCCCGCCGGGGCGCTCTCGTCGACCGGGTGCTCCCCGGTCTCGCCGTAGAAGCCGATCGCGCTGCCGTTGACGAAGACCTCGGGCGGCCGGTCCAGCGCGGCGACGGCCCGGGCCAGCGCCGCCGTGCCGTGCACCCGGCTGTCCCGGACCCGCGCCTTGTACGCCGCCGTCCAGCGCCGGTCGCCGACGCCGGCCCCGGCCAGGTTGACCACGGCGTCGCAGCCGGCCAGCCCCGCCGCGTCCACCCGGCCGCGCTCGGGGTCCCAGCGGACCTCGCCCGGCCCCCGGGGCGCGCGGCGCACCAGGCGCACCACCTCGTGCCCGTCCGCCGTCAGGGACCGCGCCAGCGCGCTGCCGATCAGACCGGACGCGCCGGCCACCACGATGCGGGAAGGTTCCATGGGAACATCCTGCCGCTCCCCGGAACTTAATGCCTCGGGGCGGTCGGCCGTCCCGCCGTAAAGTGATCACCATGCCCGCACCGCACATACGCCCCGCCCGGCCGGACGACGAGGAGGCACTGCGCCTGCTCGACCGGGAGACCTGGTCCCCGCTGCACGCGGTCTCGCCGCCGCCGGAACCGGACGCCCCCTTCTTCCGGGAGCACTCCGGTCCCGACGCCCACCTGGTCGCCGAACTCGACGGCCGCGTCGTGGGCTACCTCCGGCTCGGGCGCCCCACCGGCCTCGCGTCCAACAGCCACGTCCGGGCGGTGCACGGCCTCGCCGTGTCCGAGGCGGCCCGCGGCCACGGCATCGGCCGGCTGCTGGTCCGGGCCGCCGTCGCCGAGGCCCGCCGCCTGGGCGCCCGCCGCCTCACCCTGCGCGTCCTCGGCCCCAACACACCCGCCCGGGGGCTCTACGAGTCCGAGGGCTTCGTCGTCGAAGGGGTGCACCCCGAGGAGTTCCTGCTGGACGGCGTGTACGTCGACGACGTGCTGATGGGACGCTCCGTGCGCTGAGGACCGGCGCTACGAGGCCACCGGCGCCCCGGTGTCCACCGCCGCCGTCGCCGCCGCCGCCCGCCGGGCCTCGCCGGACACCTCGGACGCCGTCAGCACGTACCCGGTGGCGGCGTCCGAGGTGGAGCGGGCGAAGACCACGCCGTACACCCGGCCCTCGGTGGTGAGCAGCGGCCCGCCGGAGTTCCCCGGGCGGACCGTGGAGCGGATGGCGTAGATCTCCCGGGTGACCTCGGCGTCGCTGTAGATGTTCTGGCCGCGGGCCTGCACCCGGGTCGCCACCGTCGCCGCCCGCAGGTCCAGGTCGCCGTCCTGCGGATAGCCGGCCACCACCGCCGCCGCGCCCCGCCCGGCGTCGTCGGCGAACCGCAGGGCCGGCGCGGTCAGCTCCGGCACGTACAGCACCGCCACGTCCTTGTCCGGGTCGAACAGCACCACCCGCGCCGCATACGTCCGTCCGACCCCGCCCACCCGCACGCTCGGGTCGTCGATGCCGGCCACCACATGGGCGTTGGTCATGACATGCCGGTCGGCGTAGACGAAACCGCTGCCCTCGCGGCCCTGGCTGCCCGCCACGCCCTCGATCTTCACCGTGCTCAGCTTGGCGGCGTTGGTGGCCGCCGCCGTCACGTTGTCCCCGGAGGGCTCGGCGACCTGGGCCGTCGACTCGTTCTCGAACGGGTTGAAGACCTGCGGGAACCCCGCCTCGGTCAGCGCCGAGGTGGCCCGCGAGAACCACGCCGGGGTGGTGTCCGGCATCGCCCGCTGCACCGCGCCGAGCACCGCCGAGTCCCGGATCGCCGAGGCCAGCAGCGGCGTCGGCGAGGCGGCCAGCACACTCGCCGCCACCCACGCCACGATCAGCGCCGCCGCCGAGTTGGCCACCGCCCCGCCCACCCCGTCGGCCACCCGCAGCGGCCCGGAGTCCAGCTCCCGGCGCAGCCTGAGCGCGAGCCGCCCGGCCAGTTCGTGCCCCACCGCCGCCGGGACCAGCACCGTCAGCACGGCGGTCACCGTCGCCGTCGTCGTGCCCGGCGTCACCAGGTCCATCACCCACGGCAGGATCCACACGCCGACGACCGCCCCGCCCACGAACCCGGCGAGCGAGACACAGCCGGCCAGCAGTCCGCGCCGGTACCCGGCGGCCGCGTAGGCGAGCACCACCAGCGCCAGCACGATGTCGAGCAGATCCACGCGAGCCGCCTTTCTCTCGGACCCTGACACCCCTCGGTACGCGCCGGAAGGGCCCGGTGATCAGCCGGTGCCGCACCCGCGGCCGGGAACCGGCCACACCTGCGGCTACCCGGTGAAACGCCGCGGACCGGGACGATGGTTCCACCGGGTGGCACAGCGCACGTCGCGGGCCGCCCGCGACCGGCGGACAGTGATTCCATGCGTGTGCTGCGAGGGCCCCTGGAGGCCGGGAGACGGCGCGCGGGGCGCATACCGGTCCGCGCGGTCCCCGCCCTGCTGCTCGGCTGCCTGCTGGTCCTCGCCGTCGGTGTCGCGCTGGCGCTCTTCGCGAGCGGCGCGAAAGGCCCGCCCGGACCCCAGGCCCGCTCCTCCGCCCGCCCGGAGAGCCGCTGGTCGGCGCCCCGGCCGGACATCGTGCCGCGCTCCGCCTGGCTGGGCACCGCCGCCCGCCGCCAGCCGGCCCCGCGCTACGACGACGAGGTCGTCGCCGTCTTCGTGCACCACACCGACACCCCGAACGGCTACGACTGCGCCGACGCGCCCCGCATCCTGCGCGACATCTACACCGGCCAGACCGGCGGCCGGGACTGGGACGACCTCGGCTACAACTTCGTGGTCGACCGCTGCGGCACCGTCTACGAGGGCCGGGCCGGCGGCGTCGACCGGGCCGTGACCGGCGCCCACACTCAGGGCTTCAACCACCGCACGGCCGGCATCGCCGCCCTCGGCACCTACACCGAGGGCGTACCCGTGCCGCGCGCGCTGACCGACGCGATCGCCGCGGTGACCGCCTGGAAACTGGGCCCGGCCGGCACCGACCCGCGCGGCCGGGTCCGCCTGGTCTCCAGCAACGGCCTGAGCCGGTACGCGGCCGGCACCGCCGCCGCGCTGCCCGCCGTCGCCGGGCACGACGACGGCTACCAGACCAGCTGCCCCGGCGCCGCGCTCAGCGCCCGGCTGCCCGCGATCCGGGAGCACGCGGCCCGCCTCCAGGGCCGCGCCACCGCACAGGACGGTCACAGCGACCGCGCAGGCTCCTCAGAGCCGGGCCCCCTACGGTCGGTGACACAAGCCGACCGGAGGTGGGGACCATGAAGAACAGCCAGCACGACAGCACCGGTACCTGGGCCAGGGCACTGCGTCGCCCCTGGGCCGCGCTGGCCGCCGCGGCGGCCGTGGTACTGGGCCCGGCGGCGGTCACCGCCTCCGCCCTCGACCAGGCCAACGCGGCCCCGCGGCACCACGCCGGCGGCCTGAAGGCGGAGCAGACCCAGGCGTACCTGGCGACGGAGACGACCCGGCGGCGGGCGACGGCCTGACGTCAGTCGCCGAACCGCTCCCACAACTGGGGAAAGCGTTCCGCCAGTACCCGGTCGTTCTCCAGGTCGATCGGGGTGCCCTGCGGTTCGGCGGGCGGGGCGGGCAGGCCGAGCTCCGGGGCGATGGCGCCGGTGAGCTGTTCGTAGGCCTCGTCGGCCGCGTAGCCGAGGTCCTCGCCGTCGCCGTCGACCTCGTCGTCGAAGTCGTCGAGCAGGCCGGCCAGCGCGTCGGGGTCGTGCACGGCGCCCTCGTAGACCTCCCGGCCCTGGCCGATCAGCCAGCAGCGGAACCAGTCGAAGGCGTCGTCGCCGGCGCCGCCGAGCAGGATCGAGGCGGCGCCCCACAGCTCCCAGGTGCAGGCCCGCTGGTAGCGGGCCTCGAAGTGACGGGCGAAGTCCAGCACCGCTTCCGGGTCCAGCCGGCACAGCCGCTCCACCAGCAGGTCGGCCTGGTCCTCGGGGTCGCCCTCGGCGCCCCGGCGAGCGGTGTCGATCAGCTCCCAGAACTCCGTCTCGTCCATCACGGGTCCAGCATCGGCCCTGCGCGGCCGGGGCGCACGTCCGGGCGACAGATCGTTATCTCCCCGTCGATCTCCGTTCCGTACAGCGCGGCGAGCCGCCGGGCGTCCGCCGCGAACCGCTCCCGCAGCGAGGCGGGGGCCAGTACCTCCGCCTCCGGGCCGAGCGCCCCGAGCTGGGCGTGGGCGACGTCCTCGGACTCCACCGGCAGTGTCACGGTGACCCGGCCGGCTCCGTCCGGCGGCCCGGCGGCGGCCAGCGCCTGCCGGGCGGCGGGCGGGTCCACCGCGTACGGCAGCCGCCGCACCCCCAGCGGGGAGAGCCGTACCACCGCCTCGGCCCGCAGCACCGACCGCGCGAACTGCTCGGCCCGCTCGGCCCAGAACCCGGGCAGGTCGAAGTCCGCGTCCCGGACGAACCGCTCCGGGCCGAGGGACACGGCGCTGAAACGGTCGATCCGGTACACCCGGAAGGACCCGTCGCCCGCCGGCCGCACCACCCGCGCGCACAGGTACCAGACCCCTGCCTTCAGCACGAGCCCGTACGGCTCCAGCTCCCGTTCGACCTCGCGTTCGCCGCGCCGGTAGCGGGCGGTGACCGGCCGGTCGTCCCACACCGCGTCCGCCACCACCGGCAGCAGCCGCGGGGTGCGCGGCTCGGTGAACCAGTTCGGGGCGTCCAGGTGGAAGCGCTGCGCGGCCGTCCGGGAGGCGTCGCGCAGGGACGGCAGCAGCGCCGCCGAGACCTTCAGCCGGGCCGCCGACGCCGCGTCCGCGAGCCCCATCTCGCGCAGCGCGCCCGGCACCCCGGACAGGAACAGCGCCTCCGCCTCGCCGCGCGCCAGCCCGGTCAGCCGCGTCCGGTACCCGCCGATCAGCCGGTAGCCGCCGGTCCGGCCCCGGTCGGCGTAGACCGGCACCCCCGCCTCCGACAGCGCCTGCGCGTCCCGGGTGACCGTCCGCTCGGACACCTCCAGCTCCCGGGCCAGCTCGGCGGCGGTCATCGAGGGCCGGGACTGGAGCAGCAGGACCATCTTGATCAGGCGGGCGGCGCGCATGGCCCACATCATGCAACAGGCCCCCGCGCGGGGCGGGGGCCTGTGGACAAACCTGCGGGGACTACGGGACTACAGGCCGTAGCGCTCGCGCGCCTCCTTCACGGCCGTCGCCTTGACCTCGCCGCGCCGGGCCAGCTGGGCCAGCGCCGCGACGACGACGGACTCGGCGTCGATGCCGAAGTGCCGGCGGGCGCCCTCCCGGGTGTCCGACAGGCCGAAGCCGTCGGCGCCCAGCGAGGACCAGTCCTGCTCGACCCACTGCGCGATCTGGTCGGGGACCTGGCGCATGTAGTCGGAGACCGCCAGCACCGGACCCTCGGCGCCCTGGAGCGCCTGCCGCACGTACGGCGCGCGGTCCTCGCCGCGCAGCAGCGCCGCGTCGGCGTCCATCGCGTCCCGGCGCAGCTCCGTCCAGGAGGTCGCGGACCACACGTCGGCGGCCACGCCCCACTCCTCGGCGAGCAGCCGCTGCGCCTTCAGCGTCCAGTGGATCGCCGTACCGGAGGCGAGCAGCTGGATGCGGGGCGCGTTGGCGGCCGGGGTGAGACCGGCCGACTCCGCGGTGTTGAAGCGGTACAGGCCCTTGACGATGCCCTCGTCGATACCGAGGCCCTGCGGTTTCGCGGGCTGCGGCATCGGCTCGTTGTAGACGGTGAGGTAGTAGAAGACGTTCTGGTCCTCACCGGGCTTCGCCTCGCCGTACATCCGGCGCAGGCCCTCGCGCACGATCACGGCGATCTCGTAGGCGAACGCCGGGTCGTAGGAGAGCGACGCCGGGTTGGTGGCGGCGATCACCGGGGTGTGGCCGTCGGCGTGCTGGAGGCCCTCACCGGTCAGGGTGGTGCGGCCGGCCGTGGCGCCGACCAGGAAGCCGCGGCCGAGCTGGTCGCCGAGCTGCCACATCTGGTCGGCCGTGCGCTGCCAGCCGAACATCGAGTAGAAGATGTAGAACGGGATCATCGCCTCGCCGTGCGTGGCGTACGCGGTGGACGCGGCGATGAAGTCGGCCATCGAACCGGCCTCGGTGATCCCCTCGTTGAGGATCTGCCCGTTCTTGGCCTCCTTGTAGTACATCAGCTGGTCGCGGTCGACCGGCTCGTACGTCTGGCCCTTGGGGGAGTAGATGCCGAGCGACGGGAAGAGGCTCTCCATGCCGAAGGTGCGCGCCTCGTCGGGGACGATCGGCACCCAGCGCTTGCCGGTCTCCTTGTCCCGCACCAGGTCCTTGACCAGCCGGACGAAGGCCATCGTGGTCGCGATGCTCTGCGTGCCGGAGCCCTTGTCGAAGGCGGCGAACGCCTTCTCGGCGGGCGCGGGCAGCGGGGCCAGCGCGTGCGTGCGGCGGGCCGGGGCCGGGCCGCCGAGCGCCGCGCGGCGCTCCTGGAGGTAGCGGACCTCGGGGGAGTCGGCGCCCGGGTGGCCGTAGGGGACCACGCCGTCGACGAAGTCGCTGTCCTTGATCGGCAGGCCGAGGAGGTCGCGCATCTCCTTGAACTCGTCCACCGTCAGCTTCTTCATCTGGTGGTTGGCGTTCTTGGAGGCGAAGCCCTTGCCGAGGGTGTGGCCCTTGACCGTCTGGGCCAGGATCACGGTCGGCTGCCCCTTGTGGGACAGCGCGGCCTTGTACGCGGCGTAGACCTTGCGGGCCTCGTGGCCGCCGCGCGAGAAGTGGAAACACTCCAGGATCTTGTCGTCGCTCAGCAGCTTCGCCATCTCGACGAGCGCCGGGTCCTTGCCGAAGAAGTCCTGGCGGATGTAGGCCGCGTCGCGGGTCTGGTACGTCTGGACCTGCGCGTCCGGTACCTCGCGCAGCCGGCGGACCAGCGCGCCGGTGGTGTCGAGCTGGAACAGCTCGTCCCAGGCGGAGCCCCAGAGCGTCTTGACGACGTTCCAGCCGGAGCCGCGGAAGAGGGACTCCAGCTCCTGCACGATCTTGAAGTTGGCGCGCACCGGGCCGTCGAGGCGCTGGAGGTTGCAGTTGATGACGAAGGTCAGGTTGTCCAGACCCTCGCGGGCGGCCAGCGTCAGCGCGGTGGTCGACTCCGGCTCGTCCATCTCGCCGTCGCCGAGGAACGCCCACACGTGCGAGTCGGAGACGTCCTTGATGGAGCGGCTGGTCAGGTAGCGGTTGAAGCGCGCCTGGTAGATCGCGGAGATCGGGCCGAGGCCCATCGACACGGTCGGGAACTCCCACAGCCAGGGCAGCCGGCGCGGGTGCGGGTAGGACGGCAGGCCGTTGCCGCCGGACTCGCGGCGGAAGTTGTCGAGGTGGCCCTCGTTCAGCCGGCCGTCCAGGAAGGCGCGGGCGTAGATGCCGGGGGAGGCGTGGCCCTGGATGTAGAGCTGGTCGCCGGAGCCGTCCCCCTCCTTGCCGCGGAAGAAGTGGTTGAAGCCGGTCTCGTAGAGCCAGGCCGCGGAGGCGAAGGTGGCGATGTGGCCGCCGACGCCGTACTTGCTGCCGCGGGTCACCATGGCCGCCGCGTTCCAGCGGTTCCAGGCGGTGATCCGCTGCTCCAGCTCCTCGTCGCCGTCCACGGACGGCTCGGCGGAGGTGGGGATGGTGTTGACGTAGTCCGTCTCGAGGAGCTTCGGCAGCGCGACGCCGGCTCCCTCGGCACGCTCCAGCGTGCGCCGCATCAGATACGCGGCGCGGTGCGGTCCGGCCGCCTTCGCGACGGCGTCCAGGGAGGCCTGCCATTCGGCGGTCTCCTCCGGGTCCCGGTCCGGGAGCTGGTCGAGCTCGCTCGGCTGGATGGCGTGGGGGTCGGTCATGTCGCCGCCTTCCTCAGTCGAAGGGGGTTCCCTCATCGGTAAGGGTTCGGGGGTGCCCTTGGTCTTTGGCAGGACAGGGCGTGGACCCCGGTGGGAGTCCATCGGTGACTGTAACTCCCTGATCGATGATCGATCAAAGGGTTGAGCGGGAAAACCTCTTGATCACGAGAAAGTCGGCACGGGGTGCCTTCGGCGATGGCACGGGGTGACCTTGAAGTTGGCGGTCAGTGCAGGTGGGCATAGGCGCGCTACAGCTCGGGTGGTCTCGGCCGGATGGCGGGTGCGGGCGCGCTGTGGCTGATCGCGCAGTTCCCCGCGCCCCTTCAGGGGCGCGGGGAACTGCGCGAATCGGGGGGTCTGGGGGCGCAGCCCCCAGGAATCAGGGGCGCGGGGCGCAGCCCAGGACGTGCGACTTCACCAGCTCGGCGATGCGCGGGTCCCGCCGCTTGAAGGCGGCGACCAGCTCCTCGTGCTCCTCCGCGTAGGACTGCTGCACCGTGCCCAGCCACCGTATCGACAGCGCCGTGAACACCTCGATGCCCAGCCCCTCCCAGGTGTGCAGCAGCACCGAGTTGCCGGCCGCCCGCACCAGCTCCCGGTGGAAACCGACCGTGTGCCGCACCTGCGCCGTCCCGTCGGCGCCGCGGTCCGCCTCGTACAGCGCGCTGACGTGCGGTTCGAGGGCCGAGCAGTCCTCCGCCAGCCGCGCCGCCGCCAGCTCCGCCGCGATCGCCTCCAGCCCGGCCCGGACCGGGTAGCTCTCCTCCAGGTCGGCCGCCGTCAGGTTCCGCACCCGGACGCCCTTGTTCGGCGCCGACTCGATCAGCCGCAGCGACTCCAGTTCGCGCAGTGCCTCGCGGACCGGCGTCTGGCTGACCTCCAGCTCGGTGGCGATCCGCCGCTCCACGATCCGCTCGCCCGGCTGCCAGCGCCCGCTGATGATCCCCTCCAGGATGTGCTCGCGGATCTGCTCGCGGAGCGAGTGGACGACGGGCGCGGTCATGAAGGGCTCCTTAGGGAGGGGCCCTGGCGGCCCCCTGGGGCGTTGACGAATAGACAATACGGCCGTCCGCCCCCGCCGGAAGGGCGCATACGGGCGCTTTCACGCAGGTGAGACGAGGCTTACACGCCGGGTGTGGCGGAAAACGGCGGCGCCCCCGCCCGGAGAGTTCCGGACGGGGGCGCAGCGCGGACCGTGAGGTCGCAGAAGGCGGGTCAGAGGCCCAGCTCGACCTCGAACTCGCCCGCCTCCAGGATCGCCTTGACCGCGGTCAGGTAACGCGCGGCGTCGGCACCGTCCACCAGACGGTGGTCGTAGGACAGGGTCAGGTACGTCATGTCGCGGACGCCGATGACCGTGCCCTCCTCCGTCTCGATCACGGCGGGACGCTTGACCGTCGCGCCGATGCCGAGGATCGCGACCTGGCCCGGCGGCACGATGATCGTGTCGAAGAGCGCACCGCGCGAACCGGTGTTGGAGATGGTGAAGGTCGCACCGGACAGCTCGTCCGGCGTGATCTTGCTGGCCCGGACCTTGCCCGCCAGGTCGGCGGTGGCCTTGGCGATACCGGCGATGTTGAGGTCACCGGCGTTCTTGATGACCGGGGTCATCAGGCCCTTCTCGGAGTCCACCGCGATACCGATGTTCTCGGTGTCGAAGTAGGTGATGGTCCCCTCGGCCTCGTTGATCCTGGCGTTGACCGGCGCGTGCGCCTTCAGCGCCTGGGCCGCGGCCTTGACGAAGAACGGCATCGGGGAGAGCTTGACGCCCTCACGGGCGGCGAAGCCGTCCTTGGCCCGGGCCCGCAGCTTCATCAGCCGGGTGACGTCGACCTCGACGACCGAGGACAGCTGCGCCTGCTCGTGCAGCGCCTTGACCATGTTGTCGCCGATGACCTTGCGGATGCGCGGCATCTTGACGGTCTGGCCGCGCAGCGGGGACGCCTCCAGCTTCGGCGCCTTCTTGGCGGCGGCCGGGGCGGCGGGGGCAGCGGCGGCGGGCGCCGGGGCGGCGGCCTTGGCGGCCTCCGCGGCGGCGATGACGTCCTGCTTGCGGATCCGCCCGCCGACGCCGGTGCCCGAGACGGTGGACAGGTCGACGCCGTGCTCGGCGGCGAGCTTGCGCACCAGCGGGGTGACGTAGGCGCCGTCGTCCGACGCCTGGGCGGCGGCGGGGGCGGCCGGGGCCTGCGGGGCGGCCGGAGCCGGGGCGGGCGCGGGCGCCGGCGCCGGGGCGGCCGGGACCGGCTCGGGCGCCGGGGTCTCCTGCTGCTGCGGGGCCGGGGTGGTCGGCGCCTGCGGAGCCGGGGCCGGGGCCGCCGGGGCGGGCGTCGGCTCGGGCTGCGCCGGGGCGGCCGGGGCCTGCTGGGCCGGGGCGGCGGCGGGCGCCGCGCCGGGAGCGCCGATGACGGCGAGCTTGGCGCCGACCTCGGCGGTCTCGTCCTCGCCGACCACGATCTCCAGGAGCACACCGGCGACGGGCGCCGGGATCTCGGTGTCGACCTTGTCGGTGGAGACCTCAAGGAGCGGCTCGTCCTCGGCCACCTCCTCACCGACCTGCTTCAGCCAGCGGGTGACGGTGCCCTCGGTGACGGACTCGCCGAGCGCGGGCAGGACCACGTCGGTGCCCTCGGCCGAACCGCCGCCGGCCGCGGCCCCCGGGGTCGGGGCGGGCGCCGGGGCGGCCTGCTCGGTGGAGGGGGCGGCCGGGGCCGGCTCCGGAGCGGGCTCGGCGACCTGCTCGGCGGCCGGGGCCGGGGCGGCGGCCGGGGCGCCGCTGCCGTCGTCGATCAGGGCCAGCTCGGCGCCGACCTCGACCGTCTCGTCCTCGGCGACCTTGATGGAGGACAGCACGCCGGAGGCGGGGGCCGGGATCTCGGTGTCGACCTTGTCGGTCGACACCTCGAGCAGCGGCTCGTCGGCCTCGACGCGTTCACCCTCGGCCTTGAGCCAGCGGGTGACGGTGCCCTCGGTGACGCTCTCGCCGAGCGCCGGAAGGGTTACGGAAACCGCCATGGTTTCGGTTGCTCCTTACGAAATTGCGGAAGTCTGTGTCGTCGCGCCCAGTGACCGAGGGGTCAGTCGTGGGAGTGGAGCGGCTTGCCCGCGAGGGCCAGGTGCGCCTCGCCGAGCGCCTCGTTCTGCGTCGGGTGGGCGTGCACGAGCTGGGCCACCTCGGCCGGCAGCGCCTCCCAGTTGTAGATCAGCTGGGCCTCGCCGACCTGCTCGCCCATGCGGTCGCCGACCATGTGGACGCCGACCACGGCACCGTCCTTGACCTGGACGAGCTTGATCTCGCCGGTGGTCTTCAGGATCTTGCTCTTGCCGTTGCCCGCCAGGTTGTACTTAAGGGCGACGACCTTGTCCGCGCCGTAGATCTCCTTGGCCTTGGCCTCGGAGATGCCCACGGAGGCGACCTCGGGGTGGCAGTACGTCACCCGGGGGACACCGTCGTAGTCGATCGGGACGGTCTTCAGACCGGCCAGCCGCTCCGCCACCAGCATGCCCTCGGCGAAGCCGACGTGCGCGAGCTGGAGGGTCGGGACCAGGTCACCGACGGCGGAGACGGTCGGCACGTTGGTGCGCATGTACTCGTCGACCAGGACGTAGCCGCGGTCCATGGCGACCCCGGCCTCCTCGTAGCCCAGGCCCTGCGAGACCGGGCCGCGGCCGATGGCGACGAGGAGGACCTCGGCCTCGAACTCCTTGCCGTCGGCCAGCGTGACCTTGACACCGTCCTGGGTGTACTCGGCCTTCTGGAAGAAGGTGCCCAGGTTGAACTTGATGCCGCGCTTGCGGAACGCGCGCTCCAGCAGCTTCGAGCTGTTCTCGTCCTCGACCGGGACGAGGTGCTTGAGGCCCTCGACGATGGTGACGTCGGTGCCGAAGGACTTCCACGCGGAGGCGAACTCGACGCCGATCACGCCGCCGCCCAGCACGATCGCGGACTTCGGCACGCGGTCCAGCTTGAGGGCGTGGTCGGAGGAGATGATCCGGTCGCCGTCGATGGTCAGACCCGGCAGCGACTTCGGCACGGAGCCGGTCGCCAGCAGCACGTGCCGGCCCTGGACGCGCCGGCCGTTCACATCCACCGAGGTCGGGGAGGAGAGCTTGCCCTCACCCTCGATGTAGGTCACCTTGCGGGAGGCGATGAGCCCCTGAAGCCCCTTGTACAGGCCGGAGATCACGTCGTCCTTGTACTTGTGGACGGCCGCGATGTCGATGCCCTCGAAGGTGGCCTTCACGCCGAACTGCTCGCTCTCGCGGGCCTGGTCGGCGATCTCGCCGGCGTGCAGCAGGGCCTTGGTGGGAATGCAGCCGTTGTGCAGGCAGGTGCCGCCGACCTTGCCCTTCTCGATCAGGGCGACGTCCAGGCCCAGCTGCGCCCCGCGCAGGGCCGCGGCGTACCCACCGCTACCACCGCCGAGGATCACTAGGTCGAAAACGGTGCTGGCGTCGTTCGCCACGTCACGTCCTCCATGCATGTGCGCCGTACGCCGGTCGTCGGTGACCGGCAGGCGGCTGGTGTCCGGCCGCTCGTTCTTCGGCCCTGGGTGGGGCCCTGTCCTGCCGGGTCCCATCTTCGCACCTGTAGAGGCCGTAGGAGACGCGGGGCCGGTGTGTGAGACGCAGCACGTTCACATGAGCACGCCGGTAAGGGCAGCGCCGCCAGGGGCGCGGGGAACTGCGCGACCAGCCCCCACGCTCCCGCAGCCGCACGACGGCGGACGAACCGAGCTATAGGGCGAACGTCACCCGAGATCCCCCGCCGCCGCCAGCTCGGCCAGCCGCACCAGCGTCCGCACCGCCGTCCCCGTCCCGCCCTTCGGCGTGTATCCGAACGGCCCGCCCTCGTTGAACGCCGGACCCGCGATGTCCAGGTGCGCCCAGGTGATCCCCTCGCCCACGAACTCGCGCAGGAACAGCCCGGCCACCAGCCCGCCGCCCATCCGCTCACCCATGTTCGCGATGTCGGCCGTCGGGGACTCCATGCCCTTGCGCAGGTGCTCCGGCAGCGGCATCGGCCAGGCCGGCTCGCCGACCTCCTCGGCCGCCTCGTGCAGCGCGGCCCGGAACGCGTCGTCGTTCGCCATGATCCCGTACGTCCGGCTGCCCAGCGCCAGCATCATCGCGCCGGTCAGCGTCGCCACGTCCACGATCGCGTCCGGGTTCTCCTGCGACGCCGCCCACAGCGCGTCGGCCAGCACCAGGCGGCCCTCGGCGTCGGTGTTGAGCACCTCCACCGTCTTGCCGCTGTACATGCGCAGCACGTCGCCGGGGCGGGTGGCGGAGCCCGACGGCATGTTCTCGGCCAGCGCCAGCCAGCCGGTGACGTTGACCTCCAGGCCGAGCCGCGCGGCGGCCACCACGGCCGCGAACACGGCGGCGGCACCGGCCATGTCGCACTTCATCGTCTCGTTGTGCCCGGCCGGCTTCAGCGAGATGCCGCCCGAGTCGTAGGTGATGCCCTTGCCGACGAAGGCCAGCGACTTGGCCGCCCGGGACGAGGTGTACGACAGCTTCACCAGCCGCGGCGTCGACGCCGAGCCGGAGCCGACGCCCAGGATGCCGCCGTAGCCGCCCTTGGCCAGCGCCTTCTCGTCGAGCACCTGCACCTTGATGCCGTGCTCCTTGGCCGCCGCCTGCGCGATCGCGGCGAACGCCTCGGGGTTCAGGTCGTTCGGCGGGGTGTTGACCAGGTCGCGGGCGCGGTTCAGCTCCTCGGCGACGGCGGCGGCCCGCTCCAGCGCGGCCTTGTACGCCTTGTCCCGGGGCTTGCCGCCGAGCAGCGCGGCCTCGCCCAGCGGCGCCTTGCCGTTCTTGGCCTTCTTGCCCGCGCCGCTCCCGGCGCTGTCCTTGTAGGCGTCGAAGGAGTACGCGCCGAGCAGCACGCCCTCGCCGACGACGCCGGCGTCCGCGGCGTCCGCGAGCGGCAGCGCGAAGGCGGCCTTCTTGGCGCCGGCCAGGGCGCGGGCGGCGACACCGGCCGCCTTGCGCAGCGCCTCGCCGTCGTAGCCGGCGTCCTTCTCGGGCTCGGCGCCCAGGCCCACCGCCACCATGAGCGGCGCCTTGAAGCCGGCCGGCGCGGGCAGCTTCGTCACCTCGCCCTCGGCGCCCGAGGCGCCGAGGGTCTCCAGAACGCCGGCCAGCTTGCCGTCGTACGCCTTGTCCACGGCCTCGGCGCCGGGAGCCACGACGAGGCTCTGGCGGCCGGCCGCGGAGCCCTTGGCGACACCGATCACGATCGCGTCGGCCCGCAGGCCGGGCGCCGCGGCGGTGCTGAGAGTGAGAGCAGTCACGGTGGTGAAATCTCGCTTCCGTATGAAATCCGGTGAACCGGTGAATCCGGTGAAGTCCGGTGTGTGGCCGAAATGCGGTGGGTCGACCGGGCCCGAACCCGACCCTAGATCCCTCCTGCGATGCGGTCTCCACCTGGGCGGGTGAAACCCCGCCCGAGCCTACGCTCGTGCCCGCGCGTCAGCCGAGGACCAGGACCACCAGGGCCGTCGTGGCCGCCGTCTCGGCGAGGGTGCCGAAGACGTCGCCGGTGACCCCGCCGAACCGGCGCACGCAGTGCCGGAGCGTCAACTCGGCGGCGCCCAGGGCGAACAGCACCGCGACCGCGGTACGGACCGCGCCGGCCGGCCCGAGGACCGCGCCCGCCCCGGCCGCGGCCACCGTGACGGCGGCGGCCACCCCCAGCGCGCCCCGGGCCGGCAGCACGCCGGCGACCGCGGCGCCGAGTCCCTCCGGGCGGGCGGCCGGTACGCCGGTCCGGGCGGCCAGCGTCAGTGCCAGCCGGGCGACGACCGCCGAGACCACGGCGGCCAGCGCGCCCCGGGTCCAGGAGGCGCCGTACGCCTGCGCCAGCGCGGCCACTTGACCGAGCAGCACCAGCACCAGGGCGAGTACGCCGAACGGCCCGATGTCCGACTGCTTCATGATCCGCAGCGCGTCCTCGGCGGGCTTCCCGCTGCCCAGCCCGTCCGCGGTGTCGGCCAGCCCGTCCAGGTGCAGTCCGCGGGTGAGCACCGCCGGTACGGCCGCGGTGGCGACGGCGACGAGCGGCGGCCCCGCGCCGAGGGCGAGCAGGACGAGCCCGGTCGCGGCGGACGCCACCCCGACCGCCAGCCCGGCCAGCGGCGCGCACAGCATGCCGCCGCGCGCGGCCGGCCGGTCCCAGCGGGTCACCTCGACGGGGAACACGGTGAGGGTGCCGAAGGCGAAGCGCAGACCGTCGGCGAAGGGGGCGGTGGGCATCGCCGCAGACTATCCGGCACTCGCCTGGGGACCCGCGCCGGTCCGGGATAAAGTCCGCATATGGGAGATTGGTGGCATCGAAACATCATTGAACCGGGCAAACTGCCGCTGCTCCTCGCCCTGGGCGCCTTCGTCCTCACGTTCGTGGTCACCCGGGTCGTCACCCGTCTGATCCGGGCCGGGAAGGGCCCGTTCGGCAATGTGCGGGCCGGCGGGGTCCACATCCACCACGTGGTCCCGGGCATCGTCCTGACCGTCGTCGGCGGCTTCGGCGCGGTGGCCGGCGGCCGGCACGGGTTCGGCTCCGCGCTGAGCGCCGTGGTCTTCGGCGTCGGAGCGGGGCTGGTCCTGGACGAGTTCGCGCTGATCCTCCACCTCGACGACGTCTACTGGACCGAGGCCGGCCGCAAGAGCGTCGAGGTCGTCGTGGTCACCGCGGCGCTGGTCGGGCTGATGTTGGCCGGCTTCACCCCGTTCGGTGTCGACGGGCTGTCGCAGGACGAGTTGCAGGACCGCGTCAACGTCATCTCGACCGTCGCGGGCAACTTCCTCTTCTCGCTGCTCGCCCTGAGCAAGGGCAAGGCCAGGCTCGCGGTGTTCGGGGTGGTCGTCCCGCTCGTCGCCCTGGTCGGCGCGGTGCGGCTGGCCCGTCCGGGCTCCCTCTGGGCCCGCCGCTGCTATGCCCGGCGCCCCCGGGCCCGGGCCAGGGCCGTGCTGCGCGCCTACCGCCACGACCGCCGCTGGTCGGGCCCGCGCCGCGTGGTTCAGGACTGGATCGGCGGCCGCCCGGACCCGGCCCCGGGACGGCCGCCGGACGAGCGGTAACGGCGGTAGCGGCCGTAGCAGGGTGGCGGGCTACGCCTGGTCCGGGGCGCCTGGGGCGTCCGTGGCGTCCGACTCCTCCAGCTTCTCCGCCTCCTCCGGCTTCGCGGATTCCACCCCCCGCTCCGGCAGCTCCGCCGCCAGCGCCGCTGCGGCCTGCACCAGCGGAAGGGCGAGCAAGCCGCCCGCGCCCTCTCCGACCTGTACGCCCTGCGCGAGCACCGGCTCCAGGGCCATCCGGTCCAGGGCCTTCGACTGGCCCGGCTCCCCGCTGTCGTGCGCGGCCAGCCACCAGTCCGGGGCGCGGAACGCGATCCGCTGTCCGACCAGCGCACAGGCGGCCGTCACCACGCCGTCCAGGAGCACCGGCATCTTCCGTACCGCGCTCTGCAGCAGGAACCCGGTCATCGCGGCGAGATCGGCCCCGCCGACCGTGGCCAGCAGCTGGAGCTGGTCCCCGAGGACCGGCCGGGCCCGGCGCAGCGCGTCGCGGATCGCCGCGCACTTGCGCATCCAGGCCAGGTCGTCGATGGCCTGCCCGCCCCGCCCGGTCACCACCGACGCGTCCGTCCCGCACAGCGCCGCGACCAGCACCCCCGCCGCCGTGGTGCCGCCGACGCTCACATCGCCCAGTACCACCAGGTCGGTACCGGAGTCGGCCTCCTCGTCGGCCACCGCGACCCCGGCCCGGAAGGCGGCCTCCGCCTCCGCCAGGGTCAGCGCGTCCTCGACGTCGATCCGGCCGCCGCCGCGCCGCACCCGGTGCCGTACCACCTCGGCCGGCAGCGTCTGCGGGTCGCAGTCCAGCGCCATGTCGACCACCCGCACCGGCACGCCGAGCCGCCCGGCCAGCACCGACACCGGCCGGCCGCCCGCCAGCACCTCGCGCACCAGTTCGCCGGCGCTGCCCGCCGGACGGGACGAGACGTCCAGCTCGGCCACCTTGTGATCGCCGGCGAAGAGCACCACCCGGGGCCGCTCGACCGGCCGTACCGGTACGGCGGACTGCGCCGCGGCCAGCCACTCGCCCAGGTCGTCCAGGCGGCCCAGCGCCCCGGGGGGCACGACCTGACGTGCGCGGCGCGCCTCGGCGTCGCGGCGTACCCCGCCGTCCGGGCGCTCGATCAGGTCGGTGAAGTCGTCGAGATTCAGCGAGCTCATTCGCCGAACAGTACCGGCCCCGATCGCGCGCGTCCGAGGGCACATCCGCCCCTCCTCCGAGCGCCGTCTTGGCAGCCGGGATCGGCATCCCATACGTTCCGGTTCGCCGGGGAATGTCACCATGTCGTCCCCTGCTCCGCCCCGACCGGGAGCCGCCCGTGTCCACACCGCCGTCCCCCTCCGCCCCGCCTCCCGCGGCCTCGCCGCTGTCCGTCGCCCCGCCCGCCCCCCGGCACCCGCCCCGGCGCGCGGACTGCCCCTGGTGCGGCTCCCGGCGGCTGCGCCCCCGCCAGCCCGCCACCGCCCCGGCCGCCCGCTGCGCGCTCGTCGTCTGCCGGGACTGCCGGCACGCCTTCCGCAACCCGCCGCCCGGCCCGGACCACCCGGACGGCACCCTGGTGCGGGCCGGCGCCGCCCTGCGGCACCTGCTGGCCGCCCGCGCGCTGCTGGGCCGCTGCCCCGAACCGGAGAGCTGGCTGGACGTCGACACCGGCGACGCCCGCTTCCCGCACACCGCGCGGCGGTTCTTCCCGTACACCTCCTTCGACGGCCTCGACCCCACCCACCGGGTGCTGCGCGCCCGGGCCGCCGAGCGGGTGGAGGAGGCGTACGTCGGCCGGCTGACGGACCCGCACCTCACCGCCCGGCTGCGGGCCCGCTACGACGTGGTCAGCGTCCTGCGTCCGGAGCGCAGCCCGGACCCGCGCGCCGAACTGCACGCCGCGCTGCGGGCGTTGCGTCCCGGCGGCCATCTGCTGCTCGACGCAGTCGACCCGCGCGTCCTGCTCGCGCACCCGCCCGGCACCCGGCCCACCGCCCGGCTGCGCGCCGAACTGCGGGAGCACGGCTGCGTGCCGCTCACCCCGGCGGGCAGCCGGCGGATCATCGCCCGCACCGCGCCCGCCCGGCCCCGTACCGCCCCCGCTCAGCCCCGCAGCACCAGCGCCTGACCGGCCACCACCAGCAGTACCTGCTCGCACTCGGCGGCGAACGCGGCGTTCAGCCGGCCGAGTTCGTCCCGGTAGCGGCGGCCCGACGCGGTGGCCGGCACGATGCCCGAGCCCACCTCGTTGGAGACCGCGACGAGGGTGCGCCGGCTCGCGCGCACCGCCTCCGTCAGCTCCCGCGTCCGCTCGCGCAGCGCCTTCTGCCCGCCGGCCGCCCACCGGTCGTCGTCCCACGCCCCGACGACGTCCATCGCGTCCGTCAGCCACAGCGACAGACAGTCGACGAGCAGCGGCGGACCGTCCCGCGTCAGCAGCGGCACCAGATCGCAGGTCTCGGCGGTGCGCCAGGAACCCGGGCGCCGCTCCCGGTGGGTGGCCACCCGCGCCGCCCACTCGGTGTCCCCGCCGCGCGTCCCGCCCGTCGCCACGTACAGCACGCCGGGGAAGGACTCCAGCCGCCGTTCCGCCTCCACCGACTTGCCCGACCGCGCCCCGCCCAGCACCAGCGTCCGGCGCGGCAGGTCGGGCACGTCCTCGTAGCTCCCGACGGTCAGCGTCGTCCCGTCCGGCACCGCCCGGGCGCCCGCCGCCGCCAGCCGGCGCCGCAGCTCGGGCCCCGGCGGCACGTCGTGGTCCAGGTGCACGGCGACGACGTCGGTGGCCGGGCCCACCGCGCCGACCGCCCGCAGCCTGGCCAGCGCGTCCGGCCGGCCCACCAGGTCCGCGAGCACCAGGTCGTAGGTGTCGGCCGGCTCCTCCAGACCGGCGGGCGCGCCGCCCGGCGGCAGATACAGCAGCCGCTGTCCGTCCGGGCCGGTCACCGCGTAGCCGGTGCCCGGCGCGTCCATCGCCACCGCCCGCACCCGGTGCCCGGTCAGCAGCGCCAGCTCCCGGCCGTCCGGCACCCGGCCCGGCTGCGGCAGCCCGGCCGGCACCTCCACCGCCGGGCCGTCCGCCGGATGCGACAGCAGCACCTGGCCCACCCCGGCCAGCGAACGCCCGGAGCGGGCGGCGGCGAACACCGCGCCGGGCGTCAGGTCCAGCAGCAGCGCCCCGTCCACCAGCAGCGCGGTCGCCGCGCGCGCGTCAGCGCCCTGGGCGACGGCGCAGGCCGCGCAGGGACAGTCGGGGCGGGGGAGTCCCGCGGGGGCACCGGTGCCGAGCAGAGTCACGTCCACGCACCGATTTTCGCCGGTCGCCCGCCGGCCTGCGCGTCCGAGACCGCCAACGGGCCCTCGGCCCGCCCGGCGAAGCACATAGGCTGCGACCGGGCGCCGGACCAAGATCCGGCGACCGCTCTGCAGGTGCTCACCACTGGGCTCACATCTGGGAGGCGTACATGGCGGCATGGACGTGGCGGTTCGAGACGGCCGACGGGGCGGAGGTCCAGCCCTCGGTGCAGCCGGAGGAGTTCACCACCCAAGGGGACGCCGAGTCGTGGCTCGGGGAGTACTGGAAGGAACTCAAGGAGGGCGGCACGGACCAGGTGCGGCTCTTCGAGGACGCGGCGGAGATCTACGGCCCGATGAAGCTGCACGGCGAGGACGCGTAGCCGACGGGTACCGACGGGTGGGGGGCGGTGGCCGGCGGGCCGCCCCCGCCTCACGGCTCCGGCCGCCCCCGCCTCACGGCTCCGGCCGCCCCCGCCTCACCGCCCCGGCCGCCTCACTGCTCGTCCAGCGTCACCTGCGCGGTCCGTTCGTCGCCGTCGCGGGTGAACGTGACCTTCGTCCGGTCCCCGGGCCGCAGCGCGGCCAGCGCCTCGGCGAGCGAGGTGATGGTGGTGATCCCGCTGTCGCCCACCTTGGTGATGACGTCCCCGGACCGCAGCCCCGCCCGCTGGGCCGCGCCGCCGTCCCGCACCTCGACGACGGCCACCCCGGCGGCCCGGTAGCCGGAGTCGACCACCGTACGGCCGGTGATGCCGAGCGCGGCCCGGCCGGAATCGGTGACCTCGCCCTGCTCGACGATCTGCCCGGCGACCGTCTTGACCATCGACGCCGGGATGGCGAACCCGATGCCGGGCGCCGCGCTGTCGCCCAGGTTCGGGTCGGTCGCGGCCAGCGTCGGGATACCGATCACCTGGCCGTCGAGGTTCACCAGGGCGCCGCCGCTGTTACCGGGGTTGATGGCGGCGGAGGTCTGCACCATGTTGGCCAGCGTCGCGCCGGTGCCGCCGCCCGAACCGCCCTCCGTGACGGTCCGCCCGGTGGCGGAGACGATGCCCTGGGTCACGCTGGAGGACAGCCCGAGCGGCGAGCCCATCGCCAGCACGATCTGTCCCACGGCGACCTTCGCGGAGTCCCCGAACTCGGCCGCCCGCACGCCGTCCGGCACCCGGTCCAGCTTCACCACCGCGAGATCCTGCTCCGGGTAGGACGAGACGAGCCTGGCGGGCAGCGGGTCCTCGCTGTGCGCGGTGGTCACCTGGAAGGAGCGCTGGTCACCGACGACGTGCGCGTTGGTGACGACGTGGCCCTCGCGGTCGTAGACCACGCCCGATCCCAGGGCGTCGGCGCCCTGGATCTGCACCACCGACGGCAGTACGTCGTCGATCACCCGCCGGTAGTCGCTCTCCAGGTCGGCCGCGGCCCGCGGCGCGGCGGCCCGCGCGGTCCGCTGCACCGGGGCGCCGGCCCCGGAACAGCCGGCGAGCGCGACGGCGGCACAGCCGAGCGCGGTCACGCGGGCGACGGCACGGAGGCGGGCACAGCGGCGCGAGACGTCCATGCCCCGAGTCTCACCAGCAGCCGCCCGCCCGGCCCCCGGTGAGCACCCGAACGGGCAGGCCGCGGACAGCGGGCCGGTCGGCCCCGGGCGGGGTGGTCAGCCGCGGACCCCGCACAGGTGCAGCAGCGCCGCCACCCCCCGGTACGGGTCCGTGCGGCCCGCCCGTTCCTCCGCCGCCAGCAGGGTCTCCAGGTCGTCCGGGACCGGGGTGCCGTCCGCTGCCGTGTCGGTGAAGACCCGGACGCCGTACCAGGTGTGCAGCGGCGCGCCGATGCCCGCGAGCGTCGCGGTCAGCGCCGCCCGCCGGTCCGCGCGCACGCCGGTGCCCGCCCGCACCGGCGGTTCGCCGTCCGGGTCGGTACGGGACCGGGGGACCTGCGCGGTGGGTTCGAGCGCCGCCAGCGCGTCCGCCCACCGGCCGCCGAGGCCCGGCCGCATCGCCAGCGCGTCGCCGTTGCGCACCAGCAGCGACAGCAGGCCGCCCTGGGCGAGCACCCGCGCCAGTCCCGCCAGCAGCGGGTCGGGTTCCTCGACGTACATCAGCACGCCGTGGCACAGCACCACGTCGAAGCTGCCCGGCAGGAAGTGCACGCCGGTGTCCCGGCCGTCGCCCTCGATGATCCGCATCCGGTCCTGGATGCCCGGCGGCTGCCCGGCGAGCGCCTCGCGGGCCGCGGCGGTCAGTACGGCGTCCTGCTCCAGGCCGGTCACCTGGTGCCCGGCCCGGGCCAGCCGCAGCGCCTGCGTGCCCCGCCCCATGCCGACGTCCAGCACCCGCAGCCGGCGCCCGACCGGGAACCGCCCGACGAGCTGCTCGTCGAGCTGCCGGGCCACCAGCTCCTGGCGCACGATGTCGCGCAGACCGCCGCCCGGGCCGTCCAGACGGACCCCCGCGTCCCCGGCGAACGGAATCCCGCTCAGGGCCGCTCCCCGCGCTTGACCTGCGGCTTCGGCAGCCGCAGCCGGCGCATCTGGAGCGAGCGCATCAGCGCGTAGGCGATGGCGCCGCGCTTGTTCTCGTCGCCGAAGCGCTCCCGCAGGGCCTTCTTCAGCCGGACGGCGCTGACGATCGAGTCCAGCACGATCAGCACGATCACGACCAGCCACAGCAGCAGCGCGATGTTCTGCAGCGACGGCACCTGGATCACGCTCAGCACCAGGATGAACACGGCCATCGGCAGGAAGTACTCCGCGATGTTGAACCGGGAGTCGACGAAGTTGCGGGCGAACTTGCGGACCGGGCCCTTGTCCCGGGCCGGCAGGTACCGCTCGTCGCCGCTGGCGAGCGCCTGGCGCTGCCGCTCCAGCGCGGCACGGCGGTCCTCGCGCTGCCGCTTGGCGGCCTCCTTGCGCGTGGTCGGCGTGTGGGCGACGCTGCGCCGCTGGCTCTGGGCCTGGCTGCGCTTGGGCGTCGGGCGACCCTTGGGGGCCTGCGGGTCGCGGGGCTGACTGGAGTCGGTCGGCGACCCTACGGTCGCGGCCTTCTCTTCCTTGGCACGGCTACGGAACACAAAACCCAAGGGTAAGCGCATGACCCGCATGGACCACAGTCCGGCGGGGAACGATCCCGCAACACCGTTCGTCTCCCAGGGGACCACCTACTCCTCACGCGGGATCAGGAACGTGCGCAGTCGTCCTTGGGGATGAGCGCATCCGTCCCCGAACAGTGCGGTAATGGATGCAGACCCCGTACCGTGGGTTCTGTTGCAGTCGCTGGAGCTGGAGTCCGTCAGAAGGGGGCGCGCGAAGCCCATGAGCGGTGTCATGAAGCGTATGGGGATGATCTTCCGCGCGAAGGCGAACAAGGCCCTTGACCGGGCCGAGGACCCGCGCGAAACCCTCGATTACTCGTATCAGAAGCAGCTGGAGCTGCTCCAGAAGGTGCGCCGCGGTGTCGCCGACGTGGCGACCAGCCGCAAGCGTCTGGAGCTCCAGCTCAACCAGCTCCAGTCGCAGTCCTCGAAGCTGGAGGACCAGGGCCGCAAGGCGCTCGCGCTGGGCCGGGAGGACCTGGCCCGCGAGGCGCTGTCCCGCCGCGCCGCCCTCCAGCAGCAGGTGACCGACCTGGAGACGCAGCACGCCACGCTCCAGGGCGAGGAGGAGAAGCTCACCCTGGCGGCCCAGCGGCTCCAGGCCAAGGTCGACGCCTTCCGCACCAAGAAGGAGACGATCAAGGCCACCTACACCGCCGCCCAGGCGCAGACCCGGATCGGCGAGGCGTTCTCCGGCATCTCCGAGGAGATGGGCGACGTGGGCCTAGCGATCCAGCGGGCCGAGGACAAGACCGCCCAGCTCCAGGCGCGGGCCGGCGCGATCGACGAACTGCTCGCCTCGGGCGCCCTGGACGACCAGTCAGGCATGCACAAGGACGACATCCAGGCCGAGCTGGACCGGCTCTCCGGTGGTACGGATGTAGAGCTGGAGCTCCAGCGGATGAAGGCCGAGCTGGCCGGGGGGTCCTCCGCCGGGAAGCAGGCCATCGAGGGCGGCGACCGGACCGAGCAGCCCCAGCAGCAGCCGCAGGACACCCCGCGCTTCGACAAGCAGTAGCCCGAGCAAGCCCACGCCGAGGAGGGCGACATGATCGTACGGATCATGGGGGAGGGGCAGGTGAGACTGGCCGACAGCCACCTCACCGAGCTGGACAAACTGGACGACGAGCTGCTGGCCGAGATGGAGGGCGGCGACGGCCCCGGCTTCCGCCGCACCCTCACCGCCCTGCTCGCCAAGGTCCGCGAACTGGGCACCCCGCTGCCCGACGACTCCCTGGAGCCGTCCGGGCTGATCCTCCCCGCCGAGGACGCGACCTTGGAGGACGTACGGGAACTGCTCGGCGACGACGGACTGATCCCGGGCGGAGCCTGAGAAGGGACGGTTCTCATCCGCCCGTCCGGCGATCGCGGACGAGGCCGTGCAGGCCGAAGCGGGGTTCGGGGGCGGCAGCCCCCGGGTCGACGGTCACATCGACACCGCGCGCCGAGGCAACCGGCGCCCACCGGGCTGCCGTGCAGGCCGAAGCGGGGTTCGGAGGCGGCAGCCCCCGGGCCGACGGTCACATCGACACCGCGCGCCGAGGCAACCGGCGCCCACCGGGCTACCGTAGACAGCCGTGAGCACCCTCACCCGCGCCCGCTGCCACGTCGGCGCCCACCCCGTCGCCACCGATGCCTGCCTCGCCGCCGCCGTCCTGGTGTGCATGGTGGCCGGCTCCTTCACCGACCCGCACGGCTCCGACGGCGTCACCTGGGCGGTGCGCAGCCCCGACCCGCTCAGCCTGGTCCTCATCACCGTCGGCGCCGCCGCCCTCGCCCTGCGCCGCCGCGCCCCGCTGGCCGTCCTCGCCCTGACCGGCGGTGTCTCCGTCGTCGAGAGCGTCACCGGCGACCCCCGCGCGCCCGTCGTGATGTCGGCCGTCGTCGCCCTGTTCACCGTCGCCGCGAGCACCGACCGGTCCACCACCTGGCGGGCCGGGCTGCTCACCATGACCGTGCTGACCGGCGCCGGCATGCTCGCCGGACCGCTGCCCTGGTACGCCCAGGAGAACCTCGCCGTGCTCGCCTGGACCGGCATCGGCGCCACCGCCGGGGACGCGGTGCGCAGCCGTAAGGCCTTCGTGCAGGCCATCCGGGACCGGGCCGAGAAGGCCGAACGCACCCGCGAGGAGGAGGCCCGCCGCCGGGTCGCCGAGGAACGCCTGCGCATCGCCCGCGACCTGCACGACGTCGTCGCCCACCACATCGCCCTGGTCAACGTGCAGGCCGGGGTCGCCGCGCACGTCATGGACAAGCGGCCCGACCAGGCCAAGGAGGCCCTCGCCCACGTACGGCAGGCCAGCCGCTCCGCCCTCGATGAACTGCGCGTCACCGTCGGCCTGCTGCGCCAGTCCGGCGACCCGGAGGCCCCCACCGAACCGGCCCCCGGCCTGGACCGCCTCGACGAACTCGTCGGCACCTTCCGCAGCGCCGGCCTGCGGGTGGAGACCGCCCGCGCCGACCAGGGCACCGAACTGCCCACCGCCGTCGACCTCGCCGCGTACCGGGTCATCCAGGAGGCCCTCACCAACGTGCACAAGCACGCGGGCTCCGGGGCGACCGCGGAGGTCAGCGTGGTCCGGGTGGGACCGGACATCGAGATCACGGTCCTGGACGACGGCGCCGGCCGGTCCGAGCCCACCGCCCCGGGCGGCGGCCACGGACTGCTCGGCATGCGCGAGCGGGTCACCGCCGTGGGCGGCGCCCTCACCACCGGCCCCCGGCACGGCGCCGGCTTCCGGGTCCATGCGATCCTTCCGGTCACGTCCACGCCCCGTACCGCCGCCGTCGTGAAGGACCCCGTATGACGATCCGTGTCCTGCTCGCCGACGACCAGGCACTGCTGCGCAGCGCCTTCCGGGTGCTGGTCGACTCCGAACCGGACATGGAGGTGGTGGGCGAGGCGTCCGACGGCGCGCAGGCGGTGCTGCTGGCCCGAGAGCAGCGGCCCGACGTGGTGCTGATGGACATCCGGATGCCCGGCACCGACGGTCTCGCCGCCACCCGCCTGATCAGCGCCGACCCGGAACTCGCCGCCGTCCGCGTGGTCATCCTGACCACCTTCGAGGTCGACGACTACGTGGTGCGGTCGCTGCGCGCGGGCGCCTCCGGGTTCCTCGGCAAGGGCTCCGAACCCGAGGAACTACTCAGCGCCATCCGGATCGCGGCGGGCGGCGAGGCGCTGCTGTCGCCGGTCGCCACCAAGGGGCTGATCGCCCGCTTCCTGGCCCAGGACGGCGGCCCGGACGAGGACCAGGACCCGGCCCGCTCGGAGCGGCTGGCCGCGCTGACCGTGCGGGAGCGGGAGGTGCTGGTGCAGGTGGCCGGCGGGCACTCCAACGACGAGATCGCCGAGCGCCTGGAGGTCAGCCCGCTCACCGTGAAGACCCATGTCAACCGGGCGATGGGCAAGCTGGGCGCCCGGGACCGGGCCCAGCTGGTGGTCATCGCCTACGAGTCGGGGCTGGTCCGTCCGAGGGTGGAGTGACCCGGACCCGGGTGTACTGCGGTCGGAGTATGCGCGGCGTAAGGAAATGGACCTGGGGCCTACGGAACCGGCCCGTCCATGGCTCAGGGTGTGGGGTGGGCGCTCACCTGTGTGTGCCCGTCCTCCGCTCGGCCACAGAAGAGAGACCGTTAACCCATGTCCTGGCTGTCGAGATTCAGCCTCGCGCAACGGGCCCTGATAGGGCTGATGTCCATCATCGCGCTCGTCTTCGGAGCGATCGCGATCCCCCAGCTGAAGCAGCAGCTCCTGCCCACCATCGAACTGCCCATGGTGTCGGTGGTGGCGCCGTATCAGGGTGCCGCGCCGGACGTGGTCGAGAAGCAGATCGTCGAGCCGATCGAGAACAACCTCGAAGCGGTCGACGGCATCTCGGGCGTCACCTCCACGGCGAGCGAGGGCAGCGCCGTGATCATGGCGTCCTTCGAGTACGGCCCCGACACCCAGCAGCTCGTCGCCGACGTCCAGCAGGCCGTCAACCGGGCCCGCGCCACGCTGCCGGACGAGGTGGACCCGCAGGTGGTGGCCGGCTCCACCGACGACCTGCCGTCCGTGGTGCTGTCGGTCGCCTCCGACCGGGACCAGCAGGCGCTGGCCGACCAGCTCGACAAGACGGTCGTGCCCGCCCTTGAGGACATCGACGGCGTCGGCCAGGTCACCGTCGACGGCGTCCGGGACGTGCAGGTCGCCGTCACACCCGACGACGCGAAGCTCGCCAGGGCCGGCGTCACCTCGCAGGCCCTGGCCGCCGCCCTCCAGGCCGGCGGCGCCACCGTCCCCTCCGGTTCCTTCGACGAGGACGGCGCCAACCGCACCGTCCAGGTCGGCGGCGGCTTCACCTCGCTGAAGCAGATCCAGGACCTGATGGTCACCGGCGAGGGCGTGAAGAAGCCGGTGCGCCTCGGCGACCTCGCCACGGTCGAGGAGAGGGAGGCCAAGGCCGACTCCCTCACCCGCACCAACGGCAGGCCCAGCCTCGCCGTCGCCGTCACCATGGACCGGGACGGCAGCGCGGTCGCCATCTCGGACGCCGTCGAGGACAAGCTGCCCGAGCTGCGCGAGCAGCTCGGCTCCGGCGCCGAACTGACCGTCGTCAGCGACCAGGGCCCGGCCGTCTCCAAGGCCATCAAGGGCCTGACCACGGAGGGCGGCCTCGGCCTGCTCTTCGCGGTCATCGTGATCCTGGTCTTCCTGGCGTCGATCCGCTCCACCCTGGTCACCGCGGTCTCCATCCCGCTGTCGGTGGTGCTGGCGCTGATCGTGCTGTGGACCCGCGACCTGTCGCTGAACATGCTCACCCTCGGCGCGCTGACCATCGCCATCGGCCGGGTCGTGGACGACTCGATCGTGGTCCTGGAGAACATCAAGCGCCATCTCGGCTACGGCGAGGAACGCCGGCAGGCCATCCTGAGCGCCGTGCGCGAGGTCGCCGGCGCGGTGACCTCCTCCACCCTCACCACGGTCGCCGTCTTCCTGCCGATCGGCCTGGTCGGCGGCATGGTCGGCGAGCTGTTCGGCTCCTTCAGCCTCACCGTCACCGCGGCGCTGCTCGCCTCCCTGCTGGTGTCGCTCACCGTCGTGCCGGTGCTGTCCTTCTGGTTCCTGCGCGCCCCCAAGGGCACCCCGGAGGACGCCGACGAGGCCCGCCGCCTCGCGGAGGAGAAGGAGGCCAAGTCCCGCCTCCAGCGCGTCTACGTCCCCGTCCTGCGGTTCGCGACCCGGCGCCGGCTGTCCAGCGTGGCGATCGCGGTCGTCGTACTGGTCGCCACCTTCGCCATGACCCCGCTGCTGAAGACCAACTTCTTCGACCAGGGCGAGCAGCAGGTCCTCAACATCAAGCAGGAACTGGAGCCGGGCACCAGCCTGGCCGCGACCGACACCCAGGCGAAGAAGGTCGAGAAGCTCATCCAGGGCACCGAGGGCGTCAAGGACTCCCAGGTGACCATCGGCTCGTCCGGTTTCATGGCGGCCTTCGGCGGCGGTACGGACACCAACCAGGCGTCGTACCAGGTCATGCTGGAGGACTCGGCCTCCGCCGAGGATGTCCAGGACAGCCTGGAGGCCGGGCTCGCCAAACTCGGCGACTCCCTCGGCACCACCACGATCGCCGCCGGTGACGGCTTCGGCAGCCAGGATCTCAGTGTCGTGGTGAAGGCGTCCGACGCCGACGCGCTGCGCGAGTCCGCCGAGCAGGTCCGCAAGGCGGTCGCCGGCCTGGACGACGTCACCGACGTCACCAGCGACCTGTCGCAGAGCGTGCCGCGCATCTCGGTCAAGGCCAACGAGCGGGCCGCCGCGGCCGGTTTCACCGACCAGACCCTCGGCGCGGCCGTCACCCAGGCGGTCCGCGGCACCACCGCCGCCAAGGCGGTCCTGGACGACACCGAGCGGGACGTCGTCATCACCTCGGCGAAGCCCGCCACCACCCTCGCCGAGCTGAAGGCGCTGTCCCTCGGCCCGGTGAAGCTCGGTGACGTCGCCACCGTAAAGGTGGTCGACGGCCCGGTCTCCATGACCCGGATCGACGGCCAGCGCGCGGCGACCATCACCGCCCGGCCGACCGGGGACAACACCGGCGCGGTCAGCACCGACCTCACCGCCAAGATCAACGACCTGAAGCTGCCGGCCGGGGTCACCGCCGAGATCGGCGGCGTCTCCGCCGACCAGGACGAGGCGTTCGTCAACCTGGGCCTGGCGATGCTCGCGGCCATCGCGATCGTCTTCATGCTGCTGGTCGGCACGTTCCGGTCGCTGGCCCAGCCGCTGATCCTGCTGGTCTCCATCCCGTTCGCGGCGACCGGCGCGCTCGGCCTGCTGATCGCCACCGGCACCCCGATGGGCGTCCCGGCGATGATCGGCATGCTGATGCTGATCGGCATCGTGGTCACCAACGCGATCGTGCTGATCGACCTGATCAACCAGTACCGCAAGCAGGGCCACGGAGTGGTCGAAGCGGTCATCGAGGGCGGCCGGCACCGGTTGCGGCCCATTCTGATGACCGCCCTGGCGACCATCTTCGCCCTGCTGCCGATGGCCCTGGGCGTCACCGGCGAGGGCGGCTTCATCGCCCAGCCGCTGGCGGTGGTCGTGATCGGCGGCCTGGTCACCTCGACCCTGCTGACCCTGCTCCTGGTCCCGACGCTCTACGCGATGCTGGAGCTCCGCAAGGAGCGCCGCGCGAAGAAGAAGGCGGCCAGGCGGGGCGGCGGCGAGGTGCCGCCGCAGGCGACCGCCTCGGACGAGCCGGAGCCGGCGAAGGTCTGATCACGCGCGAGGGCCCCGCCCGCCACCGAAGCTGGCCGGACGGGGCCCTTCGCCGTGCGAAACAGCACGGGCGGTGGGTGGGAACCGCCTTTACGGCAACGCCAGCATCCGCTCCAGCGCCAGCTTGGCGAACGCCTCCGTCTCCTTGTCGACCTCGATCCGGTTGACCAACTGGCCCTCGGCGAGCGACTCGAGGGCCCACACCAGATGCGGCAGGTCGATCCGGTTCATGGTCGAGCAGAAGCACACCGTCTTGTCGAGGAAGACGATTTCCTTCCCCTCCGCGGCGAAACGGTTCGCCAGCCGCCGTACGAGGTTCAGCTCGGTCCCGATGGCCCACTTGGACCCGGCCGGCGCCGCCTCCAGCGCCTTGATGATGTACTCGGTGGAGCCGACGTAGTCCGCCGCCGCGACGACCTCGTGCCGGCACTCGGGGTGCACGAGGACGTTCACGCCGGGTATCCGGGCCCGCACGTCCTCCACCGACTCCAGGCTGAACCGCCCGTGCACCGAGCAGTGCCCGCGCCACAGGATCATCCTGGCGTCCCGCAACTGCTCGGCGGTCAGCCCGCCGTTCGGCCGGTGCGGGTTGTAGACGACGCAGTCCTCCAGGGACATGCCGAGGTCCCGGACGGCGGTGTTGCGCCCGAGGTGCTGGTCGGGCAGGAAGAGCACCTTGCTTGTCGATGGCTCCCCCTGCTCGAACGCCCAGTTCAGCGCCCGCTCGGCATTGGACGACGTACAGATCGTCCCGCCGTGCCTGCCGGTGAACGCCTTGATGTCGGCGGAGGAGTTCATGTACGAGACGGGCACCACCTGCCCGGCGATCCCGGCCTCGGTCAGCACGTCCCAGCACTCGGCGACCTGCTCGGCGGTGGCCATGTCGGCCATCGAGCACCCGGCGGCGAGATCGGGCAGCACGACCTTCTGGTCGTCGCCGGTCAGGATGTCCGCGGACTCCGCCATGAAGTGCACGCCGCAGAAGACGATGTACTCGGCCTCGGGGCGCGCGGCGGCGTCCCGGGCCAGCTTGAAGGAGTCACCCGTGACGTCGGCGAACTGGATGACCTCGTCGCGCTGGTAGTGGTGACCGAGGACGAAGACCTTGTCCCCGAGCTTCTCCTTGGCCGCGCGGGCGCGGGCGACCAGGTCGGGGTCGGAGGGCGAGGGCAGGTCACCCGGGCACTCCACGCCGCGCTCGCTCCTCGGGTCGGCCTCCCGGCCGAGCAGCAGCAGGGCGAGCGGCGACGGCTGAACGTCGAGCTCCTGGGTCTGGGCGGTGGTCACGGCACGCACCCTTTCTACTTTTCGTCGAATTGACGCTATCTATCATATCCGCTTCACGTCACTTTGACGATGCCCATTGTGTCGGTGTGACGTGAATCCCGATGCCCGCGCCCCTGACCGTTCCCGGGGCCGTGTGCGAGCATGAAGAGACGAACCGAGGGGAAATCACTCGGGTCCGGCCCGGAATGAATCCGCGGCTGTGGCGGTTGACACCGTCGGCAAGCAGTCTCCGTACAACCCGGGAGAGATGTAGATGTCCGTATCGAAGGACGAGACCATCATTGTCACCGACGGCATCGTCCTCACCGACGCCGCCGCGGGCAAGGTCAAGGCCCTGCTCGACCAGGAAGGCCGGGACGACCTGGCGCTGCGCGTCGCCGTCCAGCCCGGCGGCTGCTCCGGCCTGCGCTACCAGCTCTTCTTCGACGAGCGTTCCCTCGACGGCGACGTCGTGAAGGACTTCGGCGGCGTCAAGGTCGTCACCGACCGGATGAGTGCCCCGTACCTGGGCGGCGCGACCGTCGACTTCGTGGACACCATCGAGAAGCAGGGCTTCACGATCGACAACCCGAACGCGACCGGTTCCTGCGCCTGCGGCGACTCCTTCAGCTGAGCCGCTGAGCCGTACCGACGAGGGCGGCGGCACCGGGGACACCCCGGTGCCGCCGCCCTCGCGCGTCACCGGCCGCCGGTCGGTGCCGGCAGCCGCGCGCCCTCCTTGGCGAGCGGGACCGGCTTCCCGTCCGAGCCCACCACGGCCCGCCCGCCCAGCGGCTCGGTCAGCTCCACGGTCAGCTCGTACTCCTTGGCGATCGCGATGCAGACCTTCCCCGGGTCGGAGCTCGCGGTGACGGTGACCGTCACTCGCCGGGACTCCTCCGCCGCCTCCGCGTCGTACTTCGCGCACACCCCGCCGGTGAACCGCACCGTCAGCTCGTTCCCCGCGGCGGTGTACCCGGTCACCTCCACGTCCCGCTCGGTGGACGGCCCAGGCGACGGCTCGGCCGACTTCAGGTACGCCGGGTCCACGGCCGGATACGGCACCGTGACCGGGTCCGCCGCCCCCGCCGCCCGCACCTCGAACAGCCAGGACGGCACCAGCGTCTCCCGCCCGCCCACCGGCTGCGCGGCCAGCCCGAACACCGCCCCCGCCACGGTGTCCGTCGCCGCCCCGGACTCTGCCCCGCAGGCTCCCGTCCCGCCGCCCTCCAGCGGTACGGCACTGGCGCAGCCGCCACTCGCCGCCGGCGCCTGCTCCATCCGGGCGAGGGTCCGCTCCGCGTCCAGCACCGGATACGTGTCCCCCTTGACCGGCGCCGCCACCCGCCCGCTGCCGCCGGCCACCTCGCCGCCCGCGCCGACGATCACCCCGGTGGTCCAGCCGTACGTGGGCAGCCCGCCGACCGCCGGCTCGGCGTTGACCACCCGGCGGGTGCCCAGCACCTGGCCGGCGTCCACCTCGGCGTCGTCCTGGCCCACCGCCGCCAGTACCGGCGCCGCCGCCTTCTTCGCGGCCGCCTCGCTCACCGGACCCTCGCCCGTGGGACCGGTCGGGCAGACCGGGTCCTTCCGGTCGCAGTCGTCACCGGCCGCCGCCGACCGCTGGAACGTCCAGTTCCCCGGCGCCTCGCGCGCCACCCGCAGCACCGGACCCGACCCGTCCGCCACCGTCCCGACCGTCCAGGAGGCACCCCGGACCACCGGCTTCCCGGCCAGGTCGAGCGCCTCGGCCAGCCGGGTCACCTGTGCCTCGGTGACCCGCCCCGCGGCCCGGTACACCGGCGCCGAGTCCGGCCCGTCCGGCAGCCGCCCGGCGGTCCGGTAGCCGCCGGCCGTGCTGTCGGCGGCGGGGGAGTCGAGGACCAGCGGCGGGGGAGTGGACGCGCCCGCCGCGCCACCGCCGCCCGAGCCGTCGGACGCGGTCGCCGCCAGATACGCCCCGCCGCCCCCGGCCAGCAGCACCGCCGCCGCGACCGACGCGGTCAGCACCGCCCGGGGCCGGCGCCGCACCGCCCGGGTCCCCTCGCCCCCGGTGCCGTCGTGGTCGGGTCGCTCGCTGTTCACCGCATCGCTCCTTCGGCCGCCGTGCGGGACGCCGATAGGACGTGCCGGGGCAGCCCCGGGTTCCCCGGGGGTCCGCCGGACGGCTCAGTCGCCGTACTCCGCCGTCGCGTCCAGCAGCCGGGCCGAGGCCGGCGGCACGGTCACCCCGTGGATCAGCGCCGGCGGCACCGGCCGGACGGCGACCCGCTCGGTCGGCGGCCAGTGCGGCGCCATCCGGGCGCAGTCGCCGCGCAGCGCGGCCAGGTCCTCGAACTCTTCGGTGGGGTTCGTCATGACCGCACCGTAAGCACGTCCGAAGCCGCGAAGAAAGATCTACTATCAGGTAGTTTCGGCCGCTTCAACGGCGTCCCGGCGACCGGGTAGCGTGAACTGCCAACCCACCTCCCTCCAGGAGAGAGTTCACGCCGTGCGCATCGCAGTCACCGGCTCCATCGCCACCGACCACCTCATGACCTTCCCCGGCCGCTTCGCCGACCAGCTCGTCGCGGACCAGTTGCACACGGTCTCGCTCTCCTTCCTGGTCGACGAGCTCGACGTGCGCCGGGGCGGGGTCGCCGCCAACATCGCCTTCGGCATGGGCCAGCTCGGCACCCGCCCGGTCCTGGTCGGGGCGGCGGGCTCCGACTTCGACGACTACCGCGCCTGGCTGGAGCGGCACGGCGTGGACACCGACTCGGTGCGGATCTCCGAGACCCTGCACACCGCCCGCTTCGTCTGCACCACCGACGCCGACCACAACCAGATCGGCTCCTTCTACACGGGTGCGATGAGCGAGGCCCGGCTGATCGAGCTGAAGGCCGTCGCGGACCGCGTCGGCGGTCTCGACCTGGTCTCCATCGGCGCCGACGACCCGGAGGCGATGCTCCGCCACACGGAGGAGTGCCGGACCCGCGGCATCCCGTTCGCCGCCGACTTCTCCCAGCAGATCGCCCGCATGAACGGCGACGAGATCCGGATACTGCTGGACGGGGCGACGTACCTCTTCGCCAACGAGTACGAGAAGGGGCTCATCGAGTCCAAGACCGGCTGGAGCGACGCGGAGATCCTCGGCCGGGTCGGCCACCGGATCACCACGCTGGGCGCGCGGGGGGTACGGATCGAGCGGACCGGCGAGCCGGTCATCGAGGTCGGGGTCCCGGACGAGGAGCGCAAGGCCGACCCCACGGGCGTCGGCGACGCCTTCCGCGCCGGGTTCCTGACCGGCCTCGTGTGGGGGGTGGGGCTCGAGCAGGCCGCGCAGGTCGGCTGCATGCTGGCGACGCTGGTCATCGAGACGGTGGGGACACAGGAGTACCAGCTGCGGCGGGGGAACTTCATGGAGCGGTTCACCAAGGCGTACGGGGAAGAGGCGGCGGCGGAGATCCGGGGGCATCTGGGGTAGTTCGGCGGGTGCGGGTGCGGGTGCGGGTGCGGGTGCGGGTCTGACACAGCCCCGCGCCCCTGGGTTTCTCACCTGGTCCGGCGGACCACGTAAGCCGTTCCTCTCTCCTCCGGCTCCGCACCCACGTACTCCTGGTCGCGCATCTCGCACCACGCCGGGATGTCCAGGCGGGCCGCCTCGTCGTCGGCCAGGACGCGAACCGTGCCGCCCACCGGGACGTCGCCGATCACCTTGGCCAGTTCGATGACCGGGATCGGGCACAGCTTGCCCAGCGCGTCCACCACCAGGGCGCCCCCCTCGGCCGAGGTGGCCGGCGAGGGCGCCCCCAGCTTCTCCCGCACCCCCGCCACCGCCCCCGGCAGCACCTCCAGGAACCGTTCGACATCCGCCTCGGCCGCCCCGAACGGCAGCGACACCCGGACGTTGCCCTCGCTGAGCACCCCCATCGCCCGCAGCACATGACTCGGCGTCAGCGTGCTGCTGGTGCAGGAGGACCCGGAGGAGACCGAGAAGCCGGCCCGGTCCAGCTCGTGCAGCAGGGCCTCCCCGTCGACATAGAGACACGAGAAGGTGACGATCCCGGGCAGCCGGCGGGCCGGATCGCCGACCACCTCCACGTCCGGCACCAGCCGCGGCACCCGGGCCCGGATGCGGTCCGTCAGTTCCCGCAGCCGCGCCGCCTCCTGGACGGCCGCCGCCCGCACCGCCCGCAGCGAGGCGGCCGCCGCCACGATCGCCGGCAGGTTCTCGGCCTCGGCCGCCTCCGCCGGCGCGAACCGCACCCCCTTGCGCACCACCAGCAGCCCCACCCCCGCGGGCCCGCCCCACTTGTGCGCACTGCCCGTCAGCAGCGACCAGCCACCCGCCACCCGGCCCCACCCCAGCGACTGGGCCGCGTCCACCAGCAGCGGCACCCCGGCCGCCCGGCACACCTCCGCCACCTCGGCCACCGGCTGCTCGGTCCCCACCTCGTGGTTGGCCGACTGGAGGCAGGCCAGCGCGGTGTCCGCGCGCAGGTCGGCGCCGTACGCCGCCGGATCGACCGCTCCCGTCCGGTCCACCGCCACCTGGGCGACCGTCCCGCCCGCCGCCTCGTGCGCCTCACCCGCATGCAGTACCGACGAGTGTTCGACAGCTGACACGACCAGGTGACGCCCGACCCGGCGCCGCCCGGCCAACACCCCCGCCAAACCCGTACGCACCGCCCGCGTCCCCGACGAGGTGAACACCAGCTCGTCCGCCCGGCACCCCACCGCCTCCGCCACCGCCTCCCGCGCGGCGTCCAGCAGCATCCGCGCCCGCCGCCCTTCCCGGTACAGCCGCGAGGGGTCGGCCCACCCCTCATCCAACGCGGCCAACAACGCCTGCCGCGCGACAGGATGAAGCGGAACACCGGAAGCAGCATCGAAGTAGCCCATACGGCAACGCTAAATGCCCGCTCACTCAAACGCCCCAAAGGGGCGCGGGGAACTGCGCGCTCAGCCACAACCCGACCCGCACCCGCCAAACCAGCGAACCACCCCCCTCAGTAGGCACCCCTCCCCGCGAACCCTCGGAGAGCGTCGGCTAGGGTTTGGTCCGCATAAACATCCAAACCCCTGCCCGACGCAGGGCGGCGACCGACCAGCGAGAAGGCCGCAGCCGACCGCGCGGGCGAGACTCTCGGGAAGGCGCTACGTGAGTCCCAACGGCTCCGACCTCCCCCATCGCCCGAAGGGCGTGGGCGGTACCCCCATGCCGCGACGCCCGATGCGGCGGAGGCTGTCGCAGACACTGACCGCGGGCCTGGTCCTGGCGACCGCCACCGGTTGCACCTGGGAGGACTTCCCCCGCCTCGGAATGCCCACCCCCACCACGGAAGAGGCTCCGCGGATCCTCTCCCTGTGGCAGGGCTCCTGGGCTGCCGCGCTCGCCGTCGGCGTGCTGGTGTGGGGGCTGATCCTGTGGAGTGCTTTCTTCCACCGGCGCAGCCGCACCAAGGTCGAGATTCCTCCGCAGACCCGGTACAACATGCCCATCGAGGCGCTGTACACCGTGGTTCCGCTCGTCATCGTCTCGGTGCTCTTCTACTTCACCGCGCGCGACGAGTCCGAAGTGCTCAAGCTCGACAAGAAGCCCGCCGTGACCATCAACGTGGTCGGCTTCCAGTGGAGCTGGTGCTTCAACTACGTCGAGAGCGTCGACGGTTCCACCGGTGACGCCAAGACGGCCAAGGAACTGGACGCGATCCCGGACCGCTACAAGGACGCTTTCCCGGCGAACGCCGGCGGCGTCTACGACTGCGGCACCCCGGGCACCACCAACGAGCAGACCGGCAACCCGGGCCCCACCCTGTGGCTGCCCGAGGGCCAGCGCGTCCGCTTCGTCCTGACCTCCCGTGACGTCATCCACTCCTTCTGGGTGGTGCCGTTCCTGATGAAGCAGGACGTCATCCCGGGCCACACCAACGCCTTCGAGGTGACCCCCAACAAGGAGGGCACCTTCCTGGGCAAGTGCGCCGAGCTCTGCGGCGTCGACCACTCCCGGATGCTGTTCAACGTCAAGGTCGTCTCCCAGGAGCGCTACGAGCAGCACCTGAAGGACCTCGTGAAGAAGGGGCAGACCGGTTACGTCCCGGCTGGCATCGCCCAGACGGACCACGAGAAGAACCGGGAGACGAACAACCTGTGAGCATCCTCAACGAACCCCAGGGTGCCGCGGCCGGGTCCCATTACGCGGACGAACTGCCGGTCCGGCGCCAGAGGCGCGGCGAAGTCGTCGTCAAGTGGCTGACCACCACCGACCACAAGACGATCGGCACGCTGTACCTGGCCACGTCGTTCGCGTTCTTCTGCATCGGCGGCGTCATGGCGCTGCTCATGCGCGCCGAGCTGGCCCGGCCGGGCCTGCAGATCGTGTCGAACGAGCAGTTCAACCAGGCGTTCACGATGCACGGCACGATCATGCTGCTGATGTTCGCGACGCCGCTGTTCTCCGGTTTCGCGAACTGGATCATGCCGCTCCAGATCGGCGCGCCCGACGTGGCGTTCCCGCGGCTGAACATGTTCGCCTACTGGCTCTACCTGTTCGGCTCGCTGATCGCGGTCGGCGGCTTCCTCACCCCGCAGGGCGCGGCCGACTTCGGCTGGTTCGCGTACTCGCCGCTGTCCGACGCGGTGCACTCGCCGGGCATCGGCGGCGACCTGTGGATCATGGGTCTGGCCTTCTCCGGCTTCGGCACGATCCTCGGCTCGGTCAACTTCATCACCACGATCATCTGCATGCGCGCGCCCGGCATGACGATGTTCCGGATGCCGATCTTCACCTGGAACGTGCTGCTGACCGGTGTGCTGGTCCTGCTCGCCTTCCCGGTCCTCGCGGCGGCCCTGTTCGCCCTGGAGGCGGACCGCAAGTTCGGCGCCCATGTCTTCGACGCCGCGAACGGTGGAGCCTTGCTATGGCAACACTTGTTCTGGTTCTTCGGGCATCCAGAGGTGTACATCATCGCGTTGCCGTTCTTCGGCATCGTCAGTGAGATCATCCCGGTCTTCTCCCGCAAGCCGATCTTCGGCTACATGGGCCTGATCGGCGCCACCATCGCCATCGCCGGCCTGTCGGTCACGGTGTGGGCGCACCACATGTACGTCACCGGTGGCGTGCTGCTGCCGTTCTTCTCGTTCATGACCTTCCTGATCGCGGTCCCGACCGGCGTGAAGTTCTTCAACTGGGTCGGCACCATGTGGAAGGGCAGTCTCTCCTTCGAGACGCCGATGCTGTGGTCGACCGGGTTCCTGATCACCTTCCTCTTCGGTGGTCTGACCGGTGTGCTCCTCGCGGCCCCGCCGCTGGACTTCCACGTCTCGGACTCGTACTTCGTGGTGGCCCACTTCCACTACGTGGTGTTCGGCACCGTGGTCTTCGCGATGTTCGCCGGCTTCCACTTCTGGTGGCCGAAGTGGACCGGCAAGATGCTGGACGAGCGGCTCGGCAAGATCACCTTCTGGACGCTGTTCATCGGCTTCCACGGCACCTTCCTGGTCCAGCACTGGCTGGGCGCCGAGGGCATGCCGCGCCGGTACGCCGACTACCTGGCGGCCGACGGCTTCACCGCCCTGAACACGGTCTCCACGATCAGCTCGTTCCTGCTCGGCATGTCGATCCTGCCGTTCATGTACAACGTCTGGAAGACCGCCAAGTACGGCAAGCCGGTCAACGTGGACGACCCGTGGGGCTACGGCCGCTCCCTGGAGTGGGCGACCTCCTGCCCGCCGCCGCGGCACAACTTCCTCACCCTGCCGCGCATCCGCTCCGAATCCCCGGCCTTCGACCTGCACCACCCGGAGATCTCCGCGCTGGACCAGCTGGAGAACGTCGGCCACGGTGACAAGGCCCTCGCCGGCGGCAAGGAGGCGGGCAAGTGAAGATCCAGGGCAAGATGTTCATCTGGCTGAGCGTCTTCATCCTCGTCATGGCGATCGTCTATGGCGTGTGGTCGAAGGAGCCGGCCGGTACCACGGCGCTCTTCCTGGCCTTCGGGCTGTCCATCATGATCGGCTTCTACCTCGGCTTCACGGCCAAGCGGGCCGACGCGGGCGCCATGGACAACAAGGAGGCGGACGTCGCGGACGACGCCGGCGAGGTCGGGTTCTTCAGCCCGCACAGCTGGCAGCCGCTCTCCCTGGCCATCGGTGGCGCGTTCGCGTTCACCAGCGTGGCGATCGGCTGGTGGCTGATGTACTTCTCGGCCCCGCTGATCCTCATCGGCCTGTTCGGCTGGGTCTTCGAGTACTACCGCGGTGAGAACCGCACCCAGTAGCACACCCGGCCACCCGAAGGGCCCGGACGCTCCGCCAGGAGAGTCCGGGCTCCTTCGTTTGGCCCAGCGCGCCACCCGTACGGCTTACCCACCGTGCCGCACCCGCCCAGGCTTCCTACGTTGAGGCCATGAGCCACTCCGTTCACTTCCAGGCCTGCGGGCGCACCGCCGTCGTCGGCTGCACCCTGCTGGTGATCGCCCTGGGGGCGGGCGCCACCGCGTGCAGCAGCGGCGACGACGACCCGCTGGCCGCCGCGCCCTACGACGCGGCCGGCAACATCTCCTTCAACGGCCCCAAGGACGCCGGGCAGAAGGCCGACCCGGACAAACCCCTGGAGGTCGTCGCCGAGGGCTCCGACGGGCGCATCACGGATGTCACCGCCCGGGACGCCACCGGCCGCTACCTGGCCGGCGAACTCGCCGCCGACGGGGCCCGCTGGCACAGCACCTCACCGCTGGCCGCCAACGCCTCCTACACGGTCCGGGTCAGCACCGAGAACGCCGACGGGGCGCCCGGCCGCAAGGTCCTCACCTTCGACACGGGCAAGCCGACCACCAAGAAGCGGCTGGACATCGCCTTCGGACCGGAGGCGGGCACCTACGGCGTCGGACAGCCCGTCACGGCCGAGCTGAGCCAGCCCATCAAGGACCCGGCCCAGCGGACGACCGTGGAACGCGCCCTCAAGGTGGAGTCCACGCCCGCGGTGGAGGGCGCCTGGCACTGGGTGGACGACAAGGAACTGCACTACCGCCCCAAGGACTACTGGCCCGCGCACGCCACCGTCCGGGCCCGCTCCACCCTGGAGGGCATCAAGATCGGCGACCGGCTGTGGGGCGGCCGGGCCAAGGAGCTGAAACTCTCCACCGGCGACCGCGTCATCGCCGTGACGGACGCCTCGTCGCACACGATGACGGTCTTCCGCAACGGCGAGGAGATCAAGCAGATCCCGGTCACCACCGGCAAGCCCGGCTTCGAGACCCGCAACGGCGTCAAGGTGGTGCTGGGCAAGGAGCCGTTCGTCCGGATGCGCAGCACCACCGTGGGCATCGCCGAGGGCTCCTCGGAGGCGTACGACCTGCCCGTGCACTGGGCCACCCGGGTGACCTGGAGCGGCGAGTACGTGCACGCCGCCCCCTGGTCGGTCGGCTCCCAGGGCTCCGCCAACGTCAGCCACGGCTGCACCGGGATGAGCACCGGCAACGCCGAGTGGTTCTTCGACACCGTCCGCGAGGGTGACGTCGTCGAGGTGGTCAACTCCTACGGCGACACGATGGAGACCTTCGGCAACGGCTTCGGCGACTGGAACCTCGACTGGGACAAGTGGCAGACGGGCAGCGCCCTGACCGGCGGCAACCCGAACGCGACCCAGCCAGAAGACACCGCACGTCTCCGCCCGACGGTGGCCTGAGGCGCCTCCAGGGGCGCGGGGAACTGCGCAACCAGCCACAAACCACCCGCGCCCGCCGAACCTCAGAACACCCCTGCCCCTCAGGCGCTCTGCAACTTCCGCTCCCGCAGCAAAGAGGCCAGCGCCGAGGCGAACTCCACCGGCTCCACCGGCAAGGTCACCGCCGCGTCCGCCCGGCTCCAGGTCGCCAGCCACGCGTCCTGCGGACGGCCGATGAGCAACAGCACCGGCGGACAGGCGAACACCTCGTCCTTGATCTGCCGGCACACCCCCATGCCCCCCATCGGCACCGCCTCGCCGTCCAGCACGCAGACATCGACCCCGCCCCGGTCCAGCTCCGTCAGGACCGCGGCAGGCGTCGCGCACTCCAGGAACTCCACGACCGGCACGTCCGGAGCCGGCCTGCGCCCGGTCGCGAGCCGTACCTGCTCCCGCGTGGTGGAGTCGTCGCTGTAGACCAGCACCGTGACGGTCGGCTGCATGCTTCCTCCGAAAGGTCGTGTCCCGTTGCGCGGGATGCTACTCCCTCCCACACCCCGTCAACAGCGGGCGAAACACGGCTTCCACGGGCCCCGCGATGGGCCATCCGGGCAGTCCGGACGGGGTGAACACTCCGAACGGCACCCCCGGGAGTGAGGGCGGGATAAGCGACCGACATAATGTCGGTCGTGGCGACAGCAACGACAGTAGATACCGGGCACGCGCACCCGTCGGTCAACCGGCCGAACCTCACCAGTGTCGGAACCATCATCTGGCTGAGTTCCGAGCTGATGTTCTTCGCGGCCCTCTTCGCGATGTACTTCACCCTGCGATCGGTGACGGGTCCCGATCACTGGAAGGAAATGGCGTCCGCGCTGAACCTTCCGTTCTCGGCGACGAACACCACGATCCTGGTGCTCTCCTCGCTCACCTGCCAGCTCGGCGTGTTCGCCGCCGAGCGCGGTGACGTGAAGAAGCTCAGGATGTGGTTCATCGTCACGTTCATCATGGGTGCGATCTTCATCGGCGGACAGGTGTTCGAGTACACCGAACTGGTCAAGAAGGACGGCCTCTCGCTGTCCTCCGACCCGTACGGCTCGGTGTTCTACCTGACCACCGGCTTCCACGGCCTGCACGTGACGGGTGGTCTGATCGCCTTCCTGCTGGTCCTCGGCCGTACCTACGCGGCCAAGAGGTTCACCCACGAGCAGGCGACCGCCGCCATCGTCGTGTCCTACTACTGGCACTTCGTCGATGTCGTCTGGATCGGCCTCTTCGCCACGATCTATTTGATCAAGTAGGCGCGGACCGCTCCCGCACACACATCCAGAAGCATCGACGCAGAAGATCCTGACACCGGGGTAATCCGTGAAAAAGCTCTCCGCACGACGACGCCACCCGTTGGCGGCGATCGTCGTCCTACTCCTCGCGCTGGCATGCACCGGGGGGCTCTACGCCGTGTTCGCGCCCGCGGACAAGGCGCAGGCCGATGAGACGGCCCAGTCCCTCGCCATCGACGAGGGCAAGAAGCTCTACGCCGTGGGCTGCGCCAGCTGCCACGGCACCGGAGGCGAGGGCACCACCGACGGCCCCAGCCTGGTCGGTGTGGGCGCCGCGGCCGTGGACTTCCAGGTGGGCACCGGGCGCATGCCGGCCCAGCAGCCGGGCGCGCAGGTCCCCAAGAAGAAGAACATCTACTCGCAGGCCGAGATCGACCAGCTCGCGGCCTACATCTCCTCGCTCGGCGCCGGTCCGTCCATCCCCGCCGAGGAGAAGTACAGCGACGACGGCGCGGACATCGCCGAGGGCGGTGAGCTGTTCCGTACCAACTGCGCGCAGTGCCACAACTTCACCGGCAAGGGCGGCGCGCTGACGAACGGCAAGTCCGCCCCGTCGCTGGAGGGCGTCGACCCGAAGCACATCTACGAGGCCATGCTGACCGGCCCGCAGAACATGCCTTCCTTCCCCGACACCACGCTGACGGAGCAGAACAAGAAGGACATCATCGCGTACCTGAACGCGGTCAACGGGGACGAGACCGTGGACCCGGGCGGTCTTTCGCTGGGCGGCCTCGGGCCGGTCAGTGAGGGCCTCTTCGGCTGGATCTTCGGGCTCGGTACCCTCATCGCCGTCGCCGTGTGGGTTGCCGCTCGGACCGCAAAGGCCAAGAAGTCATGAGTAGCCAAGACATTCCAGAAGAGAACCTGCCCAAGGCGCAGGACCACCCGCACGGTGAGGTCGCGGACGAGAAGCACCCGTTCGCCGACCCGGGGCTGCCGCCCCACGAGCACCGGATCCAGGACATCGACGAGAAGGCCGCGAGGCGCTCCGAGCGCGCCGTCGCCTTCCTGTTCACCCTGTCGATGCTGGCCACCATCGGCTTCATCGCCTCGTTCGTGGCGATCGACCACGACAAGTCGATCTACGTCTTCCCGATCGGCCACATCAACGCGCTGAACTTCGCCCTCGGCCTGACCCTGGGCGTGGCGCTGTTCTGCATCGGCGCGGGCGCGGTCCACTGGGCCCGCACCCTGATGTCCGACGTGGAGGTCGCCGACGAGCGGCACGCGATCGCGGCGTCCCCCGAGGTCCGTGCCAAGGTGCACGCCGACTTCAAGCAGGGCGCCAAGGAATCGGCGATGGGCCGGCGCAAGCTGATCCGCAACACGATGTTCGGCGCGGTCGCCCTGGTGCCGCTGTCCGGAGTCGTGCTGCTGCGCGACCTCGGTCCGCTGCCCGAGGACAAGCTGCGCCACACGCTGTGGAACAAGGGCAAGCTGCTCGTCAACATGAACACCAACGAGCCGCTGCGTCCCTCCGACGTCGCGGTGGGCTCCCTCACCTTCGCCAAGCCCGAGGGCCTGGAGGAGCACGACGAGGAGTTCCAGGACGAGATCGCCAAGTCGGCCCTGATGATCGTCCGGCTCCAGCCGGACAACATCAAGGACAAGCGCGAGCTCGAGTGGTCGCACGAGGGCATCGTGGCCTACTCGAAGATCTGCACCCACGTCGGCTGCCCGATCTCGCTCTACGAGCAGCAGACGCACCACGTGCTCTGCCCCTGCCACCAGTCCACCTTCGACCTCTCCGACGGTGCCCGGGTGATCTTCGGTCCCGCCGGTCACGCCCTGCCGCAGCTGCGCATCGGCGTGAACGACGAGGGTTACCTCGAAGCGCTCGGCGACTTCGAGGAGCCTGTCGGTCCTGCATTCTGGGAGCGCGGATGAGTACTTCTGAGAGCACCACGGCCCGCTCCCGCGGGAAGGCACCGGCCGGCGAGCGCGTCGCCGACTGGGCCGACGGCCGGCTGGGGATCTACTCCCTGGCCAAGGCCAACATGCGCAAGATCTTCCCGGACCACTGGTCCTTCATGCTGGGCGAGGTCTGCCTCTACAGCTTCCTCATCATCATCCTCACGGGTGTGTACCTGACGCTGTTCTTCCACCCGTCGATGAACGAGGTGGAGTACCACGGCAGCTACGTCCCGCTCCAGGGGCAGCTGATGAGCGAGGCCTTCAAGTCGACGCTGGACATCAGCTTCGACGTGCGCGGTGGTCTGCTGATCCGGCAGATCCACCACTGGGCGGCGATCATCTTCCTCGCCGGCATGTTCGTGCACATGATGCGCGTCTTCTTCACCGGCGCGTTCCGCAAGCCGCGTGAGATCAACTGGCTGTTCGGCTTCCTGCTGTTCGTCCTCGGCATGTTCACCGGTTTCACCGGTTACTCGCTCCCGGACGACCTGCTCTCCGGCACCGGTGTCCGCTTCACCCAGGGCGCGATCCTGTCCGTGCCGATCGTCGGTACGTACATCTCGATGTTCCTGTTCGGCGGGGAGTTCCCGGGGCACGACTTCGTCGCCCGGTTCTACTCGATCCACATCCTGCTGCTGCCGGGCATCATGCTCGGGCTCGTGGTCGGCCACCTGATCCTGGTCTTCTACCACAAGCACACCCAGTTCGCGGGTCCCGGCAAGACCAACAAGAACGTCGTCGGCATGCCGCTGCTGCCGGTCTACATGGCGAAGGCCGGCGGCTTCTTCTTCCTGGTCTTCGGTGTGATCGCGGCGCTGGCCGGCATCGCGTCCGTGAACCCGATCTGGGCGCTCGGCCCGTACCGGCCCGACCAGGTGTCGACCGGCGCCCAGCCCGACTGGTACATGGGCTTCGCCGAGGGTCTGGTCCGTGCCATGCCCGGCTGGGAGATCAACTTCTGGGGTCACACGCTCGTCCTGGGCGTGTTCGTCCCGCTGGTGGTCTTCGGGATCTTCCTCGCCGCGATCGCGGTGTACCCGTTCATCGAGTCCTGGGTCACCGGGGACAAGCGCGAGCACCACATCCTGGACCGTCCGCGCAACGCCCCGACCCGCACCGCCTTCGGTGTCGCCTGGGTCACGGCGTACATGATCATGCTGGTCGGTGGTGGCAACGACATCTTCGCCACCCACTTCCATCTGTCGATCAACGCGGTCACCTGGTTCGTCCGGGTCGGCTTCTTCGTCGGTCCGGTGCTCGCCTTCGTGATCACCAAGCGGGTCTGCCTCGGCCTGCAGCGCCGGGACAAGGAGAAGGTGCTGCACGGCCGCGAGTCGGGCATCATCAAGCGGCTGCCGCACGGTGAGTTCATCGAGGTGCACGAGCCGCTCAGCCAGGAGCAGCTGTACACGCTCACCGCGCACGAGCAGTACCAGCCGGCCGAGATCGGCCCGGGCGTCGACGAGAACGGGGTCGAGCGGAAGCCGAAGAGCACCCAGAAGCTCCGGGCCAAGCTCAGCAAGTCCTACTACGGCGAGGAGTCGCAGATTCCGAAGCCGACCGTCGAGGAGTACAAGGAGATCACCAGCGGCCACGGCCATCACTGATCTCTGAGCGTCGCCACGCCACGGCGAAGGGCCCCGTCCGGTGTTCGGACGGGGCCCTTCGTCATGCCCCGGGGCTGGATAGGGTGGGACCGACTCTCCCTACGACATCCCAGGAGCGGCTGATGAGCGCTGTGACCCCCGCCGGAGGCGACACCGCGGCGGCCCGCTCCTGGCCCGCCCTGCTGAACGGACTGCTGGACGGCCGGGACCTGTCCGCGGACGACACGGCATGGGCGATGGACACGATCATGCGCGGCGAGGCGACCGACGCGCAGATCGCCGGGTTCGCGGTGGCGCTGCGGGCCAAGGGCGAGACGGTGGACGAGATCGGCGGCCTGGTCCGCGCGATGTACGAGCACGCCCATGTGATCGAGGTGCCCGGCGACACGGTCGACATCGTCGGCACCGGCGGCGACGGCGCCAAGACCGTCAACATCTCCACCATGTCGGCGATCGTCATCGCCGGCACCGGGGCGAAGGTCGTCAAGCACGGCAACCGCGCGGCCTCCTCGGCCTCCGGCGCCTCCGACGTCCTGGAGAAGCTCGGCATCAACCTCCAGCTCACCCCGAAGCGGGTGGCCGAGGTCGCCGAGGAGGCCGGCATCACCTTCTGCTTCGCCGCGAAGTTCCACCCGGCGCTGCGCCACGTGGCCGCCGCCCGCGGCCAGCTCGGCATCCGGACGGTCTTCAACTTCCTCGGCCCGCTGACCAATCCGGCCAAGGTCCGCTCCCAGGCGATCGGGGTGGCCGACGCCCGGATGGCACCGATCATCGCCGGGGTGTTCGCCGAGCGCGGCAACTCCGCGCTGGTCTTCCGCGGCGACGACGGGCTGGACGAGCTGACCACCACGGCCACCTCCCGGGTGTGGGTGGTGCGGGACGGCGCGGTGACCGAGGAGGCCTTCGACCCGCGCGCCGTCGGCCTGGAGATCGTGCCGGTCCAGGCGCTGCGCGGCGCCGACGCCTCCTACAACGCGGACGTGGCCCGCCGGCTGCTCGGCGGCGAACCGGGCCCGGTGCGGGACGCGGTGCTGCTCAACTCGGCGGCGGCCCTGGTGGCCCTGGAGCCCGGCACCGGACCGCTGGCCGACCGCATCCGGGCCGCCATGGCCCGCGCCGCCGAGTCGATCGACTCGGGCGCGGCCGGGCGGGCGCTGGAGCGCTGGGTGGCCGCCAGCAACGCCTGACCGGCGGATGTGACGTGCGTCCCGCGATCCGGGCACGGGTTGCGGGACGACGATCACCTCGGTTACGTTTTCGACCAGGTCATGAGTGACAGTCATCAGGCCCCGGCCGACTGTCCGGCAACCCTCCGTCCGTGGCGGGGTGCCCCGGGTGAAGACCAGGCCGTGGACAGCAGGGTCCGCGGCAAGCGCGGATCCCTCACAGATCAGGGGTCCTGGTCTTGAGGAGTGTGTCCGACGTGTCCGTCCCCACCGCTGTCTCCGCCCCGCTGGCCGTCCTCGGCCGGGACGTCACCGTGCCGCTGGTCACCGGCGGCGAGGTCACCTACGCCGCGCTCGACTACGCCGCCAGCGCCCCCGCCCTCCAGCGGGTCTGGGACGACGTGGCCGGCTACGCGCCGTACTACGGCAGCGTGCACCGGGGCGCCGGGTACCTCTCCCAGCTCTCCACCGACCTGTTCGAGAACGCCCGCCGCACCGTGCACGACTTCCTCGGCTGCCGGGGCGACGACCAGGTGGTCTTCACCCGGTCCACCACCGACTCCCTCAACCTGCTGGCCGCCGCGCTGCCGGCCGGCTGCCGGGTCTTCGTCTTCGAGACCGAGCACCACGCCTCGCTGCTGCCCTGGCGGCACGCCGAGGTCACCTGCCTCGACGCCCCGAGCACCCCCGCGCAGGCCGTCCAGACCCTGGAGCGCGCCCTCGCCGCCCGCGAGCCGCACGGCCCCGCCCTGGTCTGTGTCACCGGCGCCTCCAACGTCACCGGCGAGCTGTGGCCGGTGCGCGAACTGGCCGCCGCCGCGCACGCGCACGGCGCCCGGATCGTCCTGGACGCCGCCCAGCTCGCCCCCCACCACCCGGTCGACGTCCGCGACCTGGACGTCGACTGGGTCGCCTTCTCCGGGCACAAGCTGTACGCCCCCTTCGGCTCCGGGGTGCTGGCCGGCCGCGCCGACTGGCTGGCCGAGGCCGAGCCGTACCTCGCGGGCGGCGGCGCCAGCCGCAAGGTCGCCCGGCGCGCGGACGGCGGCGTGGACGTGGAGTGGCACGAGGGCGCCGCCCGGCACGAGGCCGGCTCGCCCAACGTCATCGGCGCCTACGCCATCGCCGCCGCCTGCAAGGCCCTCACCGAGGCCGGGTTCGACGAACTGGTGGCCCGGGAGCGGTACCTGATCGAGAAGGTGCGGGCGGGCCTCGCCGAGGTGCCCGAGGTGCGGGTGCTGTCGCTGTTCGGCGACGACGCCCCGCGCGTCGGCGTGCTCTCCTTCGTCGTCGACGGCTGGAACAGCTCCCACTTCGCCGCCGCCCTCTCCGCCGAGTACGGCATCGGGGTGCGCGACGGCCTGTTCTGCGCCCACCCGCTGGTGCGCACCCTGCTCGGCAGCGACCCGGGGACCCAGGGCGAGTGCGGGGCGCCCGAGGCCGCGCCCGGCGAGCGGTCCCTCAACGCGGTCCGGGTCAGCTTCGGCGCGGGCACCCCGGACGAGCACGTGACGCGGTTCGTGACGGCGGTGACGGAGCTGGTGCGGGACGGCGCCCGCTGGAACTACCGTACGGAGGAAGGGCGTTGCGTGCCCGACCGGTCCGCCGCGGCCGGTACGTCCGCCGCCTGACCCGGTAGCCGGGCACCCAGCAGGATCATCCGCAGGGCCCGCTCGGTGGCGTCGGCCAGGAGTTCCGCGCCGCGGGACAGCGCCTCCGCCAGGGCCAGTGAGCCGGGCATGAAGGAAACTTCACCCGGCTCAGCGGCAGGGCAGCCGGTAGCCCATCCCGCGTACCGTCTCCACCGCCTGCGCGCCCAGCTTCTTGCGCAGCGCCCGGACGTAGACGTCCACGATGTTGGAGCCGGGGTCGAAGTCGTAGCCCCAGACGTGGGAGAGGATCTGCTCGCGGGACAGCACCTGCCCCGGGTGCCGCAGGAACAGTTCGAGGAGCACGAACTCCCGGGCCGTCAGGTCGACCGTCCGGTCCCCGGCCCGGGCCCGCCGGGTGCGCAGGTCCAGGCCGAGCGAGCCGGACCGCAGCACCGTCACCTCGGGCGCCCGGGCCGCCGTGCGCAGCCGCAGCCGGATCCGGGCGAGGAGTTCCTCGAAGCGGAACGGCTTGGTCATCCAGTCGTCGGCGCCGCCCTCCAGGCCGGCCACCGTGTCCCGGACCGAGTCCCGCGCGGTGAGCACGATCACCGGGGTGGTCACCCGGGCCTCGCGCAGCTCGCGCAGCACGGTGAAGCCGTCCCGGCCGGGCAGCCCGATGTCCAGGACCACCAGGTCGAAGCCGCCGGTCAGGGCGTAGTCGTAGCCCGCCTCGCCGTCGGCCGCCACGGTGGTGGTGAAGCCGTTGGCGCGCAGGCCCTTGCGGACGAAGGAGGCGATGCGTTCCTCGTCCTCGACGATGAGGATGCGGTTCAAGGGTGTGCCTCTTCCAGAGTCGTGAGCGTGCCCATGGTGAGGACGAAGGTGGCGCCGCCGCCCTCGGTGCCGCACAGCCGGACCCGGCCGCCGTGGCCCTCCGCGATCGCCTTGACGATCGACAGGCCGAGCCCGGCGCCCGAGCCGCGCGCGCCGCGCCGGGCGGCGCCGCGCCGGAACCGTTCGAAGATGACGCCGGCGTCCTCGGGCCGCACGCCGGTGCCGGAGTCGGCGACGTACAGCTCCACATGTCCGTGCCGGACCCGGGAGCCGATCCGGATCGGCCGGCCGGGGGCGGTGTGCTGCACGGCGTTCTGCGCGAGCTGGACCATGGCCTGGGTGATCCGCTGCGGGTCCAGCAGGGCCTCCCCGTCGGCGACTTCGGCCAGCACCCAGTCCTGCTCGCCCAGGGTGCGGGCCTTGACGTAGACGTCGGCGGTGAGTTCGGCGAGCTGGACCGGCTCGGGGGTGACGAAGTCGGGACGTTCGGCCTTGGCGAGCAGCAGCAGGTCCTCCACGATCCGGCTCATCCGGTCCAGTTCGTCGGTGACCAGGCGTATGGTCTCCTCGCGTTCGGCCGGCTCGTCGCCCATCAGTTCCAGATGGCCGCGGACGATGGTGATCGGGGTGCGCAGCTCGTGCCCGGCGTCGTCGACGAACTCGCGCTGCGCGGCGAAGGCCCGCTCCAGCCGGTCCAGCATCGCGTTGAACGTCTCGGCGAGCGCGGCCACGTCGTCGTGGCCGTGCACCGGAATACGGCGGGTCAGGTCCTGCTCGGTGAGCTGGGCGGCGGTGGCGCGCACCAGCCGGACGGGTTTGAGGATGCGGCCGGCCACCACCCAGGCGATGCCGGTGGTCATCAGCAGGGCGACCCCGGAGATGGCGAGCAGCACCTGGAACACCTCGTCGGCGCGGGCCTGCTCCCGGCCGGGGTGGAAGGCGACCACGAACGCGGCGGCCGGTTCGCCGCCGTACCGGGCCACGGTGACCTTGGCCCAGCGGATCTCGCCCGCCGGGCGGCGCAGGGTGCCGGCGGGGTGCGGGGAGGCGAAGATGCGGCGGCGGGCGGCGGCGTCCTTGTGCAGCGGCAGCGCGACCGGGATGTCGCGCTGCTGGATGATCTGCGCGGGGGCGGCGCCCGGGGTGCCGACCAGGCCGACCAGTTCCTCGTCGAGGTCGGCGTACTGGCGTTGCAGGAAGACCCGCAGCAGCCGGTCCGGTTCGGTGAAGGGGCGGCCGGTGGCCGGATCGAAGCCCTGCTCCTCGAAGTTGGCGAACTCCCCGGCCTCCTGGGCCAGCAGGTTGTTGATCCGCTGCCCGGTGTCGCGCAGCAGGATCGACCGGGTGGTGGCGGCCACCGAGGCGAGCGCCACCGCCATCACCAGCAGCAGCCAGAGCAGGATGCGGACCCGGGCGGAGATCCGCCGGCGCTCCCGGTCAGCCGTCGTCACCGGCGCCGGCGCCGTCGTCGGCGTCCTCGCTTCCGGCGTCGGCGCCGCGGCCGGGCTCGTCGTCATCGTCGTCGTCCGGGGGGCGGTCGGTCACGGGCGGCCGGGACACCACCTGGTCGCTGGGCGTCGGGTCGGGCGTCGAAGCCGGGGCGGACGCCGGGGTGGACGCCGGGGTGGACGCCGGTGCGGACGGGCGGGGCGGTGCCGACCTGCGGGTCGGTGCCGGGGAGCCGCTCTCCAGCTCCACCCCGGCCGGCACCTCGGGCCGCGCGGGGCTGTCGGTGAGCGCGAAGCTGGTCGCGGCGATGCCGAGCGGGATCAGGACGACGGCCGCGAGCGCGGCCATCCGGCGGGAGAAGACCATGCGCCCGATCCTGCGCCCGGCACCCGGCGGCCCGGATGAGCCGCGGATGAGGAACCCTTCATCCGGGCCCCGGCCGCCTCAGTTCTCCAGCCCGATGGCGAACGCCGCCTCCAGGTCGTGCTGCGAGTAGGTACGGAACGCCACGTGCGTGTCGGTGCCCTCCACCCCGGGGATCTTGCTGATCCGGCCCGGGATGACCTCCGCCAGGTCCTCGTGCTCGCGCACCCGCACCATCGCGATCAGGTCGTAGGTGCCGGTGACCGAGAAGACCTCGCTGACGCCTTCCAGCGCGGCGATCCGCTCGGCGATCTCGGGGATCCGGTCCACGCTGGTCTTGATCAGGACGATCGCGGTGATCACGGCTGGTTCTCTCCCTCGGAGGCGGGCGCTGGGGCGGCCTTCACTCTAGCCCGCATCCCAAAACGCACCCAGGCACAGAGGAAGCCCAGGCCGAAGCCGACCAGGTGGGCCAGGTAGGCCACCCCCGGGCCGTCCCCGGCCCGCCACGCCGACAGCCACTGCAGGGCCGCCCAGAAGGGCAGCACCAGCCAGGCCGGGAAACGCAGCGGCATGAACAACAGGAACGGCAGAAGACTGGTCACCCGCGCCCGGGGGAACAGGTACAGGAACGCGCCGAGCACCGCCGAGATCGCCCCGGAGGCGCCGACCAGGGACTGCCGGGAGTCGTCGTTGGCGATCGCGTACCCGAGCAGGGCCAGATAGCCGCAGCCGAGGAAGAACAGCAGGAACCGGACGTGGCCCATCCGCTCCTCGGTCAGCACCCCGAAGACATAGAGGAACAGCATGTTGCCGAGCAGATGCACCCAGCTGCCGTGCACGAACAGGGCCGTGGCCGGGGTCAGCAGGGCCCGCGGCGACCCGTCGAACAGGTCCGCCGGGATCACACCCCAGCGGTGGAAGTAGGCGCGCTGCGCGGCGAGCAGCCCGTCGCCGGAGCCGAGCGACGGGTCGAGTCCCGCCGCCGGGGAGACCAGGAACAGCAGACAGCACAGGACGATCAGGCCATGGGTCACGGGCGCCGCGGCACGGGCCGCGGGACGGCGGATTCCAGCCGTCCGCAGCGCGCGCAGCACCCGGCCGCCGGCCGGGCTCCAGTTGCGGATCATGAGTACATAGCATGACGTAACGGGACACAGCAGGGCAGGCCGCCTCGCCGCCGTGGACGGACGGGCGGCCGGTACCCGCCAGGCCGTAGGGTTACGAGCCACACGTACCGGGGAGGCCGGTGCGTCGGACGACACTGGAAGAGAGCGAACAGCCACGATGACGGTTCCCCTGCCGACCGGCACGACGCGGTGGCGCTGCACCCTCTGCGGCAACCTCACCCGCTTCGACGTGACCCGCGCCTCGAAGGTCGTGGAGTACATCCACCTCGATCTGGCCGGCGAGCCGACGGTCGAGGAGCGCGAGGTGCTCAGTGAGACCATCGAGTCGGTGCGGTGCCGCTGGTGCAACGCCGTGGACCAGGTGGAGCTCGTGGACAGGCCGGGTGCCGGCTCCTGAGGGAGCGGGCCCCGCACAGGCATTGGGGTGACGGATGGCGGAGACACACGGCGGGGGGCCGGGCGACGGCGCCGCTGAGGTGCTCGACCGTCCGCTGCCCGACGGGGTGCGCCGCAAGGTGGTGCAGATCGCCGCGGACGGCTTCGGCGGGCTGACCCTCGCGGAACTGCCCGCGCAGCTGCGGCAGTACGCGCGGTTCACGCCGAGCCGGCGGGCCAAGTTCGCGGGCAACGCGATGGCCGCCGCGCTGGAGACGGACGCGCTGTTCCGCCAGCGCATCGGCGAGAAGCTCAGAGAGACCCAGCCGGAGCTGACCGGCGCCCTCGACTCCGGTGCCCCGCCCCCGGCCGCGGACCCGCTGGACGTGGCGGCCGCGGCCTACGTACTGCGCCCGGCCGGCTGGGTGAAGCTGGTGGCCGCGGCCGGCGAGGAGGCCCAGCGGGCCGACGCCGAGCGCGCCGACGAGGAGACCCGCGCCGAGCTGGACCGGCTGCGCGCCGAGCTGGAGCGGGCCCGGGAGCACGGCCGGGGCGAGACCGACCGGCTGCGCGCCGAGCTGGACGCCGCGAAGAAGGAGGCGGAGTCGCTGCACCGCAAGCTGCGCGGCGCGCTCAGCGACGTCAAGCGCGGCGAGGCGGCGGTCCGCAAGACACGCGCCGAGCTGGACGCCGTACGCGCCGAGGGGCAGACCCGGGTGTCCGCCGCCGAGAGCGAGACCCGGCGGCTCAAGGCCCGGCTCGGTGAGGCGGAAGCCGCCCTGGAGGCCACCCGCAAGGCCGCCCGCGAGGGCCGCAGCGTCGAGGACATGCGGGTACGGCTGCTGCTTGACACCCTGCTGGACGCCACCCAGGGGCTGCGCCGGGAACTGGCGCTGCCGCCGGTCTCGGTGCGCCCGGCCGAGACCGTGGACGCCGTGGAGCCCGGCCGGATGACCCCGAAGGACATCGCGGCCCGCGCGCTGTCCGAGCACGACCCGGCGGTCCTGGACCAGTTGCTCGCGCTGCCCCAGGCCCATCTGGTGGTCGACGGCTACAACGTCACCAAGACCGGCTATCCGCAGATGCCGCTGGAGAAGCAGCGGCTGCGGCTGCTCGGCCAGCTCTCCCAGCTCGCCGCGCAGACCGGCGCCGAGGTGACCTGCGTCTTCGACGGGGCCGAGCTGGCCGCGCCGGTGCTGCTCGCGCCGCCGCGCGGGGTCCGGGTGCTGTTCTCCAAGCCCGGCGTCACCGCCGACGAGCTGATCCGGCAGCTGGTGCGGGCCGAGCCGCCGGGCCGGCCGGTCATCGTCGCCTCCACCGACCGCGAGGTCGCCGACGGGGTGGCCCGCGCGGGCGCCCGGCCGGTGGCCTCGGCGATGCTGCTGAAGCGGCTTTCCTGACCCGTCGGTTGACACAGGGTCAACCCGGCGTCACCGGTGGTGAGTCCGAGGTAAAAGATGCAGTCGGTGAACGGGTTTTTCCCGTGAAGGATTTGAACTGATCACGGATGGGTCACTAGGGTCTCGCTTCGAACCCTAGAACGGGTGATCACTCACACGAAGGAGTTCGCCTCCCGTGGCGTCCCACCGTCGACCCAAGCAGCCCAGCCGCGCGCGCGTCACCGTGCTCACCACCGCGGCCGCCGCCGCTGTCGTGCTCAGCTCGCAGGCAGCCAACGCCGCTCCCAGCGAGAAGCAGAGCAAGGACGAGGTCCAGTCCAAGGTCGACAAGCTCTACGAAGAGGCGGAGCAGGCCACCGAGAAGTACAACGGGGCCAAGGAGAAGCAGGAGAAGCTCCAGAAGGAGATCTCCACCATCCAGGACAACGTCGCCCGCGGCCAGGAGGAGCTCAACGAGCTGCGTGACGGCCTCGGTTCGATGGCCAGCGCCCAGTACCGCTCCGGCGGCATCGACCCCTCCGTGCAGCTGTTCCTCTCCGCGGACCCGGACGACTACCTCGACAAGGCGTCCACCCTGGACCAGTTGAGCGCCCAGCAGGTCGACTCCCTCAAGGAGATCCAGGAGAAGCAGCGCGACCTCGCCCAGCAGAAGGAGGAGGCCGCCGAGAAGCTCAAGGACCTCTCCTCGACCCGCACCGAGCTGAAGAAGAAGAAGCAGGAGGTGCAGAGCAAGCTCGCCACCGCGCAGAAGCTGCTCAACAGCCTCACCGCCGCCGAGAAGCAGGCCCTCCAGGACGAGCAGGAGCGCTCCACCCGCAGCAGCGAGCGCGAGGTCCTCACCTCCACCGCCTCCGCCTCCGGCCGGGCCGGCGCCGCCTTCTCCGCCGCCCAGAGCGTGATCGGCACCCCCTACGTCTACGGGGCCACCGGCCCGTCCTCCTTCGACTGCTCCGGCCTGACCTCCTGGGCCTACGCCCAGGCCGGCGTCTCGATACCCCGGACCTCCGAGGCCCAGTCGCAGATCGGCACCCGCATCACCAGCCAGAGCGACCTCCAGGTCGGCGACCTGGTCTTCTTCTTCAACGACCTGCACCACGTCGGCCTCTACGCCGGCAACGGCCAGGTGCTGCACGCCCCGCGCACCGGCACCGTCGTGCGGTACGAGTCGATGAGCACCATCGGCGGCCCCTTCATGTGGGGCGTCCGCGTCTGACCCCGCGGGCGGCGGTCCGCGAGGCCCGTCGCCATCAACCCGACATGCCGCCCGAACGGGCGAATCGTGTTTACCCGTTGTGACCCCGCGCCCCGTCGCTGACCTGCGTCAGCGGCGGGGCGCCGGGCCGCGCGGGCGCCGAGGTCGTTGGTGACCGCCTCGCCACGGGGCTACTGTCTGCCGCGTTTCCCGTCCGCCAGCGGAAGGAGTGCGGCTTCCCGTGGGGTCCCATCGCCGCCTTGCACCAACCGGGTTCGACCGGGGCGCCACCGCCGTGGCCGGCCTGCTGTCCGCCGCCGCAGCCGTCCTGGGCGCCGCCGTACCGGCCGCCGCCGCACCGCACGACGACACCCGTGCCGAGGTGGACCGCCTGCACGAAGAGGCCGAGCAGGCGACCGAGGCCTACAACCGGGCCGACGAGCGCACCGACGCCCTGCGCGAGCAGGTCACCGCCGTCCAGGACCGGATCGCCCGGCAGCAGCAGCGCATCAACACCATGCGGGACGCGCTCGGTTCGCTGGCCGGTGCCCAGTACCGCACCGGCGGCCTGGACCCGACCGTCGCCCTGCTGCTCTCCGCCGACCCGGACGACTACCTCGACAAGGCCGCCGCCCTCGACCGGATCGGCAGCCACCAGGCGGGCGAGCTGCGGCGGCTCCAGGGCGCCATGCGCCACCTCGCCCAGGACCGCGCCGAGGCCGGCCGGACCCTGGCGAAGCTGGACCGCAGCCGCGCGGCCGTGGCCGCCCACAAGCGGACCGTGGAGCGCAAGCTCGCCGACGCCCGGCGGCTGCTCAACTCCCTCACCGACGCCGAACGCGAGGCCGACCGGGCCTCCCGCTCCGGCCGCGGCGACCTGCCCGACCTGTCCGGCGCCGCCCCCGCCTCGGGCCGCGCGGCGTCCGCCCTGGCCGCCGCCCAGTCCGCCCTCGGCAAGCCCTACGTCTGGGGCGCCAACGGCCCCGCCGGCTTCGACTGCTCGGGCCTGACCCAGTGGTCCTACGCGCAGGCCGGTGTCGCCCTGCCGCGCACCTCGCAGGCGCAGGCCGGCGCCGGGCAGCGGGTCTCCCTGGACCAGGCCCGCCCCGGCGACCTGGTCGCCTACCGCGGCGACGCCAGCCACATCGGGATGTACGCGGGCGGCGGCCAGGTCATCCACGCGCCGCACCCCGGCGCCCCGGTGCGCTACGACCCGGTCGGCATGATGCCCGTCTCCTCCGTCACCCGGCCCTGACCCGACCGGCCCGCCGCCCCGTACCCTCGGAAGGTGGCTGGTCGCAGGCGGGTTCCGGGGTCCTCGGTGGTGCTGCTGTGCCTGCTGCTGGTCGCCCTGGCGGGGTGCGGCGGCCGGTCCGCCGCCGACTCCGTCCGGACCGAGGTGCAGGGGGTACTGGACCGGCGGGCGGCGGCGCTCCTGGACCGGGACCGGGCCGCCTACGCGGCGACCGGCGTCCGCACCGGGTTCGACCGGACCGGCGCGCTGCCGCTGGCCGACTGGTCCTACCGGGTCGGTACGGTGCGGCGCACCGGCGACACGGCCACCGCCGCCGTCGAACTGAGCTACCGCCTCGACGGCTACGACACCGGCCCGGTCACCGCCGCCCGCACCGTGCGCCTCGACCGGGCCGCCGGTACCTGGCGGGTCGCCGCCGACCGGCCCGCGAAGAAGTCCGGCCAGCAGCCCTGGGACCAGGGCACGGTGCACGTCGTACGCGGTGCGCACAGCCTGGTCCTCGGCGTCGGGCAGTCCGACGAGGCGCTGCGCGGCTACGCCGCGCTCGCCGACCGCGCGGTGCCGGCCGTGTCGGCCGCCTGGGACGCCGACTGGGCCGGCCGGGTGGTCGTGGTGGTGCCCCGGTCCCTGGCGGGCATGGCCGGGCTGCTCGGCTCGCCCGCCTCCTCCTACCGCGGCATCGCGGCGGTCACCACCGGCGAGACGGGCGCCCCGGCCACCGCCCCCGCGGACCGGATCGTGGTCAACCCGGACGCGTACGGACTGCTCGGCTCGCTCGGCAAGCAGGTGGTCCTCACCCACGAGACCGCCCACGTCGCCACCCGCGCCCACACCACCGCCGCGACCCCGCTGTGGCTGTCCGAGGGATACGCCGACTGGGCCGGCTACCGCGACACCGGCCGCACCCCCGGCCAGGCCGCCCCCGAACTGTCCCGCGCGGTCGCCGAGGGCCGGGTGCCCGCCGCCCTCCCCGCCGACGAGGACTTCGGCTTCACCGACGACGCGACGGAACTGGCCCAGGCGTACGAGGGCGGCTGGATGGCGTGCCGGCTGATCGCCGAGGAGTGGGGCGAGGACCGGCTCGACGCGTTCTACCGCGCGGTGGGCGCGCACGAGGAACGGGACGGGGCGGTGGCGGACGCGATGAACCGGGTGCTCGGGACGACACCGGAGGAGTTCACGGCGCGGTGGGGGGAGTATCTGCGGGGGGAGTTCGGGTGAGGGCGGGGGCAGGAGAGGCTCAGGTGGCGACCGGGGTCTCGTCGGCGTGGGTGGGACGCGGGGACGAGGGGGCCGGCGCCGGATGCGGGACCGTCCCGCGCCACAGCACCCGGGCCGCGCAGACCGTCGCCGCCACCAGCAGGCCGTTGCGGACGAACATCAGCGTGACGCCGAGCGGGTCACTGGCCACCACGTGCGCGAACCACAGCGGGAACTCCAGCACCGTCACCGCGCTCGCCGCCAGCACCAGCGCGACCGGCACCCCCATCCGCGACACCCTGAAGCACAGGCACACCGCGCCGAGCCCGATCAGCCACACCAGGTACTGCGGACTGATCACCCGGCTGGTCACCGTGAACATCAGCACCGCGACGAACGCCGCGTCCGCCGCCGTGTGCGCCGCGAACCGCGCGGCCCGCAGCCGCCACAGCAGCAGCCAGCCGAACGCCATCCCGGTCAGCGTCAGCGCGGCCGTGCTCACCCAGTCCACGTACGGGCCGAGGAACTCCACGCTGCCGTAGTTGAGCAGCACCTGCCCGTCCCAGCCGTGGCCCCGGGCGACGTGGAAGACCAGCGCGCCCAGCGACTCCACCTCGGTGCCGCGGTCCCGCTGGAACGTCAGGAACGCGAACGCCCCCGGCATGGCCAGCGCGAACGTCCCCGCCAGCACCACGCCGGTGAGCACCGCGGCGACCCAGGAGGACCGCCGCCGGATGCCGAGCAGCACCAGGGCCGGCCACACCTTCAGCAGCGCGCCCAGCGCCGCCAGCGCCCCCGCCACCCGGGGATGCCGGGCGGCGGCGGCCAGCGCGGCCACCGCGACCGCGGTGACCATCAGGTCGTAGCGCGCGTACACCGTCGGACCGAGCAGCGGTACGCCCGCCACCCACACCCAGGCCCCGCGCAGCGCCCCGCCCGGCCGCAGCCCGATCCGCAGCAGCACCCCGAGCACCGCCAGGTCGGCCGCGCAGACCAGCACGTAGAACGCCGTCGCGTAGTCCAGGAAGGGCAGCAGGGCGGGGGAGAGGATCGCCATCGCCGCCGCGGGCGGGTACTGCCAGGTGACGTCGTCCAGCGGAAACGTTCCGGTGCGCAGCACGTCGGACCAGCCCTGGTAGATCACCGACACGTCACTGGTGACGTCCGGGCCGGGGAAGACCCACACCTTCAGCACCCACAGCAGCAGCACCAGCCGGGTCGCGCACCAGGCCACCGGAAGCCATGCCAGGGACCGCCCGGCGCTCGTCGTCTCCACGAATTCCCTGCCCGCCCGTTCGGTGCCGTTCGACGTTCTCATGATGTCCCGAACTGCTGTGTGCCTGCCACACGTACCGCCGGAGGCTGCTGTGAACGGGGGCTTCGGTAGGGTCTCGGGCGATGCACAAGACCTTGATCGTGACGAACGACTTCCCGCCCCGCCCCGGCGGCATCCAGGCGTTCCTGCACAACATGGCGCTGCGCCTGGACCCGGAGCGGATCGTCGTGTACGCCTCCACCTGGAAGCGCACCCGGGAGGGCGTCGAGGCGACCGCCGCCTTCGACGCCGAGCAGCCCTTCACCGTCGTACGGGACCGTACGACGATGCTGCTGCCGACGCCGGGGGCGACCCGGCGGGCGGTCGGACTGCTGCGGGAGCACGGCTGCACCTCGGTGTGGTTCGGAGCGGCGGCACCGCTCGGACTGATGGCCCCGGCCCTGCGCAGGGCCGGCGCCGAACGGATCGTCGCCACCACCCACGGGCACGAGGCCGGCTGGGCCCAGCTCCCGGCGGCCCGGCAACTGCTGCGCCGGATCGGCGAGGCGACGGACACGATCACCTACCTCGGGGAGTACACCCGCTCCCGTATCGCGGCCGCGCTGACCCCGGCCGCCGCCGCCCGCATGGTCCAGCTCCCGCCCGGTGTCGACGAGAAGACCTTCCACCCCGGCAGCGGCGGGGACGCGGTCCGCGCCCGGCTCGGGCTGACCGACCGCCCGGTCGTGGTCTGCGTCTCCCGGCTGGTCCCGCGCAAGGGCCAGGACACCCTGATCAGGGCGATGCCGCGGATCCTGGCCGCCGAGCCCGCCGCCGTGCTGCTGATCGTCGGCGGCGGCCCCTACGAGAAGGACCTGCGCCGGCTGGCGGAGGAGACCGGCGTCGCCGCGGCGGTCCGCTTCACCGGCTCCGTCCCCTGGTCCGAGCTGCCCGCCCACTACGGCGCCGGCGACGTCTTCGCCATGCCCTGCCGGACCCGGCGCGGCGGCCTGGACGTCGAGGGCCTCGGCATCGTCTACCTGGAGGCGTCCGCGACCGGTCTGCCGGTGGTGGCGGGCGACTCGGGCGGCGCCCCCGACGCCGTACTCGACGGCGAGACGGGCTGGGTCGTACGAGGCACCTCGGTCCAGGACACCGTCGACCGGATCACCACCCTCCTCGCCGACCCCGAGCTGCGCGCCAGGATGGGGGAGCGGGGCAGACAGTGGGTGGAGGAGCTGTGGCGCTGGGACCTCTTGGCGGAACACTTGAAAACGCTGCTGTAGAGCAACGTTCCCAGGGGCGAGAAACCACCCCCTACTTCGAGTAGATCGCCTCGATCTCCGCCGCGAAGTCCCGGGCGACAACATTCCGCTTCAGCTTCAACGACGGAGTCAGATACCCCGACTCCTCCGTGAACTGCTCCCCGAGCACCCGGAACTTCCGCACCGACTCCGCCTTGGACACCGCCGCGTTCCCGTCATCCACCGCCGACTGGATCGCGGCCAGCAACTCGTGATCGTCCCGCAGTTCCTGCGCCGTGGACCCGGCGGGCTTCCCGTGCTCCGCGCACCACCGCTCCAGGAACTCCTCGTCGAGGGTGATCAGCGCCCCCACGAACGGCCGCCCGTCCCCGACCACCATGCACTCCGCGACCAGCGCGTGCGCCCGGATCCGGTCCTCGATCACGGCCGGCGCGACGTTCTTGCCGCCCGCGGTCACCAGGATCTCCTTCTTGCGGCCGGTGATCCGCAGATACCCGTCCTCGTCGAGGGTGCCGATGTCGCCGGTGTGGAACCAGCCGTCGGCCAGCGCCTCCTCGGTCGCGCCCGGGTTGTTCCAGTACTCCTTGAACAGGTGCTCCCCGTGCAGCAGCACCTCCCCGTCGTCGGCGATCCGGACCACCGAGCCCGGCAGCGGCTGCCCGACCGTGCCGATCTTCTGCCGGTCCCAGGGGTTGAACGCGGTGGCCGCGCAGGACTCGGTCAGGCCGTAGCCCTCCAGGACGGTGAAGCCGATGCCGCGGAAGAAGTGGCCGAGCCGCTCGCCCAGCGGGGCGCCGCCGGAGATGGCGTACTCGCCGCGCCCGCCGAGCACCGCGCGGAGCTTGCTGTAGACCAGCTTGTCGAAGACCTTGTGCTTGATCCTCAGCCCCAGGGACGGTCCGGACCCGGTGTCCAGGGCCCGGCTGTAGGCGATCGCGGTGTCCGCCGCCGCGTCGAAGATCCTGCCCTTGCCGTCGGCCTGCGCCTTGGCCCGCGCCGAGTTGTACACCTTCTCGAAGACCCGGGGCACGCCCAGGATCAGCGTCGGCCGGAAGGACGCCAGTTCGTCGGTGAGGTTCCTGATGTCCGGCAGGCAGCCCAGCTTGATCGGCGCCAGCATCGGCGCGACCTGCACCAGCCGCCCGAAGACGTGCGCGAGGGGGAGGAAGAGCAGGACGCTGCACTCGCCGGTGCGGAACAGCGGGCGCAGCCGTTCCACGACGTTGCCGCACTCGGCGAAGAAGGAGCGGTGGGTGAGCACACAGCCCTTGGGGCGGCCGGTGGTGCCGGAGGTGTAGACGATGGTCGCCGGGTCGTCGGCCTTGGCGACCGAGCCGCGCTCCTCGACCGTCTCGTCCGTGACGCCCTGGCCGAGCCGGCCCAGTTCCTCCACGGCCCCGGCGTCGATCCCCCAGACGTGCTTGAGTGCGGGCAGCCCCTCGCGCACCGACTCCACCACCCCGGCGTGCCCGGCGGTCTCCACCACGCACGCGGTCGCCCCGGAGTCGCCGAGTATCCACCGCACCTGCTCCGGCGAACTGGTCTCGTACACCGGCACGGTGACCGCGCCCGCGCTCCAGATCGCGAAGTCCAGTAGCGTCCACTCGTACCGGGTCCGCGACATCAGGGCGACCCGGTCGCCCGGCTCGACGCCCGCGGCGATCAGGCCCTTGGCGACGGTGTGCACCTCGGCGAGGAAGGCGCGCGCGGTCACGTCCTGCCAGCCGCCGTCCGTCCTGCGGGAAATGACGGCGACATCGGGATGCCGCGCGGCGTTTCTGCGGACGATGTCGGTCAGGTTGCCGTCCGCGGGGACCTCGTACAAAGCGGGAAGGCTGAACTCGCGCAAGACTGCTGCTCCTCATAGGGCGCCGGCGCCACGACGTTGTGTGATGCGACGGTGCGGTCCATGGCTGGGGCGGGTGCTCGGGGACCTGTGACACGGGTACGGGGTTCCTGAGCACGACTGGACTGCCTGGACGTTACCCGCCGGTATGGCGTCTTTGACAGGGGGGCCCGGCGAGATGTTCGCTGCGTCACACAGCTGCTGTTCTCTCGGCGCACAGTAGTCGACACGCCAACCGACCAGCCAGTAACCGCAGGTCCGACCGCCACTGTTCACAGCGGGCGCGCTGCTCCTACCCTTGATCACCATGACTTCCACACCGGCTCAAAACGCCAGGGACACAAAGACACGTGTCCATGTCGTCAGCGACGTGCACGGCAACGCCCGGGACCTGGCCCGGGCCGGTGACGGGGCGGACGCGCTGGTCTGCCTCGGGGACCTGATCCTCTTCCTCGACTACGCCGACCACTCCCGCGGCATCTTCCCCGACCTGTTCGGCAAGGAGAACGCGGACCGCATCGTCGAACTGCGCACCGCCCGCCGGTTCGCCGAGGCCAAGGAGTTCGGGGCCCGGCTGTGGGCGGGCGTCGACGGGGACCGGGACGCGGTGATGGAGCGGGCGGTGCGCAAGCAGTACGCCGAGCTGTTCGCGGCGTTCCCCACCCCTACGTACGCCACCTACGGCAACGTCGACATGCCGCCGCTGTGGCGGGAGTACGCCCGCCCCGGCACCACCGTCCTGGACGGCGAGCGGGTCGAGATCGGCGGCCGGGTCTTCGGCTTCGTCGGCGGCGGCCTGCGCACCCCGATGCGCACCCCGTTCGAGATCAGCGACGAGGAGTACGCCGCCAAGATCGAGGCGGTCGGCGAGGTCGACGTACTGTGCACGCACATCCCGCCCCAGGTGCCGGAACTGGTCTACGACACGGTGGCGCGGCGCTTCGAGCGGGGCAGCCGGGCGCTGCTCGACGCGATCCGGCGCACCCGGCCGCGGTACGCCCTCTTCGGCCACGTGCACCAGCCGCTGGCGCCGCGGATGCGGATCGGGGCGACCGAGTGCGTGAACGTCGGGCACTTCGCGTCGACCGGCCGGCCCTGGGTGCTGGAGTGGTAGCCGTGCAGGTAGGTAGGGGTGACGGCGGGGCCGGGGCCGCGCGGTAGCCTTCACACCGCACGCACGCGTGCGCGACGACTTCCCTACCGGCCCGCATCTGGAGGAGCCCCCGCGATGGCGGAACACACCAGCTCGAGCATCACGATCGAGGCGGCACCGGCCGACGTCATGGCGGTGATCGCCGACTTCGCCCGCTATCCGGACTGGACCGGAGAGGTGAAGGAGGCCGAGGTGCTCGCCACCGACGGGCAGGGCCGCGCCGAGCAGGTCCGGCTCGTCATGGACGCCGGGGCGATCAAAGACGACCAGACCCTCGCCTACACCTGGGCCGGCGCCAACGAGGTCTCCTGGACGCTGGTGAAGTCCCAGATGCTGCGCTCCCTGGACGGCTCCTACCTGCTGCGCCCCGCGGGCACCGGCACCGAGGTCACCTACCGGCTCACCGTCGACGTCAAGATCCCCATGCTCGGCATGATCAAGCGCAAGGCCGAGAAGGTCATCACCGACCGCGCCCTGGCCGGACTGAAGAAGCGGGTGGAGTCGGGAGCGGCCTGACCCTGACTGGCGCGGCGGCCCAGCCTGCCCGGCGCGGCGGTTCAGCCCTGCCCGGCCCGGCAGCCCTGACTGGCGCGGCGGCCTAACCCTGACTGGCGCGGCGGCCCAGCCCTGACTGGCGCGGCGGCCCAGCCCTGACTGGCGCGGCGGTTCAGCCTGCCCGGCGCGGCGGCCCAGCCTGCCCGGCGCGGCGGTTCAGCCCTGCCCGGCCCGGCAGCCCTGACCGGCGCGGCGCCTACCCCTGACTGGCG
>NZ_JBFAAP010000041.1:0-63394 GCF_040639815.1 Streptomyces sp. NPDC023723
GACCGCCAGCTCCGACTTGTTGCCGGGGGCCAGCACGATGTGACCCTCCTGGTTGGAGATCGCCATCAGCGCGGTGCCGCGCAGCCGGGACTGGATCCCCGAGCGGCGCAGCAGCTCCAACTCGGCGGCGCGTTGCCGCACATTGACCGTCAGCGTCGAGGCGATCGCGAAGAACACCAGCAGCGTGCCGTAACCGCCCACCACCCCCGCCGCCAGCCCCAGGGTGTCCGCGCTCACCGCGTCGACACCGTCGCCCGCCGCCGTGTCGTGCAGCGAGTTGAACGTCATGACGACCCCCGCGCCGAGGAAGGCGGACAGCAGGGTCGCGAGGAACTGTCCCGGCCGGTGCCGCACCGACCGCATGGCCAGAGCCCACATGGCTCACACCCCCGCGGTCAGGTCGTCGCCCAGGTGCGCCAGCCGCTCGGCCACCGCGTCCGGCGTCGGACCCCGCAGCTCCCCGGCCACCCGGCCGTCCGCGAGGAACACCACCGTGTCGGCGTACGAAGCGGCGACCGGGTCGTGCGTCACCATCACCACGGTCCGCCCGTGCACCCGCACCGCGTCCCGGAGCAGCCCCAGCACCTGCCGCGCGGCGCGGAGGTCCAGCGCGCCGGTCGGTTCGTCCGCGAAGACCACCTGCGGCTCGGCGACCAGCGCCCGCGCGATCGCCACGCGCTGCCGCTGACCGCCGGAGAGCTGGTGCGGCCGGTGCCCGAGCCGGTCGCCGAGCCCGACCGAGGCGAGGATCTCCCGGGCCCGCCGCCGGTCCACCCGGCGCCCGGCCAGCTTCAGCGGCAGCACCGTGTTCTGCGCGACGGTCAGGGTCTCCAGCAGGTTGTACTCCTGGAACACGAACCCGACCCGCCCGCGCCGGAACCTGGTCAGCTCCGTCTCCGTGCCGCCGGTCAGCTCCGTACCGTCCACGCGCACGATCCCGGCGTCCGGCCGCTCCAGGCCGGCCGCGCACCGCAACAGCGTCGACTTGCCCGACCCGGACGGCCCCATCACCGCGGTGAACGTGCCCGGTCCGAGGCCCAGTGTCACCCCGTCCAGCGCGGTCACCGCCCCGTCGCCGGTGCCGTACGTCTTGCTGACCTTGACCAGCCGCAACGCCTCGCGGGACATCGCCATCACCTTCCCCGACGGCACACCCTGTGCCTCGCCCACGACGCTACGAGCGCGCCGGTTCGGGCACAGTGGGCGCAGGGCCCGGATCCCGGGGTGTACTCAGCGCCACCCCGGGTCCGTCGTACCGTGCGCCAGCACCACCTCCAGGGTGCGCGGACCGTGCACCCCCTCCACCCGGTCCAGCTCGATGTCGCTGGTGGCCGAGGGGCCGGAGATCCAGGTCAACGGGCGGGCCGCGGCGAGCCGTTCGAGGGCCTGGGGCACGGAGGAGACCACCTGGCCGGGGACCCGGACGACACAGATGTGGTGGTCCGGCACCAGGGTGATCCGGCGGCGGCCCTGGTCGGGGGAGCCGTCCAGGACGAGGGTGCCGGTCTCGGCGATCGCGACGGCGCAGCCGGTGACGACACTGTCCACGCGGTCGAGGTCGGCCGCGGTGGCTTCGGCCAGGTCCGCGACCCGGGGGACGTCCGTCCGCGCCAGCCAGCCCTCGTCCAGCCCCGGCGGCACGACCACCGACCTGGACCCGCGCGCGGCGAGCAGCCCGGCGAGCACCGCCGGCAGCTCGTCCTCGGCGCACCGGTGCACCAGGGCCCGGTAGTCCGCCAGGTTCTCCGCCAGCAGCTCCACCGTCTCAGGGACGCTCCGCGCCCCGTGCTCGCGCAGATAGTCCCGCTCGTACGGTGCCTCCTCGCGCGGTACGTCCGCCAGCGCCCGCCGCACCCGGCCCAGAATCCGTTCCCTGCTGCTCACTTGGCCCCGTCCTTCCCACCGCGCGTGCGCTGCCACCAGTCCCGGAACGGTTCGGCCGGCACCGCCGGCAGATCCCGCCCGGCGCTCCACGCCCGGCCCGGACCGGGCAGGGTGCGCGGATGGAAGCGGCGGGTGCGCGAGGCCAGCCGCTGCCCGGTGCGCAGCGCGCCCGGATGCGTGAACGCCCACTGCGCGGCCCGCATCGCCGCCCGCTCGGCGGCATGTCCCTTGGCCGGTTTCAGGACGACCTTGTTGCCCTCGCGGACCGCCGGCCCGCCCTGCACCACCCGCTCCCGCAGGTGCACCAGCACCTCGGGGATGTCGATGGCCACCGGACACACCTCGTAGCAGGCGCCGCACAGCGAGGAGGCGTACGGCAGGGAGGCGTCGATCTCGCTCGCCGTACCGCGCAGCTGCGGGCTGAGGATGGCACCGATCGGGCCCGGGTACACCGACCCGTAGGCGTGCCCGCCGGCCCGCTCGTACACCGGGCAGACGTTCAGACAGGCCGAGCAGCGGATGCAGCGCAGGGCCTGGCGGCCGACCTCGTCGGCGAGGGTGTCGGTGCGGCCGTTGTCGAGCAGGACCAGGTGGAAGACGCGGGGGCCGTCGCCGTCCGTGATGCCGGTCCACGTCGACGTGTACGGGTTCATCCGCTCGGCGGTGGAGGAGCGGGGCAGGGTCTGGAGGAAGACCTCCAGGTCCTGCCAGGTCGGCACGATCTTCTCGATGCCGACCACCGAGATCAGCGTCTCGGGCAGGGTCAGGCACATCCGGCCGTTGCCCTCGGACTCCACCACCACCAGCGTGCCGGTGTCCGCGACCACGAAGTTGGCGCCGGAGATGCCGACCTTGGCGCGCAGGAACTTCTCCCGCAGGTGCAGCCGGGCCGCCTCGGCCAGCTCGGCGGGGGTGTCGGTCAGCCCCTCGGGGGCCGGGCGGCCCCACTCGCTCATCTCCCGCTGGAAGATCTCCCGGATCTCGCCGCGGTTGCGGTGGATGGCCGGCACCAGGATGTGCGAGGGCCGGTCGTTGCCCAACTGCACGATCAGCTCGGCGAGATCGGTCTCGTAGGCCCGGATGCCCTCGGCCTCCAGCGCCTCGTTGAGCCCGATCTCCTGGGTGGCCATCGACTTGACCTTGACGACCTCCGACTCGCCGGTCGCCTTGACCAGGCCGGCGACGATCCGGTTGGCCTCGTCGGCGTCGGCGGCCCAGTGCACGATGCCGCCCGCCGCCGTCACCGACTCCTCCACCTGCTCCAGGTAGCGGTCCAGGTGGCGCAGCGTGTGGTCCTTGATCCGCTTGCCGGCCTCGCGCAGCTCGGCCCAGTCGGAGACCTCCGCGACCGCCTTGGCCCGCTTGGCCCGGATGGTGTGCGTGGCGTGCCGGAGGTTGCCCCGCAGGGTCGGGTTCCGTACCGCCTCGTGCGCGGCCTTCGGGAAGGCCGGGTGGGCGGGCGGGGGAAACACCGGCATTCCTACGAACGTGCCGCTCATGCCGCCGGCTCCTCCTTCGTGCTGGCCAGAATCTCGGCGATGTGCACCGGCCGCATGCCGGTCCGCAGCCGGCTCATCGTCCCGCCGATGTGCATCAGACAGGAGTTGTCGGCCGCGCACAGCACCTCGGCGCCGGTCGACTCGGCGTTGCGCACCTTGTCGGTGCCCATCGCCAGTGACACGTCCGCGTTCTTCATGGCGAAGGTGCCGCCGAACCCGCAGCACTCCTCGGCGCCCGGCAGCTCCACCAGGTCGAGCCCCTCGACCGCCCGCAGCAGCGCCAGCGGCCGCTCGCCGAGCCCGAGGGAGCGCAGCCCGTGACAGGTCGGGTGGTACGTGACCGTGTGCGGGTAGTACGCCCCGACGTCCGTCACCCCCAGCACGTCCACCAGGAACTCCGTCAGCTCGTACGTCTTCGGCACCACCGGCGCCAGGGTGGCCGCGAGGGTGTCCCCGCGCCCCTCGGCCCGGGCCCGATCGCCCAGCCGCGGATACAGCTCGCGCACCATCGCCCCGCAGGAGCCGGACGGCGTCACGATCGCCTCGTACTCCCCGAATACCTCGGAGAAGTGCCGGGCCATCGGCTCCGCCTCGTGCCGGTAACCGGTGTTGTAGTGCGCCTGCCCGCAGCAGGTCTGACCGGCCGGGAAGTCGACATCGACGCCCAGCCTGGTCAGCAGTTTCACCACCGCGCGCCCGGTATCGGGATAGAGCGTGTCGTTGACGCAGGTCAGGAACAAAGCGACACGCATCGCGGCTCCTTGCTGTTGATCATCGGATGAAAGAAGGGTAGTGCGGTGGCCGGGAGCCGGGACAGACCCCGGTCACCGCTCGGCGAGTCGGGACGCGGCGGCCCGCCAGCGGGCGCCGTCCCCGCGCGGCTCGTAGCGGACCGGCCGCTGGGTACGGACCAGCAGGTCCCGCATCCCGGCCAGGTCACCGACCAGCCCGCCCGCGCGGGCCTGCACGAGGACGTTGCCGAGCGCCGCGGCCTCCGCCGGACCGGCCACCACCGGCAGCCCGCAGGCGTCGGCGGTCAGCTGGCACAGCAGCGCGTTGCGCGCCCCGCCGCCCACGATGTGCACGACGTCCACCGGGTGCCCGGCGAGCCGCCGCGCGTCCTCGACCGCCCCCCGGTGGGCCAGCGCCAGCGAGTCCAGGATGCACCGGGTGATCTCGGCGGGCGTGGCCGGCACCGGTTGCCCAAGGGCCCGGCACGCCGCGGCGATCCGCTCCGGCATCCGGCCCGGCGCGAGGAACGCCGCGTCCCCCGCGTCCACCACCGACCGCAGCTCGGGCACCTCGCCGGCCGCCCGCAGCAGCTCGCCCAGGTCCGTGACGCCCCAGGCCCGTACGCACTCCTGGAGCAGCCACAGCCCCATGATGTTCCGCAGGTAGCGGACCGTGCCGTCCAGTCCCAGCTCGTTGGTGAAGTTGGCGGCCCGGCTCTCCTCGGTCAGCACCGGCGCGGTCAGCTCCAGACCGGCCAGCGACCAGGTGCCGGTGCAGATGTACGCGAACCGCTCGTCCGTCGCCGGCACCGCGGCCACCGCCGAGGCGGTGTCGTGCGAGCCGACCGCCGTGACCGGCACCGGCCCGGTCAGCCCCGTCTCCTCCAGCACCTCGGGCCGCAGCAGCCCCGCCGGATCACCGGGCAGCCGCAGCGGCGGGAACAGCCCGAGGTCGACGCCGAGCCGCTCGGCCACGTCGTGCGCCCAGTCCCGGGTGCCCGGGTCGATCAGCTGGGTGGTGGAGGCGTTGGTCAGCTCGGTGCCCTGCTCGCCGGTCAGCCAGTACGTCAGCAGATCGGGGATGAGCAGTGCCCTCCGCGCCTGCGCCAGCTGGGCCGTGCTACGGGCGGCCGTCAACTGGTAAAGCGTGTTGAACGGCGCGTACTGGAGCCCGGTCGCCGCGTACAGCTCGGCGGCCGGCACCGTCGCCCACACCTTCTCCGCGACCCCCTCGGTGCGGGCGTCGCGGTAGTGCACCGGGTTGCCGAGCAGCGCCCCGTCCGCGTCCAGCAGCCCGTAGTCCACCGCCCAGCTGTCCACGCCGACGGAGGCGACCTGCCCGGCCGCCCGCAGCCCGTCCAGCACCCCGGCGTACAGCCCCAGCACGTCCCAGCGCAGCCCCTCGGGCACCCGCACCGGCCGGTTGGGGAACCGGTGCGCCTCGGTCAGCTCCAGGGTGCCGGGGCCGACGCGGCCGACCATGACGCGCCCGCTGGACGCGCCGAGGTCGACCGCGGCGTACGAGGTCATGTCCGGGCTCATCGCAGGAACGCGGCGGCGACGCCGGCGTCGACCGGGACGTGCAGGCCGGTGGTGTGCGTGAGGTCACCGCCGGTCAGCGCGAACACGGCGTTCGCCACGTGCTCCGGGAGCACCTCGCGCTTGAGCAGCGTGCGCTGGGCGTAGAACTCGCCCAGCTTCTCCTCCGGCACCCCGTAGACGGCCGCCCGCTTGGCGCCCCAGCCGCCCGCGAAAATGCCCGAACCGCGCACCACTCCGTCGGGGTTGACCCCGTTGACCCGGATGCCGTGCTCGCCCAGCTCGGCCGCGAGCAGCCGCACCTGGTGCGCCTGGTCGGCCTTGGTGGCGGAGTAGGCGATGTTGTTCGGACCGGCGAAGACGGCGTTCTTCGAGGCGATGTAGACGATGTCGCCGCCGAGTTCCTGCGCGATCATCACCCGGGCCGCCTCCCGCGAGACCAGGAACGACCCGCGGGCCATGATGTCGTGCTGGAGGTCCCAGTCCTTGGCGGAGGTCTCGAGCAGCGGCTTGGAGATGGAGATGCCGGCGTTGTTCACGACCAGGTCGACCCCGCCGAACGCGAGCACGGCGGCCCGGAACGCGGCGGCGATCTGCTCCTCGTCCGTCACGTCCACGGTCACCGCGACGGCCTTGTCCGGCCCGCCCAGCTCCTCGGCCACCCGGGCCGCGTTGTCCCCGTTCAGATCCGCTACGACGACACAGGCGCCCTCGGCCACCAGCCGCTCGGCGATCGCCCGGCCGATCCCGCTGCCCGCGCCGGTCACCAGCGCGACCCGGGTGGCCAGCGGCTTGGGCTTCGGCATCCGCTGGAGCTTGGCCTCCTCCAGAGCCCAGTACTCGATCCGGAACTTCTCCGACTCCTCGATCGGCGCGTACGCCGAGACCGCCTCGGCGCCCCGCATCACGTTGATGGCGTTGACGTAGAACTCGCCCGCCACCCGCGCCGTCTGCTTGTCCTTGCCGAAGGAGAACATGCCCACGCCCGGCACCAGCACGATCGCCGGGTCGGCGCCGCGCATCGCGGGGGAGTCCGGCGCGGCGTGCCGCCGGTAGTAGGCGGCGTACTCCTCGCGGTACGCGGTGTGCAACTCCTTCAGCCGGGCGATCGCGTCCGGCAGCGGCGCGTCCGGCGGCACGTCCAGGACCAGCGGGCGGACCTTGGTGCGCAGGAAGTGGTCCGGGCAGGACGTACCGAGCGCGGCGAGCCGCGGGTGCTCGGCGCGGGAGACGAAGTCCAGCACCACGTCGGAGTCGGTGAAGTGGCCGACCTGCGGCCGGTCCTGGGCGGCGACCGCCCGGACGTACGGCGCGAGGGCGGCGGCCCGCTCCCGCCGCTCGGCCTCGGGCAGCGGCGCGTACCCCTCGACGACGGGCCCGAACGGCTCGGCCTTCCCGCGCTCCGCGAGGAACTTCTCGGCGGTCCGGATGATGTGCAGCGAGTTGCGCTCGCACTCCTCGGAGGTGTCGCCCCAGGCGGTGATCCCGTGCCCGCCGAGCACACAGCCGATGGCCCCCGGGCTGGCCTCCTTCACCGCCGCGATGTCCAGCCCGAGCTGGAAACCGGGCCGGCGCCACGGCACCCACACCACGGTGTCGCCGAAGCACTCGGCGGTCAGCTTCTCGCCGTCCGCCGCGCAGGCCAGCGCGATACCGGAGTCGGGGTGCAGATGGTCCACGTGCGCGGCCTCGACCAGCCCGTGCATGGCGGTGTCGATGGAGGGCGCGGCCCCGCCCTTGCCGTGCAGGCAGTAGTCGAACGCGGCGACCATCTCGTCCTCGCGCTCGACGCCCGGGTAGACCTCCTTGAGCGCCCGCATCCGGTCCAGCCGCAGCACGGCGAGCCCGGCCTCGGTCAGCGTCCCGAGGTCACCGCCCGACCCCTTGACCCACATCAGCTCCACATCACCCCCGGTGACGGGATCGGTCTCGGTGCCTTTCGCGGAGGCGTTGCCCCCCGCGTAGTTGGTGTTGCGGGAATCGGAACCGAGCCGATGGGAACGAGCGATCAGTGCGTCGGCTTCGGGGTGGGGTGCCATGTCTTCCAGTCCTTTTCAAACGAGGGAGATGTATCCGAAGGGGCGCGGGGAACTGCGCGACCAGCCACAACCGGCCCGCAGCCCGCGAAACAGCAGAACCCGGCAATCGCTTACGCGCCCCACCCCGCCTGCTCCCCGCCAACCCGCTCGGCGACGACCTGCTCCGCCCACCCGGACGCCTTGTACGCCTTCAGCGGCTCGGGGTCCAGCCCCATCTCCTCGCGCACCTCGCGCAGCAGCGGCCGCACATCCGTGTTGTACGCGTCCATCACCACCGCGTTGGCCTCCAGCACGTCCCCCGAAGCCTGCGCGGCGTCCAGCGCGTCCTGGTCCACCAGCAGCGCCTTCGCCGTGGCCTCCTGCACGTTCATCACCGACCGGATGATCGCCGGGATCTTCGCCTCGATGTTGTGGCACTGGTCCAGCATGAACGCCACGTCCGAGCCGAGCCCGCCGCCCCGCACCACCTCGTACATGATCCGGAACAGCTGGAACGGATCGGCCGCACCGACCATCAGGTCGTCGTCCGCGTAGAACCGCGAGTTGAAGTCGAACCCGCCGAGCTTCCCCTCCCGCAGCAGCGTGGCGACGATGAACTCGATGTTGGTGCCCGGCGCGTGGTGCCCGGTGTCGACGACGACCTGCGCCTTGTCGCCCAGCTTCAGGCAGTGCGCGTACGCCGTGCCCCAGTCCGGCACGTCCGTGGCGTAGAACGCCGGCTCGAAGAACTTGTACTCCAGCAGCATCCGCTGGTCGTCGCCGAGCCGCCCGTACACCTCGGCCAGCGCCTCGGCCAGCCGGTCCTGCCGCCCGCGGATGTCGTCCTGACCGGGGTAGTTGGTCCCGTCGGCGAACCACAGCTTCAGGTCCCTGGAACCCGTGGCGTCCATGATGTCGACGCACTCCAGCAGATGGTCCACCGCCTTGCGGCGCACCGCCGCGTCCGGGTGGCAGACACTGCCCAGCTTGTAGGCGTCGTCCTGGAAGGTGTTGGAGTTGATCGTGCCGACCCTCACCCCCCGCTTCTCGGCGTACCCGGCCAGCGCGGCGAAGTCGTCGACCCGGTCCCAGGGGATGTGCAGCGCGACGATCGGCGCCGCACCGGTGAACTCGTGGACCTTCGCGGCGTCGTCGACTTTTTCGAACGGGGAGCGCGGCACACCGGCCTGCGCGAACACCTTGAACCTGGTGCCCGAGTTCCCGTACGCCCACGACGGCGTCTCGACTGCCTGGGTCTTCAGCGCGGCCTTCACCGCGGCGAGCTCGGTCACGTCGGCTCCTGACGTCGGGTCGCACCGTGCTGCGTACGACCATGTGTGAAACGATTCAGAACGCGAAGCTATGAGGCCACCGAAGGGGTGTCAAGCCCTCTGGCCAAGCCGGACCCCCGTGATCCTGTCGTGACCTTCGGCTATCGAAAGTTTTTCGACCCGGACCCATTGACGTGACATGCCTCACCTGCCTAACGTCCCGGCAACCCAGTTGAAACCTTTCACGACGCCGTGAGGGCCGTCCCGCCGGCGTCGTCGAGGAGCCCCCATGACCCACCCGTCGTCCGATACGGGTCCGGCCCCGGTTCTCGCCCTGAAGGACGTGTCCAAGTCCTTCGGCGCGGTCCGTGCCCTGCGGGACGTCTCCCTGGAGCTGTGCCCCGGGGAGGTGCACGCCCTCGCCGGTGAGAACGGCGCGGGCAAGTCCACCCTGATCAAGACGCTCGCCGGAGTGCACCGTCCCGACGCCGGCCAGGTGCTGCTCGACGGTGAACCCGTCGTCTTCCACGGCCCCGGCGACGCCCGAGATGCCGGCATCGCCGTCATCTACCAGGAGCCGACCCTCTTTCCCGACCTGTCGATCGCCGAGAACATCTTCATGGGCCGCCAGCCGCGGCGCGCGCTCGGCCGGATCGACCACAAGGCCACCCACGCCGTCACGGCCGACCTGATGCGCCGCCTCGGCGTCGACCTCGACCCGGACCGCCCGGCGCGCGGTCTGTCCATCGCCGACCAGCAGATCGTGGAGATCGCCAAGGCGCTCTCCTTCGACGCCCGCGTCCTGATCATGGACGAGCCGACCGCCGCCCTCACCGGCAGCGAGGTGGCCCGCCTCTTCGGGGTGGTGCGCACCCTGCGCGAGGAAGGCGCGGCGGTGCTGTTCATCTCCCACCGGCTCGAGGAGATCTTCCAGATCTGCCGCCGGGTGACCACCCTGCGCGACGGCGCCTGGATCTCCAGCGAACTCCTCGACGGCATGACCGAGGACGACCTGGTGCGCCGGATGGTCGGCCGCGATCTGGACGAGCTGTACCCCAAGCAGGAGGTCACGCCCGGCGAGGTCGCCCTCAGCGTGCGCCGGCTGACCCGCGAGGGCGTCTTCACCGACGTCTCCTTCGAGGTGCGGCGCGGCGAGATCGTGGGCCTGGCCGGACTGGTCGGCGCCGGGCGCACCGAGGTGGCCCGCGCGGTGTTCGGCGTGGACCGCTGGGACGCCGGTGAGGTCGAGGTCGACGGCAAGGCGCTGGTGAACGGCGCGCCGTCCGCGGCCATGGCCGCGGGCCTCGCCCTGGTCCCCGAGGACCGGCGCGCCCAGGGCCTGGTGATGGACATGTCCATCGAGCGGAACATCGGCCTCACCGGACTCCGTACGTCCGTGAAGGCCGGCCTGGTGGACCGCGGCGCCGAGCGCAGCCGGTCCCTGGACTGGGCGGTCAAGCTCCAGGTGAAGTACGCCCGGATCGCGGACACCGTCAACACCCTGTCCGGCGGCAACCAGCAGAAGGTGGTCCTCGCCAAGTGGCTCGCCACCGGCCCCAAGGTGCTGATCGTCGACGAGCCCACCCGCGGCATCGACGTCGGCACCAAGGCCGAGGTGCACCGGCTGCTGAGCCGGCTGGCCGCCGACGGCGTCGCCGTCCTGATGATCTCCTCCGACCTGCCGGAGGTGCTCGGCATGGCCGACCGGGTGCTCGTGATGCACGAGGGCCGGCTGACCGCCGAGATCTCCCGCGCCGAAGCCACCGAGGAGACCGTGATGGCCGCAGCCACCGGGAGGGCCGCCGCATGACCGCCATCCCCAGGACCGCGCGCCCGGCCCCGGCCGCCCCCGGGCCGGCCGGCCGTACCGTCCCCGGTGCCCGGCGTACCGCGGGCAGTGCCTGCGGTAGGGCCTCGGTCGCTGGTGCCATCGTCCCCGGGTCCGTGTGTTCGGCGGGGACGGCAGCTCCCATGTTCTCCACCGGAGGGGTCACCGCCCCCGGTTCCCGGCGTACCGCGGGCGGTGCCCGCCGTAGGGCCTCGGTCGCTCGTGCCATCGTCCCCGGGCCCGCGTGTTCGGCGGGGACGGCAGCTCCCATGTCCTCCACCGGAAGGGCCACCGCCCCCGGTTCCCGGCGTACCGCGGGCGGTGCCCGTCGCAGGGCTCCGATCGCTGGTGCCACCGCCCCCCGGCCCGCGTATTCCGTCGGGACGGCAGCCCACATGACCTCCACCGGAAGGGCCACCGCCCCCGTGTCCCCGCGTACCACCGGGAGGGCCGCCGCATGACGGTGACCGCGCCCGACAAGACCCCCGTCGCCGAGGTGCCCAAGGCCGGCGCCACCCGGCTGGTCGACCGCGTCTTCAAGATGCGCGAGCTGGCCATCCTGGTCGTCTTCCTGGTGATGATCGCCGTCACCCAGGCCGGCAACAGCGAGTTCCTGTCCGAACAGGGCATCAAGGACCTGCTGCTCAACGCGACCATCCTGGTGCTGGTGGCCACCGGCCAGTCGCTGGTCGTCATCACCCGCAACGTCGACCTGTCGGTCGGCTCCACCCTCGGCATCAGCGCCTTCGCGGCCGGCACCTACCTCCAGGGCGGCGGCAACCCGGTCGTCGCCGTGGTCCTCGCCGTCCTCATGGGCGTCGGCTTCGGCCTGCTCAACGGTCTGCTGGTCAGCCTCGGCCAGGTACCCGCGCTGGTCGTCACGCTCGGCACGCTGTACATCATCCGCGGCATCGACTCCATCTGGGTCGGCTCCCGCCAGATCACCGCGGCCGACCTGCCCGGCGGCTTCGTCGACTTCGGCGCCGGCGGCATCTCCGCGGTGCCCTACCTCGCCCTGATCGCCCTGGTGGTCGTGGTGGGAACGGCGTACTACCTCAAGCAGTTCGGCAGCGGACGCGAGCTGTACGCGCTCGGCTCCAACCCCGAGGCCGCCCGGCTGGCCGGCATCCCGGTGCGCAAGCGCATCCTGGCCGCCTACACCTTCTGCGGCGCCCTCGCGGGCCTGGCCGGAGCCCTCTACCTGGCCCGGTTCGGCAACGTCGACTCCGGCACCGGCAACGGCTACGAACTCACCGTGGTCAGCGCGGTCGTGGTCGGCGGCGTCGTCTTCACCGGCGGCTCCGGCAGCGTCTACGGCGCCGCCCTCGGCGCCCTGCTGCTGACCAGCATCAACAGCGTGCTGCCCGCCCTCGGGGTCAGCTCGGTCTGGGTGATGGCGATCAACGGCATCCTGCTCATCCTCGCCATCGCGGTCGACCGGATCGTCGCCCTGCGGGTGGCGACCGCCCTGAAGAAGAGGAACGCCCGCCATGGCTGACTCGTCCCTCACGCGCGCCGTCCGCTGGGACACCGTCGTCGGCGCCCTGCTCGTCGTGGTCGTCCTGCTGTCCTTCGGCTTCGTCGACGGCTTCGGCAACTCGCTGAACCTGTCGTTCCTGATCGGCAACACCCTGCCGATCGCCCTGATCGCGCTGCCGATGACGCTGCTCGTGGTGGCCGGCGAGATCGACCTCTCCGTCGCCTCCACGGCCGGCCTGTCCGGCGCGGTGATGGGCGCGCTGTGGAACCAGGGCATGACCATCGAGACGATCATCCCGGTCTGCCTGGTCCTCGGCGTGCTGTGCGGCCTGGTCAACGGCCTGCTGGTGACCCGGCTCGGGCTGCCGTCGCTGGCCGTCACCATCGGCACCATGGCCGCCTACCGGGGCATCGCGCAGATCGTGCTCGGCTCCGACGCGGTCACCGACTTCCCCTCCCAGTACCTGGACTTCGCGGCCGGCCGGATCGGCGACACCTTCATCCCGTACGCCCTGCTGCCCTTCCTGGTGCTGCTGGCGGTCGCCGTGGTCGCGCTGCACGCCACCCCGTTCGGCCGGGCGCTGTTCGCCATCGGCGCCAGCGAGGAGGCGGCCCGGTTCGCCGGCATCCGGGTCAAGCGGCAGAAGCTGCTGCTGTTCGTCCTCACCGGCCTGCTGTCCTCCCTCACCGGCATCTTCTGGGCCCTGCACTACGCCAGCGCCCGCTACGACAACGCCACCGGCCTGGAACTCTCCGTCGTCGCCGCCGTCCTGCTCGGCGGCATCGACTTCGACGGCGGCAAGGGCACCCTCGGCGGCGCGATCGCCGGTGTGTTCCTGCTCGGCGCGCTCCAGAACGTGATGAGCCTCAAGGACGTCTCCGCCCAGTCGCAGATCGTCGTCACCGGCGTCCTGCTCGTCCTCTCCGTGCTCGGCCCCCGGGTCGCACGCCAGATCGCCGTCGCGCGGGCGGGGCGCCGGGCGGCCTCGCCGCCACCCCTGTCGAAGACGCCGGCCCCCACCTCGTGAACACCCCTCTCCAGAACTAAGGACCCCGCCATGCGCAAGTCGTCGATCCGCCGTACCTGTGCGGCCCTGGCCGCCGTCACCTCCCTCGCCCTCGCGGTCACCGCCTGCGGCGGCACCACCAAGAAGGACGTCGCGGACGAGGGCGGCTCGGCCGCCGCGGCCGGCAAGGCCGACCCGAACGCCGCCACCAAGAAGGGCCTGACCGTCGGCTTCCTGCCCAAGCAGGTCAACAACCCCTACTTCACCGTCGCCGACAAGGGCGGCGAGAAAGCTCTGAAGGAGCTCGGCTCCAGCTACAAGGAGGTCGGCACCTCCAGCGGCACCGACACCGCCGGCCAGGTCTCCTACGTCAACACGCTCACCCAGCAGCAGGTCGACGCGATGGCCGTCTCCGCGCAGGACCCGGGCGCCCTGTGCACGGCGCTCAAGCAGGCCATGCAGAACGACATCAAGGTCGTCACCTACGACTCGGACGCCAACCCCGAGTGCCGCAACGCCTTCATCTCCCAGGCCTCCGCCGACGACCTCGGCCGCACCCAGGTGCAGCTGCTCGCCGACCAGATCGGCAACAAGGGCGAGATCGCGATCCTGTCCGCCGCGCAGACCGCGACGAACCAGAACGCCTGGATCGAGATCATGAAGGACGAGCTGAAGGACCCGAAGTACAAGGACATCAAGCTGGTCAAGGTGGCCTACGGGGACGACGACGCCCAGAAGTCGTTCCAGCAGACCCAGGGCCTGCTCCAGGAGCACCCGAACCTGAAGGGGATCATCTCCCCGACCACCGTCGGCATCAAGGCCGCCGCCCAGTACCTGTCCGGCTCCAAGTACAAGGGCAAGGTCAAGCTGACCGGCCTCGGCACCCCCAACGACATGCGCAAGTACGTCAAGAACGGCACCGTCGACGAGTTCGAGCTGTGGGACCCGGCCAAGCTCGGCGAACTGGCCGCCCGCACCGCCGTCGCCCTGTCCTCGGGCCAGATCACCGGCAAGGAGGGCGAGACCTTCAAGGCCGGTGACATGGGCGAGTACACCATCGGCGCGGACGGCGTGATCAGCCTCGGCAAGCCGACCGTGTTCAACGCCGAGAACATCGACCAGTACAACTTCTGATAGCTCGTCAGTTCTGTTGGGAGGAGCGGTACTTCATGCAGCGTGTCTGTTTCCTGCTCAAGGTCCGCAAGGACAAGCTCGCCGAGTACCGCGAACGCCACGCCGCCGTGTGGCCGGAGATGCAGGACGCTCTCACGGCCACCGGCTGGCACAACTACTCCCTCTTCCTGAGAGACGACGGCCTGCTGGTCGGCTACCTGGAGACCGAGGACTTCGCGGCCGCCCAGGCCGGTATGGAGGCCACCGGGGTCAACGCCCGCTGGCAGGCGGAGATGGCCCCCTTCTTCGAGTCCCTCGACGGCGCCCGCCCGGACGAGGCGATGCGGCCGCTCACCGAAGTGTTCCACCTCGCCTGACCCACCCCCCCCACCCCCGGAGCCCCGCATGAGACGACGCACCCTGCTGGCCGGCGCCCTCGCGGCCCCCGTCCTGACCAGCACCGGAACCGCCCAGGCAGCCACCCCCGGTCCCTCCGTCACCCGCACCGGCACCACCACACTCGACCCCCAGGCCCTCTACTTCGTCTCCTACGACGGCCTGGTCAACAACAACTCCTTCCAGAAGAACGCCCTGCTCACCTACCAGGGCCACCAGTACGCGGCCTGGTACACCGCCGACCGGAACGCGGTCGTCGCCCGCCGCGCCCTGCCCGGCGGACCCTGGCGCACCGTCCGCATCGGCCACACCCTGCGCTACGACGACTCCCACAACGTCGTCAGCATGGGCGTCTCCCGCACCGACGGCCGCCTCCACCTCAACCTGGACTCGCACAGCGACGGCTTCACCTACGTCAAGTCCGCCGCCGGACTCCTGGACGCCCCGGCCACCACCAGCTGGACCGCGAGCCGCTTCGGCACCCCGGCGGCCACCCTCGACGGCCTCGCCCTCACCACCCAGTTCACCTACCCGCAGTTCGTCGCCACCCCCGAGGGCCGCCTCCAGCTCAGCTACCGGGCCGGCGTCTCCGGCAACGGCCGCAACGCGCTGGCCGATTACGACGGCGGCAAGTGGACCGCGCTGGGGGAGTGGAGCGCCTCGACCGGCGGCTACACCAGCGAGCACGGCAGCTCCACCGCCCGCAACATGTACCTGCACGGCATCGACTACGACCGGCGCGGCCGGCTGCACGCCTTCTTCACCTGGCGCGAGCAGAACGCCGCCGTGATGTGCTCCCCGGGCGGCCTCACCAACCACGACACCGGCTACGTGTACTCCGACGACCGGGGCCGCACCTGGCGCAACGACGCCGGGAGCGTCGTCGGCACCACCGGCGGCGGCGACCTGGTCTCCGTCACCGGTCCCGGCCTGGTCGTGGACCCGCTCAACCCCGACCACTCGCTGATGAACCAGGAGAGCCAGGCCACCGACTCGGCCGGCCGGCCGCACGCGGTCATCTCCTACGTGCCCGGCCGCTTCGGCCAGTGCACCACCGACTACGTCGCCGACCGCGTCGCCCACGGCCGCGCCTTCCACCTGCGCCGGACCGCCGCCGGTACCTGGCGGAAGACCGAGATACCGGTCCCGCTGAACTCCAGCCAGCGCACCCGGCTGCTCCTCGACCGGTACGACAACGCCTACGCGGTCCTCCCGTACGGCCGGATCGCCGCCGCCTCGCAGGCGTCCGGACACACCGACTGGCGGCTGCTGTTCGACGGCGCGGACCTGAACGCCTTCGGCGAGGTCCTCGTCGACGAGACCCGGCTGACCCAGGACGGCGTGCTCTCCGTCCTCTACCAGGAGCGGTCCACCGGCACCGCGCCCTCGCCGCTGCGCGTCGCCGACTTCCGGCTGCCCGTGTGACGTCCCGCCCGCCCGGGGCGGCGACGGTAGTGTGAAGGTCTTCCGGCCGCCACCCCGCGTCCCTCGCGCGTTTCCCTAGTTCGACCCTGGAGGTCCCTCCCCGATGGCCCAGTCGGTGGGTATCAAGGACGTCGCCCGTGCCGCCGGAGTCTCCGTGGGCACGGTCTCGAACGTCATCAACCGCCCGGACACCGTCGCCACCGAGACCCGGGCGCGCGTGCTCTCGGCGATCGACCGGCTCGGCTACGTCCGCAGCGAGTCCGCGCGCCAACTGCGCGCCGGCCGCAGCCGCATCATGGGCCTGCTCGTCCTGGACATGGGCAACCCCTTCTTCGTCGACGTCGCCCGCGGCGCCGAGCGCGCCGCCCGCGACGCCGGGCTCGGCGTGATGGTCTGCAACAGCGCCCAGAACCCCGGCGAGGAGGCCGAGTACCTGTCCCTCTTCGCCGAACAGCGGGTGCGCGGCGTGCTGCTCACCCCGGCCGAGGCCACCGGCCGCAACATCGACACCTTCCGGCGGCACAACATCCCCTTCGTCCTGGTCGACCGGGTCGCCGAGGGCACCACCGAGTGCTCCGTCTCCGTCGACGACATCGCGGGCGGCGCGCTGGCCGTGCGCCATCTCGCCGACGCCGGACACCGCTCCATCGCCTACGTCAGCGGCCCGCCCGGCCTCAACCAGGTCCGCGACCGCCGCACCGGCGCGCTGCGCGCCCTCACCGAGGCCGGTCTCGGCCCGGACGCGCTGCGTGAACTGCCCACCGAACGGCTCGACGTCGCCGCCGGGCGGGACGCCGGCGCCCGCCTGCTCGGTCTCGCCGACCGGCCCACCGCCGTGTTCTGCGCCAACGACCTGCTCGCCCTCGGTGTCCTGCAGGCCATGTACGCGGCGGGCGTCCAGGTCCCCGACGACCTCGCCATCGTCGGCTACGACGACATCGAGTTCGCCGCCGCCGCGGCCGTCCCCCTCACCTCGGTGCGGCAGCCCGCCCAGACCATGGGCGCCCTCGCCGCCGACCTGCTCCTGGAGGAGACCGAGGCGGCGGCGACCGGCGCGCCGCACCAGCACCGCAAGGTCGTACTCCAGCCGGAACTGGTGGTGCGCCGCTCCAGCCTCGCCGCCCGCTGACCGCGCGCGGACCGGCCGCCGGGCGAGGATCTCCCGGTGCCGGGGGCGGCGGCCGCAGGACCCTGTGCTCAACTGGGAACCGACCGAAAATCCGTTGCCCCAGCAGACCGGGAGTCCTCGTTGAGCGTCAGCTACCGCCAGCCCGGCGTCGTCCTCACCGACCGCCGCTTCACCGTCCCCCTCGACCACGCCGACCCCGGCGGGGAGACGATCGAGCTGTACGCCCGTGAGGTCGTCGCGAGCGACAAGGCGGACCGGGACCTGCCGTGGCTGCTCTACCTCCAGGGCGGCCCCGGCTTCGGGGCGAATCGTTTCATCGGCCGGCCCGCCTGGCTCGGCCGCGCCCTGAAGGAGTACCGCGTCCTCCTCCTGGACCAGCGCGGCACCGGCGCCTCCACCCCTGCCAACCGGCAGACCCTCCCGCTGCGCGGCGGCCCCGCCGAACAAGCGGACTACCTCACCCGCTTCCGCTCCGACTCCATCGTCCGGGACTGCGAGGCGATCCGCCCGCAGGTCACCGGCGGTGCCCCCTGGACCGTCCTCGGCCAGAGCTTCGGCGGCTTCTGCACCGTCGCCTACCTGTCGCTGGCCCCCGAGGGCCTCGCCACCGCCCTGATCACCGGCGGACTGCCGTCCCTCGACGCCCACGCCGACGACGTCTACCGGGCCGCCTACCCGCGCGTCGAACGCAAGGTGGCCGCCCACTACGCCCGCTACCCCCAGGACGTCGAACGCGCCCGCCGCATCGCCGACCACCTCCTCACCCACGACGTGGTGCTGCCCGGCGGCTACCGGTTCACCGTCGAGGCGTTCCAGTCGCTGGGCATCATGCTCGGCGGCGGCGAGGGCAGCCACCGCCTGCACTTCCTGCTGGAGGACGCCTTCGTCCCGGCTCCCGGCGGCCCCGAACTCTCCGACGCCTTCCAGGAACAGGTCCAGGGCCTGCTGTCGTTCGCGGCCAACCCGCTGTACGCCGTGATCCACGAGGTGATCTACGCCCAGGACGCCCGCCCCACGAACTGGTCCGCCGAGCGGGTCCGCGCCGAGTTCCCGCGCTTCGACGCGGCCAAGGCCCTCGCGGGCGACGAACCGCTGATGTTCACCGGCGAAACCATCCACCCCTGGATGTTCGACTGCGACCCGGCCCTGCGCCCGCTGCGCGAGACCGCCGGCCTGCTCGCCGCCCGCACCGACTGGACCCCCCTGTACGACCCGGCCCGGCTGGCCGCCAACGAGGTGCCGGTCGCCGCCGCCGTCTACCACGACGACATGTACGTCGACACCGGCCACGCCCTGGCCACCGCGCGCGCCGTCCGCGGGCTGCGCACCTGGGTCACCGACGAGTTCGAGCACGACGGCGTCCGGGCCGGCGGCCCCCGCGTCCTGGACCGGCTGCTCGCCCTCGCCCGCGACGAGGTGTGATCCGGGCATGCTGTGATCCGGGCGTGTGATCCGGGGCGCGCTGTCAGTGGGCCCGGCTAGTCTGCGAAGCATGACCGAGCCGACGACGACTGACGCGCGCGACTCGCCTGCCGCGCCACTGGAGCCCATGCCCGGCGACTGGCGGCGCGCCCTCGCGGTCGTGGCCCACCCGGACGACCTGGAGTACGGCTGCTCGGCGGCGATCGCCGCCTGGACCGACGCGGGCCGCGAGGTCGCCTACGTCCTCGCCACCCGCGGCGAGGCGGGCATCGACACCCTGCCGCCCGCCGAGTGCGCCCCGCTGCGCGAGCGTGAGCAGCGGGCCGGCGCCGCCGTGGTCGGGGTGACGGAGGTGGAGTTCCTCGACCACCGCGACGGCGTCGTCGAGTACGGCCCCGCGCTGCGCCGGGACATCGCCGCCGCGATCCGCCGGCACCGGCCCGAACTGGTCATCACCCTCAACCACCACGAGGAGATCCTCGGCGGGACGTACTGGAACACCCCGGACCACGTGGCCGTCGGCCGGGCCACGCTGGACGCGGTGGCCGACGCCGGCAACCGCTGGATCTTCCCCGAGCTGACCGACGCGGGTCTGCCACCGTGGCAAGGGGTCCGCTGGATCGCCGTCGCCGGTTCCGACACCCCGACCCACGCGGTGGACGCCACGGACGGCCTGGAGCGCGCGGTCCGCTCCCTGCTCGAACACCGCACGTACATCGAGGCGCTGACCGACCAGGACCCGGAGGAGTACGTGCGCGGTTTCCTGCTGCCGTACGCGCGGGAGGTCGGGCAGCGGTTCGGCGGCCGGCCGGCGGTCGCGTTCCAGGTGTTCGCCCGATGACCGGCGCGGACACCCCGGCGCACCTCGCCGACCGGTTCGAGGAGCACCGCGGCCGGCTCGGCGCGGTGGCCTACCGCATGCTCGGCTCACTGGCCGAGGCGGAGGACGCCGTGCAGGAGGCCTGGCTGCGGCTGGCCCGCACCGGCGCCGACGGCATCGACAACCTGGGCGGCTGGCTGACCACCGTCACCGGCCGTATCTGCCTCGACATGCTGCGCTCCCGGGCCGCCCGCCGCGAGGAGCCGATGACCGAGGACGGCGGTACGTTCGTGCCGGACCCGGTGTTCGGGCCGCTGCCGGCCGGCGACCCGGAGCAGCAGGCGCTGCACGCCGACTCGGTGGGCATGGCCCTGCTGGTGGTCCTGGAGACCCTGGAGCCCGCCGAGCGGCTGGCGTTCGTGCTGCACGACATGTTCGCCGTGCCGTTCGACGACATCGCCGCGGTCGTCGAGCGCACCCCGGCCGCCACCCGGCAACTGGCCAGCCGCGCCCGTCGCCGGGCCCGGGCCGCGGCCCCCGGCGCCGACCCCGACCTCGGCCGGCAGCGCAAGGCGCTGGAGGCGTTCATGGCCGCCAGCCGGGCCGGGGACTTCGAGGCACTGGTCGCCGTACTGCACCCGGACGTCGTCCTGCGGGCGGACGCCGGCGCCTCCCTCTCCCGGCTGGTGCGCGGCGCCCGGACGGTGGCCGAACAGGCCAGGCTCTACCGCCAGGACGCCTTGCAGACACGGTTCCTGCTGGTCAACGGCGCGGTCGGGGTACTGGCCCGGCGGTCCGGACAGCCGGTGTCGGTGCTGACCGTCACCGTCGTCGACGACCGGATCACCGAGCTGTACATCCTGGCCGACACCGACCGCCTCGACCGCCTGGAGCTGCCCGCCGCATAATCCGACCGACGTCGAACGGATGTTCCGTATGCTGGCCGTCATGCGGAACGACACGGCCGAGCGGCCGTCCCTAGGGGACCTGCGAGGCGACTGCGCCCGGTGCTTCGGCCTGTGCTGCGTCGCCCTGCCGTTCGCCGCCTCGGCCGACTTCGCCTTCGACAAGGAGGCCGGCCGGCCCTGCCAGAACCTCGCCGCCGACCACCGCTGCACCATCCACGACCGGCTGCGGCAGCGCGGCTTCACCGGCTGCACGGTCTACGACTGCTTCGGCGCCGGGCAGCGGGTCTCCCAGGCCGTCTTCGGCGCGGCGGACCGGCGCACCGCCGCGATGACCGAGGTGTTCCCGCTCGTGCGGCAACTGCACGAACTGCTCTGGTACCTGACCGAGGCGCTGACCCTGCCGGCCGCCCGCCCGGTCCACGGCGACCTGCGGCGGATGCGGGACCGGACGGCGGAACTGGCGGCCGGTACCCCGGCGGAGCTGGCGGCGCTCGACGTGGCGGCGCACCGCCGTGCGGTCGACCCGCTGCTCGACCGGGCCAGCCGGCTGACCCGGGCCCGGACCTCCCCGGGCCGCAAGCAGCACCGCCGGCGCGCCGACCTGCTGGGCGCCCGGCTGCGCGGCGTCGACCTGCGGGGTGCCGACCTGCGCGGCGCCTGCCTCATCGCCGCCGACCTGACCGGCGCCGACCTGCGCGGTGCGGACCTGATCGGCGCGGACCTCAGAGACACCGACCTGACCGACGCGGACCTCACCGGCGCGTTCTTCCTGACCCAGCCGCAGACGAACGCGGCCCGGGGGAGCACCGGCACCCGGCTGCCGGACTCGGTCACGCGCCCGGCACACTGGGCGCCGGGCGCCTGACGCGGCCGGCCGGCGGGCGCGGGCGCCTCGGCAGCCGCCCGCCCGTCGTTGTCAGTCACCCACCCGATGCCGCACGGGGCAGCGAGCCGCCGGCCCTGCCGGCCCTTCCGGTTCCCGGGCCGGCGCGGGCACCGGCGGTACCTGGGACGCGGCGGCCGTCGCGGTCCGGCGCTCGGGCCGCAGCCGCAACCCCTCCGGCATCAGGGTCAGCCGTTCCGTCACCCGCAGCCGGTACTGCGGGTCCGGCCGCAGGTCGTAGCGGCGCAGCAGCAGCCCGAGCACCAGCGTCGCCTCGTGCAGCGCGAACTGCCGCCCGATGCAGGCCCGCGCGCCGGTCCCGAACGGTTTGAAGGTGTGCGGCGCCCGGGAGCGCACGGCCGCCGCCTCGAAGCGGTCCGGGTCGAACCGCCCGGCGTCCGGCCCCCACACCTCGGGGTCGCGGTGCAGCATCGGCGTGAGCACCAGGGCCCACGCGCCGCGCCGCATCGGATGGACCCCGCCGAGCACCGTGTCCGCGCGGGCCTCCCGGGCGAACGCGGGCGCCGTCGGCCACAGCCGCAGCGACTCGTCCAGCACCCGGCGGACGTACCGCAGTTTCGCCACCTGCTCATAGCCCGGCGCCGCCGCGTCGCCCCACACCCGGTCCACCTCGGCGCGGGCCCGGTCGGCCACCTCGGGGTTCCGGGCGAGGTAGTGCAGGGCGAAGGAGAGCGCGCCCGAGGTCGTCTCGTGGCCGGCCACCAGGAAGGTGATGACCTGACGACGCACGTTCTGTGCCGACAGCCGCTCCCCGGTGCCGGGGTGGGCGGTCTCCAGCATCCGGTCGAGCAGGTCCCCCTCGCCCGGCCCGGACCGGCGGGCGCGCACCAGGTCGTCGACGGTGCGGTTGAGGTGGGCGATGTCGGCCGCGTTGCGGCGACTGGCGCGGCGCAGCAGCCATGGAGTGAGCGGGGCGGGCACCGTGTTGCGGCGCTGCGCGAAGGTGAGCGCGCCGACCATCGCGGTGACGAAGGGATGCGGCCGGGACCGCTCGAAGGACCCGAAGTCGTGCCCGAACCCGGTGCGCGCGATCGTCTCCAGCGTCAGCTTGGTCATGTCCCCGGGCACGTCGACCGTCCGGCCCGCCGCCCCCGCCCGGTCCCAGTGGGCGATCAGCCGGTCCGCCACGGCCAGCATCATCGGGTGGTAGCCCGCCATCGCCTCCCGGCTGAACCCCGGGGCGAGGACGTCGTGCGCGAGCTGCCAGTTGGGTTCGTGGTTGTACGCCGTGAACAGCCCGTCCCCGGCGACCGGACGCAGATTGGCCACCCCCAGGCCGACGTGCTTGGCGAACCGCGCGTCGTCCGCCAGGTCCGCCGCGAGCGCCGCGCCCCACACGAACACGAACTCCTTGCCGAAGGCCCGCCGCCGGAAGATCGGCCCCAGCGGTTCCGCCTGGCGCATCGTGTCCTGGAGCGGCGTGCGCCGGCTCGCCCCGAGCACATCCCCGAGCAGCGGGACCCGGTGCGGCGGGCGGGGTATTCGCCGCAGCTCGGGCCAGCCCAGCTCGGCACTGCGGAACCCCTTCGGCAGGCCGTCCGTCGTCTCCGCCATGACGCGATCTCCGTGGTGAGTGAGCGTGTTGTACTCCGGTTCAATAAGGCGCCGCCTCAGTCTCGACCCGTTGTTGAACCGGCGTCAAGTAAAGTGCGGGCATGGCCGCCGACCAGGGCACGCGTATCCGCCGCCGGCTCAGCACCGAGGAGCGCCGGGAGCAACTGCTGTCGGTGGGCGCCCGGTTGTTCTCCGAGAGCCCCTACGACGACGTGTGGATCGAGCGGGTCGCCGAGATCGCGGGCGTCTCCCGGGGGCTGCTCTACCACTACTTCCCGGGCAAACGGGACTTCTTCGCGGCGGTCGTCGAGCGGGAGAGCGCGCGGATGCTGCGGATGACGGCGGCCGTGCCCGGCGTCCCGGTGCGCGAACAGCTCGCCGCCGGTCTCGACGCCTATCTGCGCCATGTCGAGGAACACGCCCACGGCTACCGGGCCTTCCACCGCGCCGACGCCGCGGGCGACCCGGCCGTGCGCCGTGTCTACGGGCAGGCGCTGGACGCCCAGCGGCGGCAGATCCTGGCCGCGCTGGCCGCCGACCCCGGCTTCGGCGCGGCGTTCGCGGCGCGGCCCGACGTACGGCTGGCGGTGCGCGGCTGGCTGGCGTTCACCACCGCGATCTGCCTGGAGTGGCTGCGCGAGGGCGAGCCGTCCCGGGAAGCGGTGCGCGACCTCTGCGCCCGCGCGCTGTTCGGCGCGCTCGCGCCCTGAGCCGGCGCCGAGGTCTCACCTCTCACCCTGAAGGTCTCGTAAAGATCACGCGTCGTGGTTGGCGCACACCCCGATCTTCGGTAGGTTAGGTGAGGCTTACCTAAGGAGGTTGGGATGGCAGACAGCCAGACCTGGACCGCCGCACCCGCGGCTGCCGAGCGTGCCCGGTCGATGCTGGCCGCCGCGTGGTCCTGCGCGGTGACCGCGGAGGGCGGACGCGAGGAGTTCGTCGGCGCGCACACCGTCGCGGACGACGGCCGGGTGCTGCTCCAGGTGCCCGAGGACAGCGCCCTGCTCGGCGCGGCGATCTGCGCGCCCCGGGGGGAGCCGTCGGCCGTCCTGGAGTTCGCCGACGTGGCGCCGGTCCCGGTCCGCGGCAGGATCCGGGCCCGGCTGTGGATGGCCGGCTGGATGGCCGTGGAGGAGGGCCAGTTGGCCTTCCACCCCACCCGTGTGGTGCTGCGCGAGCCGGCCGGCTCCGCGGTGGTGGACCGGGACGAGTTCACCGCCGCGAAACCGGACCCGCTGGCCACGGCCGAGGCCCGGCTGCTGACCCATCTCGCCGACTGCCACAGCGACGCGGTGGAGCGGCTCACCCGGCTCGTCGACCCGGACAGCCTGCACGGCGTCGTCCGGGTCCGGCCGCTCGCCGTCGACCGGCACGGACTGACCCTGCGCATCGAACGCGCCGCCGCCCACGGCGACGTACGCCTGCCGTTCCACGCCCCAGCCGACGACGTCTCGCAGCTCACCGAGCGGATGCACGTGCTGCTCACCCAGGCGAGCGCCGCGTCCTGCCCGCGCGCGCTCCAGCGGCAGCGCACGGAGGGCGACGGGTGACACGGGAACGGGCGACAGGGGGACGGGCGGCACGGCGACGGACCAGCCGGCCGGGCGGCCCGCCGGTGACCGGAGCGCCGTAGCGCGGCCGCGCCTCAGGCGGAACGCCGGCCGGCACCCCGCCCCCGGCGCAGTGGCCGCCCGCGGCGCAGCCGGTCCCGCAGCCCGGTCAGCCGGGGCAGCCGTTCGCGCTGCTCCCGGGTGTGCCGGTCCAGCTCCTCCAGCAGCCGGCGCGACCGGTGCTCGGTGTCCATCTCGTCGATGATGCGGTTGACCTCGGTCAGCACCGCGCCGTGCAGCTGCCACTGCCGGGCGTCGCGCTGCACCTGAGCCAGCAGCAGCTGGGCGAGCCGGTCCCGGGTCACCGCCGCCTGCCGCAGTTCGGCGGTCAGCCGCTCCTCCGCGGACTCGGCGTTCTCGCTGGCGCTCGTGGTCACCAGCACCGCGAAACTGACCACCGCGTCGCCGATCTCGGACAGCAACTGCTGCACGGTCGCACCGGTCTCCGCCGGGAACAGCGGCTCGGGTTCGCGCTCCTTGGCGAGGTCGGTGAGCGTACGGGCCAGCACCCGCAGCACGACCGTGCAGATCTCCAGCGTGTCCAGTCCGGTGCGCAGCACCACCCGGTGCAGCAGACCCTCGCGCACCCGCGGGTTGAACCGCAGGCTGTCCTCCGCCTGCCGCAGGTCCTCGTCCACCTCGGAGATGTCGTGGTCGAGGTCGCGAGCCTCGTGCAGCCGCGCCGCCGCCTCCAGGAACGGGGTGTTGTCGGCGGCCTCCTCGCCCACCCGCAGCATCAGCTGCCGCAGCCGCCGCGCCAGGTCCTCGATCGACGCGCCGGCCTGCTCCACCCACACCGGGGGAGCGAGCACCAGGTTGAACGCCAGTCCGACGATCGCCCCGATCAGCGTCTCCACCACCCGGGCCCAGGCCAGCGCCCCGTGCGCGGTCACCCCGAGCACCAGCATGGCGCTGATCGCCACCTCGGCGGTGAACTCGTGCGCCCGCACCAGATGTCCCACGCCCAGCGCCGCCACGATGATCAGCGCCAGACTCCACCAGCTCAGCCCCACCACCGAACTGAAGACGATGGCGACGAGGACCCCCGCCACCACGGCGTTGACCCGTCGGATGCTCATCTTCAGCGTGGCGTACAGGGTGACCTGCACAACCAGCAGCGCGGTGAGGGGAGCGGTGAGCGGCGCCGGCTCGGGACTGAGCCGCACCGCGATCACATAGGCGATCGACGCCGCGGCCGCCGAACGGAACGCCTGCACCACCACGGGGTCACGGTGCGCCGTCTTCAACGACCGGACCAGGGCCTCCGACCTCTCACGTACATCCAGCATGATCGGAAGGTAACCGCAGGCGCGCGACTCACTCCGCTCCCACGCGCCACGCGGGCCGCCGGTAATTTCCCGGCGACTTAGTTCAGGGTATGAATTAAGGTATCTTGCAGGTCGGGCACGGGGTCGGAGGGAGCCACATGACGGGGCGGAACGGGCGCACGGTACGCGACCTCAGAAGGGCCAACCGGACGGCCGTCCTGCAACGGCTCTACTTCGACGGACCCCTCAGCCGCTTCGAGCTGGGCCCCGCGACCGGGCTCAGCTCCGGTTCGGTCAGCAACGTCGTCGCGGACCTGGTCGGCGACGGTCTGGTCGAGGAGGCCGGCAGCGTCGACTCCGACGGCGGCCGCCCCCGCACCCTGCTGCGCGTGGCGCCCGGCAGCGGCCACCTGATCGGCGTGGACGTCGGCGAGACCCGGGTCCGCGTCGAACTGTTCGACCTGACCCTCACCGAACTCGCCCGCGCCGAACGCCCGCTCGCCCCGCAGCGCTACGACGTCGAGGTGGTCGTCGGCCACATCCGGGACGGCATCGCCGAGGTGCTCGGCGCCGCGGCCCTCGAACCCGGGCGGCTGCTCGGCGCCGGGGTCGGCGTACCCGGCATCGTCGAGCACACCCCCGACCGGGGCGCCGTGGTGCACGGCCAGACCATCGGCTGGGACGCGGTCCCGCTGGAGGCGCTGCTGCGGGCCGGCTCCCCGCTGCCCGACACCGTCCCCTATCTCATCGACAACGGGGCCAAGACCCTCGGCCAGGCCGAGATGTGGTTCGGCGCCGGCCGCGGCGCCCGCAACGCGGTCGTGGTGCTCTTCGGCTCCGGCGTCGGCGCCAGCCTGGTCACCCCCGACGTGGAGCAGGGCCGGGCGGTGGAGTGGGGGCACCTGACGGTACGGGTCAGGGGGCGCCGCTGCCGGTGCGGCGCGCTCGGCTGCCTGGAGGCGTACGCGGGCGCCGAGTCGCTGCTCGCCCGCTGGCGCGAGGCGGGCGGCCGAATCCCGCCGGCCGGTGCCGCCGACTCCGAGGAGACGGCGCTCACCGCGATGCTCGCCGCCGCCCGTCCCGCGGGGGAGGACGCGGCGGACCCGGTCGCGCTCGCCGTCCTGGAGGAGACCGCCGAGTACCTGGGCGCCGGCCTGTCCGACCTGATCAACCTCTTCCAGCCGGAGCGGATCATCGTCGGCGGCTGGGCCGGCCTCCAGCTCGGCACCCGCTTCCTGCCCGCCGTACGCCGCCACGCGCGCTCCTACGCGCTGCGCCACCCGGCCGAGAAGGTCACCATCGACCTGGGCCGGCTCGGGCCGGACGCGGTGACCGTCGGGGCCGCGATCCTGCCGCTGGCCGGCTTCTTCGCCCGCGGCGGCCGCCGCCCCGAACCGGCGCCGGAGTACCCCCGGCCGGCCTGGCGCACGGCGCTGAGCGAGCGGGCGCCGCGCTGAGGTTTCGCCGGCCGGCCCGGAGGTACCCGGCACCGCTCGTACCAGCAAGGACACCCGCGTGCGGAACGCGGACCGACCGGAGGGAGAGCGCCGTGACCGACCACCGTGCCGAGGGACCCGGCGAGAACGGTTCCCCGGTGCCGCGCGACATGCCGGACCAGCAGGCCGACGCGGGGGAGGACCCCTGGGAGGTCGCCCCCGGCCTCGCCGCCCGCGAGGACGCGGCGGACGACGCCGGTGACGCGGAGGACGGGGCGACCGGTGCCGACGTACCGGACACCGACGAGGCGGGCACCGGCCGGCAGGGCGCACCGCACTCGGGAGCGGTCCACCCCGAACACCCGGTACCGGACGAGTCGTCCGGCTGATCGTCCGGCCCTGCCCGGCGGGCGCGCCCGCCGGGCAAGGCCGGCACCTGGGTCCCCTTCCACGGTGAGGCCGGGGAAGGGGACCCAGGTCAGCCGACCCTGCGTCCCCGCAGCGGCCGCGTCGGACCGCCGGCGCCCTCCCGGAAGCCGCGCAGGAACTCCGCCAGCACCTCGGGGGCGGTGCGCTCCGGACGCCAGCCCAGTTCCGCGCGGGCCCGGGTGCAGTCGAGCAGCGGCAGCCGCAGTACCGCGTCGAACAGGTGCGGCGAGGCCGGCAGCAGCCGCAGCCCCCAGGCGGCGGCGATCGCGGACCGCGCCGCGGACCGGGGCAGCCGTACCCGGCGCGGGGTGCCGACCAGCTCGCCGAGCAGTTCCGCGTCGACCGGCGGGTCGGCCGCCAGGTTGAACGGCCCCCGGGCGTCGGGGGAGCGCACCGCGAGCCGGTAGGCGTTCGCGGCGTCGTCGGTGTGCAGCGCCTGCATCCGCAGGCCGGGGATGTCCGGCAGGAACGGCAGCAGGTCCGGGCGGGCCAGCGGACCCGGCAGGTACTTGCCGCCGAAGATCCGGCGCTGTTCGCTCGCCGCCTGCCGCTTGAACAGGAACGCGGGCCGCATCCGGACCACCCGGACGCCGGGGTGGTCGCGTTCGAAGATGTCCAGGGACCGCTCCAGGTACGCCTTCTCCCGGCAGTACGCCGCGTCGGGCCAGCCGTGCGTGGGCCAGGACTCGGTCACCGCGCGGTCCTTCGGGCCCGGCGAGTACGCGCCGACCGACGAGGCGTGCACCAGCGCCGGCACCCCGGCCGCCGCCACCGCCTCGAACACCCGCAGGGAGCCGAGGACGTTGGTGCGCCAGGTCGTGGCCGGGTCGTGGGTCGGCTGGAACGCCCAGGCCAGATGGACCACCGCGGCGGCGCCCGAGAACCACTTGGTCAGGTCGGCCTGCTCGGTGGCGAGGTCGACGGCGGCCCACTCCGTCTTCGCCGGTGACCAGTCGGGCACCCGTCGGGCCAGGCCCAGCACCGACCCGACCGCCGGATCCTCCGAGAGGAGCCGCACCACACTGGTGCCCACGTTGCCGGTGGCCCCCGTGACCACGATCCTGCTGCCCGTTTCGCCGCTCACCTTGCGCTCCTCTCGGCAGCCCGTCCGCCTGCGGAGGTCACCGGGTACCCGACCCGCGCGCACCCGATGCACGCGCCGCCCGATGCCCGATGCCCGATGCCCGCGGCCCCGGCCCCGGTGGCTCAGGCGGCGAAGGCGTCCACGCCGGTCAGTTCCGCCGACAGCCGCCACAGCCGGGCGGCCTGTTCCGGGTCCACGGCCCAGTCCCGCACGCCGGAGCCCGCGCCGTCGGCCGGGGCGGGCCCGGCGATGTCGCAGTCCTCCAGGTAGACGCCGCCGAGCCCGGCCAGCCGCGGCGACGTCGCGGCCCACACCTGGGTCGCCGCACCCTGCTGCGGGGTCTTGAAGACGTCCGGGTCGGCCGGCCGGCCGCTCTCGTCGATCCAGCCGAACCGCACCATCTCGGCCGTGGTCAGATGGCGCTGGAGCGGGGTGAGGATGCCGCCGGGGTGCAGCGCGAAGGCCCGTACCCCGCGGCCCCGGGCGAGCCGGTCGAGGTGCACGGCGAACAGCACGTTGGCGGTCTTCGCCTGCCCGTAGGCCCGCCACTTGTCGTATCCGGTGCGCCAGTGCACGTCGTCCCAGCGGATCCCCGAGGCGTGGTGGCCGCTGGAGGAGACCGAGACGACGCGGGCGCCGCCCGCCTCGAGGGCCGGCCACAGCCGGTTGACGAGCGCGAAGTGACCGAGGTGGTTGGTGGCGAACTGCGCCTCCCAGCCGGGCCCGACCCGGGTCTCGGGGCAGGCCATGATCCCGGCGCTGTCGATGACCATGCCGACGGTCCGCCCGGTGGCGAGGAACCGCTCGGCGAACCCGCGCACGCTGTCCAGGTCCCCGAGATCCAGCTCGTCCACCTCGGCCCCGGAAAGGCCCGCCAGCGACTCCCGCGCGGCGGCCGGGCGCCGCGCGGGCACCACGACCCGGGCGCCGGCCGCGGTCAGCGCCCGGGTCGTCTCCAGGCCGATGCCCGAGTAGCCGCCGGTGACGATCGCCAGCCGTCCGGTCAGGTCGAGGCCGGCGAGGACCTCGGCGGCGGTGCTGCGGGCCCCGAAGCCCGAACCGATGCTGTGCTGTGGGGTGTGCTGCGAAGTGCTCATGCCCGGAACGCTACGAATTGGAGTGCTCTCGAAGTCAAGCGGCGGCACGGCGGTTACGGCCGGCGGGCAGCGGAAAGCCCCGACCGGACGGGGGGATCACGGTCGGGGCGGTCTGGGGTGCGGGCACGGATGGCGGTCGCCTCTCGGCGGGGGCTCCACAGGGCTTCAGCCGAACGATCTTCCCTGTGGGCGATGGGTGAGGCCCGGGGACACTGTTCCATCCGTACCCACGCTCTCTTCAACGGCGAGGCGCCCTGTGGTGTTCCGCGTTCTGTGCCGCTTTGGGGTGATCCGCGTCACCCGGTCCGGTGCCGCCCGCGGGCTCGCCGTCCGGCACCGTCCCGGCCCAGAGGTTCTCGGCCTGGAGCAGCAGCGTGCCCAGTACCGCCGCCGTCCGCGAGCCGCGCCGGGCGTGCTCCCGCAGCCCTTCCTGGAGCCGCCGGTGCAGGTCCTCCATCGCCTCCCGGGTGGGCTGCCGCGGACCGGTCGCCCCGTCGCCGCCGCCGAGCCGGTCGGCCTCCACCTGGCAGGCGTCGCCGATCAGCGCCAGCAGCCGGGCGTACAGCCGCAGCACCGGTTCCTCGGGCGGGGCGGGCGTGCGGTGCTCGTCGGCCGTCACCGCCAGCGTCCGGGTCAGCGCGGTGACGTTGTCGGCGAGCTGACCCCACCGCCGGTCCTCGTCCTCGGGCGGCACGGCCGCCGCCGGCGGCACCCGGTGCAGGGCCCGGAGCGGTCCGTAGGTCAGCCGCAGGCTCTCCCGGCTCCAGGCGCGGGCGGAGCGCAGCGCCTCGACGCGGTACCGCAGCCGGGCGGCGGCGCCCGCCCAGTCGGCGGCGCTCTGCTCGTCCCACTCCTCGCACAGCCCGTCGGCGACGGTGTGCAGGACCTCGCCGGTCTCCCGGGCGAGCAGCGCGAGGTTCTCCCGCACGTCCCGCAGATGCACCGGGGGCAGCACCAGCGCGTTGACGGCGACGCCGATGACCGCGCCGAGCGCCGCCTGCCCCAGCCGGTGGGCGACCGCGTACTCCGAGACGGTCCCGGAGGCCAGGATGAACACGGCGGTGGTGGCGGTGTAGCTGCCCTGGGCGCCGAGGCGCGGCCAGTTGGCGAGCAGCATCAGCGGCGGCAGCGACACCGCGAGCGCCACCGTGGTGTTGTCGGTGAGCTCCTGCGCCCCCGACGCCACCAGGGTGCCGACGCAGATGGCCGCGAACTGCTGGCCGGCCTGGCGCACCGAGCTGTAGACGGTGGCCTGCACCAGCACCACGGCCACCCAGGGCGCCATCAGCGCCATCGGGTCGTCCATCCACACGCCCGCCACCAGCCAGGCCAGCAGCCCCGCGCCGGCCGCCTTCAGCGACTGTTTGACCAGGTCGCGTTCGCGTCCCGGCGCGCGCACCGCGGCCGCCGCGGTCCGGCCGGCGGCGGCCGCCTCCCGGCGTACCGCGTCCACGAACCGTACGGCCGCCTCCCTCGGCCCGGTCATGATCCGCCGGATGTCCGCAGGATCGGCACGCTCACCGCAGCGGGCTTCCGGCCAGTTCCTTCAGCAGGCCGGCGGGGCCGTCGTAGACCGCCTCCGCACCCGCCGCCACCAGGTCGGCGCGCGGGATGCCGCCGCTCAGCACCCCGACGCAGCGCACCCCGGCCCGGCGCCCCGCGGTCATGTCCCAGACGGTGTCGCCGACGAAGACGGCCCGTTCGGCTGGCACCCCGGCCAGTTCCAGGGCGTGTTCCACGGGTTCGGGCGCGGGCTTGCCGGCGTCCACGTCGTCGGAACTGGCGGTCGCGGTGATCGCCTCGTCGGCGTCGATGGCCCGGCGCAGGGCGCCCAGCTCCGCGCCGCCCGCCGAGGTGGCCAGCACCACCCGCCAGCCGTCGGCGGCCAGCCGCCGCAGCAGTTCCCCGGCACCGGGCAGCGCCGGCAGCCGGTCGAAGTACTGCCCGTACAGCGCCTTGTGCGCGGCGCTCAGCTCGGCGTCCTGGCCGGCGTCCCGGTCGTCGCCCAGCAGATGGGCGACGAGGTCGGCGGACGGCAGGCCCACGGCGCGGTGCACGGCGTGCATGGGCACCTGGTGGCCGGCCTGCCGGAACGCCTCCCACCAGGTGACGACATGCAGGTGGTTGGTGTCGGCGAGAGTGCCGTCCACGTCGAACACGGCCGCGCGTTCCATGCACCGGTCCCTTCCTCGGTTGCTGCTGAGTCAGCCGGCGGGTACCACGTCAGCCGCCCGCCACGCCGGGCGGAACCCGGCCCTCGCGGGTCCAGGCCAGCAGCTCCGTCCGGGACCAGGTGGTCACCACCCGCTGCGGCGGCACACCGCACTCCTCGGCCCGCGCGCAGCCGTGGCGCTGCCAGTCCAGCTGACCGGGGGCGTGCGCGTCGGTGTCGACGGAGAACAGCACGCCCGCCGCCACCGCCCGGCGCAGCAGCCGCCGGGGCGGGTCGAGCCGCTCCGGCCGGCTGTTGATCTCCACCGCCGTGCCGCTCTCGGCGCACGCCGTGAACACCGCGTCCGCGTCGAACTCGGACTCCGGGCGGCCCCGCCCGGTCAGCAGCCGCCCGGTGCAGTGCCCCAGGATGTCGGCGTGCGGATCGCGTACGGCGGCGATCATGCGGCGGGTCATCGACCGGGCGTCCATCCGCAGCTTGGAATGGACGGAGACGACCACCACGTCCAGCCGGGCCAGCAGCTCCGGCTCCTGGTCGAGCGAGCCGTCGTCGAGGATGTCGCACTCGATGCCGGTCAGCAGCCGGAACGGCGCCCAGCTCTCGTTCAGCTCCGCGACCACGTCCAGTTGTTCGCGCAGCCGGTCCGCCGACAGGCCGCGCGCCACGGTCAGCCGGGGGGAGTGGTCGGTGAGCGCCGCCCACTCGTGGCCGAGGGCCGCCGCGGTGCGGCCCATCTCCTCGATCGGGCTGCCGCCGTCCGACCAGTCGGAGTGCAGATGGCAGTCGCCGCGCAACAGCGCCCGCAGCCCTTCGCCGCCCTCGGCGAGCGGGGCGTCCGCCTCGCCCGCCAACTGCCGCAGGTAGCCGGGCACCTGTCCGGCCAGCGCCTCCCGCGCCACCTGCGCGGTCTTCGGCCCGACCCCCTTGAGGGACTCCAGCGAACCGGCGTCCGCCCGCTGCCGCACCTCGTCGGCGGACAGCGCGGACAGCACCCGGGCCGCCGTGCGGAAGGCCCGGACGCGGTAGGTCGGCGCCTGGGACCGCTCCAGCAGGAAGGCGATCCGGTCCAGCGCCTCGACGGGGTCCATCGGGTCTGCCGCATCCATCGCGCGAGCCACCTCCTCGTCCCCAGGGTTCCCCGGAGACGGGCGGGCCGCACGGCGGACGCCGGCGGTTTGTCCGCATCCCGCCCGGGTACTGCGACGGCCCGTCACTCCCGCCACCGAGGAGGCCGTCATGTCCCCTGCCGCCCGCGCCGCCGTGATCACCGGCGCCGACTCCGGCATCGGCCGGGCCACCGCCGTACGCCTGGCGCGGGCGGGTCTGGACATCGGCATCACCTGGCACACCGACCAGCAGGGTGCCGAGCGCACCGCCGAGGAGGTGCGGGCGCTGGGCCGGCGGGCCGAGACCGCCCGGGTCGACCTGACCCGGCTGCCCGCGGCCGCGGACACCGTGGACGGGCTGTGCGAACGCCTCGGCCGGGTGGACGTCCTGGTCAACAACGCCGGTACGGGGACCGCGACGCCCTTCCTCGACCTGGGCCTGGACGACCTGCGGCACGTCCTCGACGTCGACCTGGCCGGACCGTTCCTGTGCGGGCAGCGGGCGGCCCGGCGCATGATCCGGCAGGGCGACGGCGGCCGGATCGTCAACGTGACGTCCGTGCACGAGCACCAGCCGCGGGTGGGCGCCGCGCCGTACTGCGCCGCCAAGGGCGGTCTCGGTCTGCTCACCCAGGTGATGGCGCTGGAACTGGCCGAGCACGGCATCACCGTCAACGCCGTCGCCCCCGGCGAGATCGCGACGCCGATGACCGGGCAGGAGGACACCGATCCGCACACTGAGCACCGCCCCGGCGTACCGCTGGGCCGACCCGGAGACGCCCGGGAGGTCGCCGCCGTGATCGCCTTCCTCGCCGGGCCCGACGCCTCGTACGTCACCGGTGCGTCCTGGAGCGTGGACGGCGGCATGCTCCGGATGGGCCCGATGGCCGGGTCGCATCTGCCGAGCGACGCCTGGCGGCGGCCCTGACCAGGGCGAACGGCCCAAGTGGCGGTCCGGGGGGAACGAACCGGCGGCCGGGAGGGCCCCGGCCGCCGGTTCGTTCTAGGCTCGGTACATGACCGAAATCGTGAGCCCGCACATCGCCCGGCCGCGGATCCTGGTCCTGGGCGTCCAGCCGGCCGTTCCGCCGTTCCGGATCGTGGAGATCGACGGGCAGGTCGTCGGTGAGGCGAGGGCCGTCACCGACGTCCTGCGGGCCGCCGCCGCGTACGGCATCACGGTCCACGACCTGGACGACCCGGAGGTGGTCCGCTGGGTCGGCGGCGACAAGTTCACCTGGACGACCCGTTAGACGGGGTGTTCAGGAGGTCGTCACCGACACCTGGTCGACCACCAGTTGCTGGGGGAAGGCCGTGGAGCCGTCCGGGTCGCCGGGCCAGTAGCCGCCGACCGCCAGGTTCAGGATCAGGAAGAACGGCTTGTCGAACACCCACTGGTTGCCGCCCAGGTCGGCGGGGGTGCGGGTCTGGTAGACGGTGCCGTCCACCGACCAGGTGATCGAGCCGGGCGCCCAGTCGACGGCGAAGGTGTGGAAGCCGTCCGCGAACGCCGCGCCGCCCGGCAGGGTGTAGCCCGCGCCGATGCCCGCCGAGCCGGAGTAGCCGGGGCCGTGGATGGTGCCGTGCACGGTCGAGGGCTCGAAGCCCACGTTCTCCATGACGTCGATCTCGCCGGAGGCCGGCCAGCCGACCTGGCCGAGGTCGTCGCCGAGCATCCAGAACGCGGGCCACATGCCCTGGCCGCGCGGCACCCGCAGCCGGGCCTCGACGTGCCCGTACTGGGCACTGAACTTCCCGGACGTGTTCAGCCGGGCCGAGGTGTACTCGCAGGTGCCGTACCAGCACTGGTAGCCGCCCGGGTTCTCGCGCCGGGCGGTGATCACCAGATGGCCCTGGCCGTCGAGGGCGGCGTTGGCGTTGCCGGCCGTGTAGTACTGCCGCTCGTGGTTGCTGACGTTGTCGCCGGTCTCGAGCTGCCACTTGGAGGAGTCGGCGGCCTGCCCGGCGGGGCCGTCGAAGGTGTCGGAGAAGGTCGCGGCGGCGGACGTGACGTGGGGGTCGTCCGCCCGCGCGGGACCGGTCGCGAGGGCACCGGACAGCAGCGCGGCGCTGAGGGCGGTGAGGAGGCATCGGCGGAGCACACGTGGTGGGGTCACGGCTCTCCCTTTCCGAGCGAGGTGGGGGGATGAAGGAGATGCCTCCCGATCCAACGGGTGCGGCGCGAGCATGTCAATACTCTGGTACGGACCATTCCGCTTTCCGCGCGCTTCCCCCGCGCTGCGCTCACGCGGGGGAGCGGCGCGCGTGCACCCGGCTCATCCGGCGCCCCAGCAGCAGGTAACCCAGCAGCGCGCCACTGGTGTTGAGGATGACGTCGTCGATGTCGAAGGCCCGCCCGGTCACCATCGAGCCCTGCGCCAGCTCGACGAGCAGCATGACCACGGCGGTCAGCAGCAGCACCCGCAGCGGCCCGCGGGTGCGCGGGGCGACGACCGGCACCAGCACCCCGAACGGCACCCCGAGCAGGATGTTGCCGCCGATCTGCTTGACCGCGTCGCGCAGCGCGGGCTGCCCCAGGTACTCCCGCAGTGAGCGGCCCGGGTGCAGGTTGGTGTGGGTCAGCGCCTCCGAGGCGGGCGAGGGATGCAGGGTGAGCCGGGCCAGTACGACGGCGAAGGCCACCATGAAGACGAACGCGCACAGCGTCGCCAGCAGGCGCAGCGGCCAGGGCACCGCGTGCCGCCGGCGCGGGGCGGACTCGGGTTCGTCCGGCGTCTTCGCGGCGCGCGGGCGCAGCGCGAAACGCGACCGTGGGGCGGCGGCGCGGGTCATGGGGTCCTCCGGTTCTGAGCGGGGCGGGGGCGGGCGGGCACTCACTCCGGGTAGGTGACCCGGACCTCCTTGAAGCCGAGTGAGCGCAGCAGGTTCTCGAGCATCTGGGTGGTGTTGGTCTCGGCGCGTTCGGTCAGCCCGCTCTCCTTCGCGGCGGCACCGATGTGCCGCACCGCGAGCTGCTGGACGGCCTGTTCGCTGTTCGGGTTGTCGGAGAACAGGTCGCCGAGGCGGTCGAGCAGCCCGCGCTGCTTGGAGACGGCGTAGGAGCGCTCGGGGTCCAGGGCGGGCTTGCCGAGCGCGGCGTGCGGCAGCCGGAGGGTGGCGGACGTCCGGTCCTTGTTCACCCGCACGTCGTCGTCGCCGACCTTGCCCAGGTCGACGTAGGCGTCGACCGAGCCGGCGCCGACGTACAGGGTGCGCGAGCCGCGGACCGCGTCCGGCAGGAACTTGGTGTCCTTCTCCAGGTCGACCACGACCTGGAAGTTGCCGGAGGCGGCCTCGAACCGGCTGATGTCCTGGATGGACTCCAGCAGCGCGGGGCCCGTGCGGTCGTGGGTCTCGGTGCCGAACAGGTCCTTCAGGCCCGGGATCACGCTCAGCCGGAGCCCGGCGAACAGCACGACGAGCACCAGTGCGACGGCACCGACGGCCTTGGCCCAGCCGGGTACGCGCCGAGGCAGGCTCCTGTTGGGAGTCGTCATGGCGACGGCCCTCCTTCCTACTCACCACATGCCCACCACTTCCCTTGCCAGACCGGCGAGTTGGCGGACGCCGGGAAGCAGGTGGGCACGGGCGGCGAGCAGGTGCCACTGACCTGCGGCCGGGGCGGGAGGGGGCGCGACGGTGAGATCGGAAGGGACCGCGCGGCAGCCGTCGACGGGCGCCGTCAGGGGCGGGCGCCCGGGGCGCCCGGCGGGTGCGGGCCCGCCGCTACGGCAGTCGCGGTCCGGTCACCACGTCGTCCACCGTCGGGCGCGGCGGCAGCAGCCGGGCCAGGCCGGTGACGCGCAGCACGCGCAGGGTCAGGGCGTGGGTGCACACCAGGTGCAGTTCGCCGCCGCGGTCGAGCACCCGCTGCCTGGCCCGGGTCAGCAGCCGCAGCCCCGAGCAGTCGAAGAACTCGATGCCGCCGAGGTCGAGCACGACCCGGGCCCCGGGGACGCCGGTGGCCCGGTCCAGGAGCGGGGCGATCTCCGTGGCCACGGCGATGTCGATCTCGCCGTGGAACTCCAGCACGGTGTGTCCCCGGTCGTCGTGGACACGCAAGTGCTGGGTGAGCGGTGTGGGATTCTGCCGCACGGTCACATCACCTCCCGCCTGCCTTCCACAGTTTCCCTCATTCGAGGGAATCTGAGCATGTTCGATTGACATATGTCATCGGTTTCTCATGCCCAGCTGGTGAACGGCAGGCGGGCGGCGGCTCAGTCCACGACCAGGACCAGCTTGCCGGTGGTGCGGCCGCGCTCGCCGAGCGTGTGCGCCTCGGCCGCGGCGGCCAGCGGGAAGGTCCGCTCGACGGCGGCCCGCAGCCGGCCCGACTCGGCCAGCGCGGCGATCTCCCGCATCCCGCCCCGGTCGGCGTCGACCAGCATCCGCGCCGCCCGCACGCCGAGCCGCTCCGCCTCCCGGTACAGCTCGTCCGGCCCGACCGGCAGGATCGACACCACGATCCCGCCCGGCCGCAGCACGCCGAGCGAACGGGTCAGCGTGTCCCCGCCGATCGTGTCCAGGACCACGTCGACGTCCTTGACCGCCGCGGCGAAGTCGGTCTCCCGGTAGTCCAGCGGCTCGTCCACGCCGACCGACCGCAGGAAGTCGTGCTTGGCGGCGCTGGCCGTGCCGATCACATGGGCGCCCCGGGCCTTGGCGATCTGCGCCGCCACGTGCCCCACCCCGCCGGCCGCCGCGTGCACCAGCACCCGCTGCCCCGGCCGCACGTCCGCCCGCTCCACCAGCGCCTGCCACGCGGTCAGCGACACCAGCGGCAGCGCGCCGGCCTGTACGTGGTCGAGCCCGGCCGGCTTGTGCCAGAAGCCGCGGGCCGGGGCGGCGACGTACTCGGCGTGGGAGCCGTGCCCGTACGGGTACGACAGCATGCCGAAGACCTCGTCGCCCGGCCGGAACTCCGCGACGCCGATCCCCGCCGCCTCGACCGTGCCGGAGACGTCCCAGCCCAGGACGAACGGCGGCGCGCCGAGGAAGCCGCCGTTCGCGCGGTGCTTCCAGTCGGTGGGGTTGAGACCGGCGGCGCGGACCCGCACCAGGATCTCGTTGGGGCGGGGCGCGGGACGCTCCAGCCGTACTTCCGTCAGCACCTCGGGGCCGCCGAGGGCGTCCTGGCGGATGGCTCGCATGGTGGTCACATCGGTGTTCACATCGCTCATGGTCACCCAGCCTGCCGCTCCCCGCCCGTCCGGGAAATGGCAAGATGGTCATGAACCGTTAAGATCGTGCCATGTCGCACGCGCAGCGCCCGGAACGGGTCGTGGTCCTCGCCCTCGACGGCGTCTACCCCTTCGAACTGGGCATCCCCAGCCGCGTCCTGGGCGCCGCCGACGGCCGGTACGAGGTGCTGACCTGCACCGTCGACGGACGCCCGGTGCGCACCGAGGCGGACTTCACGGTTACCGCCGAGCACGGCCCCGAGGCGCTGGAGACGGCCGGCACGGTGGTGGTCGCCGCCGTCGAGCCGTCCCGGATCAGCGCCGCCCTCACCGACGCGGCCACCGCCGCCCTCGCGCGCGTCCCGCCCACGGCCCGCCTGCTCTCCATCTGCACCGGCGCCTTCGTGCTGGCCGCGGCCGGGCTCCTCGACGGCCGCCGGGCGACCACCCACTGGCAGCTCACCGACGCCTTCCGCCGCAGGTTCCCGCGGGTCACCCTCGACCCGGACGTGCTCTTCGTGCACGACGGCCGCATCCTCACCTCGGCCGGAGCGGCCTCCGGCGTCGACGTCTGCCTGCACCTGATCCGCGAGGACCACGGCAGCGAACTGGCCAACGCCGTCGCCCGGCGCTGCGTCGTCCCGCCGTTCCGGGACGGCGGCCAGGCGCAGTACATCGAACAGCCGGTGCCGGGGACCGGCGCCGCGAGCACCGCCGCCACCCGGACCTGGGCGCTCCAGCGGCTCGACCAGCAGCTGGCCCTCGCGGACCTCGCGGCGCACGCCGGGATGAGCCCGCGCACCTTCGCCCGCCGCTTCCACGACGAGGTGGGCATCAGCCCCGGCCGCTGGCTGATCCAGCAGCGCGTGGCCCGCGCCCGGCACCTGCTGGAGGCCAGCGACCTGCCGGTCGACCGGATCGCCGGGCAGGTCGGCTTCGCCACCGGCGCCTCGCTGCGCCAGCACCTGCACGCCTCGATCGGCGTCTCGCCGGGCGCCTACCGGCGTACGTTCCGCGCGGCCCGCTGACCCCCGGCCCGGCCGACTGAATCGGGCGGGCGCGGATATCAGCTAGGTACAGGGCGGCGGGGCAGCACCGTCCCGCGCCCCGGACCTTCGGAGGAAGAAGATGACACTGGTGAATGCGGGCGTCGTGGTGCTCGACTGTGCCGAGCCCGAGACGCTCGCGGAGTTCTACAAGGAACTGCTCGGTGCCCAGGAGACCGACATCGCCGCCAACCGGATCGAGATCGCGGCGGCCGACGGCTTCCGCATGGCGTTCCGCCGGGACGTCAACGCCACCCCACCGAGCTGGCCCCGTCCCGAGAACTCCCTCCAGGCCCATCTGGACTTCCTGGTCGACGACCTCGACGAGGTCGAACGGGCCATCATCGGGCTCGGCGGGCGTCCCCTGGAGACGAAGGACGCGCCGGGTCCGCTGGAGGAGCGCGGCTTCTCCGACCCGGCGGGCCACTCCTTCACACTGCGCCGCGCCACCTCCACGGCGCCCAAGCAGAACTGAACCCCCGCGTCAGTCCCGGCCGCCCGATCCCTGGACCGGCCAGACCCCGGTGGACCGTTCGATGGCCTTGGCCCCCGAGCGGTCCACCGCGCTGCGCACCGCCGCGAAGATGGCCCCCTGGATCGCGGCGGCCAGCAGGATCTCGCCCCAGCCGCGGTCCGGGTCCAGCGCGTCGGGCGCGTCGTCCTCGTGCCGGATCAGCTTCCACGTCTTCTGGAACGCCAGCCCGGCCAGTGTGCCGCCCGCCCAGCCCAGTACGAAGCCGACCGGCTTGTAGGCCAGCGGGAGCTTCTGCCGCTTCTTCTTTCCCACGGTTCCTCCTCGTTGCGGATTTCTGGTACGCGGATCAGGGCCTGCCGGGCGCCGGTACTTCCTCGCCCGCCGGGACCGGCCCCGGCGGGGTGCCGTCGCCGAACGGCCGGCCGCCCAGCTCCTCGCGGTGGTGCGGGGTGAGCCAGCCGGACAGATCGGGGCCCAGCGGCACGACCCGGGTCGGATTGACGCCCGTGTGCACCTGGTAGTAGTGGCGTTTGATGTGGTCGAAGTCGACGGTGTCGCCGAACCCCGGCGTCTGGAACAGGTCGCGGACGTAGGCCCACAGGACCGGATTCTCCGTCAGCTTCCAGCGGTTGCACTTGAAGTGGCCGTGGTAGACGGCGTCGAACCGGACCAGCGTGGTGAACAGCCGGATGTCCGCCTCCGTGATGGTGTCGCCGACCAGATAGCGCTGCCGCGCGAGGCGCGGGACCAGCAGCTCCAGCCGCCGGAACACACCCGCGCAGGCGGCCTCGTACTCCTCCTGACCGGTGGCGAAGCCCGCCCGGTACACGCCGTTGTTGACGTCGTGGTAGACACCCGCCATCACCTCGTCGATCTCGTCCCGCAGTTTCCCGGGATACAGGTCGGGCGCGCCCGGCCGGTGCAGGGCGGTCCACTCGGTCGCCAGGTCCAGGGTGATCCGCTGGTAGTCGTTGGTGACCAGGGCGCCGCTCGGCACGTCCACGATGGCCGGCACGCTGACCCCGCCCGGATACCCCGTCTCCCGCTTGTCATAGGCCGCACTGAGGAAGCGGATGCCGAGCACCGGGTCGCGGTCGTCCGGATCGAGGGTGAACCGCCAGCTGCGGTCGTCCTGGATGGGGTCGGCGATCGCCAGCGACAGGGCCCGCTCCAGGCCGAGCAGCCGCCGGGAGACCAGCGCCCGGCTCGCCCACGGGCAGGCCCGGCTGACCACCAGCCGGTACCGCCCGGCCGCCACCGGCCAGCCGTCCCGGCCGTCCGCGGTGATCCGGTCCGCGAAATGGCTGCGGGAGCGCTTGAACGCCTTCCTGCCGTACGCGCTGTTGCCGGGCTCCCCGGCGCCCTCGCTCATGGCCCTCTCCTGTCTGCCGCACGGATGCCCTGGTGGACGCGTTCCCAGTTTTCGCCTCCCGGCACGGGCGGGCCACCCGCGAGGGGGTGTGATCCGGGCCGGCCGGGGGCAGTCGGCGAAAGGTGACCGGGACAACTACGCAGCAGACGAGCACACAGCAGCCGACCCCCCGGCCGGGCGAGGGACGCGAACCGGAACACGGCAGTGCCGACCGGCGCACCCGGATCACCGTACTGGTGGCGCTGGCCGCCAACCTGGTGATCGCCGTCGCCAAGGCGGTCGGCGGCGTCATCGCCGGGTCACCGGCCCTGCTGTCGGAGGCGGCGCACTCCGTGGCCGACAGCCTGAACGAGGTGTTCCTGCTCGCCGCCCTGCGCCGCAGCCGCCGCCCGGCCGACCGCCGGCACCCCTTCGGCTACGGCAAGGAACGGTACTTCTGGTCGCTGCTCGCGGCCGTCGGCATCTTCGTCATGGGCGGCTGCTTCTCCGTCTTCCAGGGCATCGAGGCGCTGCGCACCGGCGCCGAGGAGGAACTGAGCGGGTACGTCGCCGGCCTGATCGTGCTCGGCGTCGCCCTGCTGGCCGAGGGCGGCTCGCTGCTGCGGGCCCTGCACCAGGTGCGCCGGCAGGGCGGCGGGCTGAGCGACCCGGCACTGCGCACGGTCGTCGCCGAGGACGGCACCGCGGTGCTCGGCGTGACCCTCGCCATGATCGGCATGGCGCTGCACATGGTCACCGGCCAGGTGGTGTGGGAGGCGTCCGCCTCGCTCGCCATCGGCGCGCTGCTCGGATACGTCGCCTACCGGCTCGGCCGCGACGCCCGCGACCAGCTGATCGGCGAGGCCGCCGACCCCGAGGCCACCGGCCGGATCCGGGCGCTGCTCCAGGCCCAGCCGGAGATCGACAGCGTCGAGGCCCTGTTCACGATGAAGACCGGCCTGGACTCCACCCTGGTGGCCGCCCGGATCGACCTGGTGCCCGGCCTGGACAGCGAGCGGGTCGAGGAGGTCGCCGTCCGCATCAAGCGGTCCCTGGCCCACACCGTGCCGGAGGCGGGGCAGATCTTCCTGGACGTGACGGACGCCCAGGAGGCCCAGGGGGCCGAGGAGGCGGAGGGGGCAGCCGAAAGCCCCGCCGCGACGGGGGAACGCGGCGGGGCCTGACCCTCGGGTGCCCGGCTGCGGCCGGTTCATGCGCGGGCGCGCGAAAGAATCACCGGAGAGATTCCCGGCCGGTGCTCAGGAGCCGTCGGCCGGCTCCAGCACGAACACCGGAATCTCCCGGTCCGTCTTCTGCTGGTAGTCGGCGTAGTCCGGGAACGCCGCGACGGCGCGCTCCCACCACCCGGCCTTCTCCGCGCCGGTGATCTCCCGGGCCGTGAACTCCCGCTTCACCGGCCCGTCCTGGAGCTCCACGTGCGGGTCGGCCTTGATGTTGAAGTACCACACCGGGTGCTTCGGCGCCCCGCCCAGCGAGGCGACCACCGCGTACCGCCCGTCGTGCGCCACCCGCATCAGCGGCGTCTTGCGCAGCTTGCCGCTCTTCGCGCCCCTGGTGGTCAGCAGGATCACCGGCAGCCCGGTGTCCCGCAGGGTCGTGCCCTCGGTGCCGCCGGACCGCTCGTACAGCTCCACCTGCTCCCGCACCCACTGCGTCGGGCTGGGTTCGTACTCGCCCTCAAGAGGCATCTGCATCCGTCCCATCGTCGGTCGTACGGCTCACTGCACCGAGGTCCAACACCACCCGGCACATGATTCATTTCTACCGTGTGCCGCACCCGATCCACGCGAGCCGATCTGGCCGGATGTCGCGTCGCCGCCCGGACCCCCCGGGCATCTAATGGTCTGTCATGCCGGATCCGACCGAACCCGTCGCCTTCCCTCAGGACCGGACCTGCCCCTACCGGCCGCCGGCCGGCTACGACCGGCTGCGCGCCGCCCGGCCGCTGGCCCGCGTCACCCTCTACGACGGCCGCCCGGCCTGGCTGGTCACCGGGCACGCCACCGCCCGCCGGCTGCTGGCCGACCAGCGGCTGTCCACCGACCGCACCCGCCCCGGCTTCCCCGCCACCTCCGCCCGGCTGGCCGGGACCGCCGCCCGGCGCAGCGCGCTGCTGGGCGTCGACGACCCCGAGCACCGGGCCCAACGCCACCAGGTGCTCCCCGAGTTCACCCTGCGGCGGGCCGCCGACCTGCGCCCGCGCATCCAGCGGATCGTCGACGAGCACCTCGACGCGCTGACCGCCCAGGGCCCGCCCGCCGACCTGGTGAGCGCGTTCGCGCTCCCGGTGCCGTCCCGGGTGATCTGCGCGCTGCTCGGCGTCCCCTACGCCGACCACGACTTCTTCCAGGAACAGTCCCGCCGGCTGCTGCGCGGCCCCACCGCCGCCGACGCCCTGGCCGCCCGCGACCGCCTGGCGAAGTACCTCGGCGACCTGGTGGACCTGATGGCCCGCCGGCCCGCCGACGCCGGCGGCACCGGCCTGCTGCACGCGCTGGTGCACCGCCCCGGCCGGGACGCCCCCGGCCGGGACGACCTCGTCGCCCTCGCGATCATCCTGCTGGTCGCGGGCCACGAGACGACCGCCGACATGATCTCCCTGGGCACCTACACCCTGCTCCGCCACCCCGAGCGCCTGGCCGAACTGCGCGCCGACCCCGCCCTGCTGCCGGGCGCCGTCGAGGAGCTGATGCGCACCCTGGCGATCACCGACGGTCTGCTGCGGCTGGCCGTCGCGGACATCGAGACGGACGGGGAGACCATCCGGGCCGGCGACGGTGTCGTCTTCGCCCTCTCCCTGATCAACCGGGACCCGGCGCTCCGCCCCGACCCGGACAGCCTCGACTGGCACCGCCCGGCCCGCCTCCACCTCTCCTTCGGCTCCGGCATCCACCAGTGCCTCGGCCAGCACCTGGCCCGCGCCGAACTGGAGATCGCCCTCGGCACCCTGGTCCGCCGGTTCCCCGCACTGCGCCTGGCCGCCCCGGCGGCGCGGCTCCGCTGGAAACCCGGCGACACGATCCAGGGGATGCTGGAACTCCCCGTGGCCTGGTAGGAAGCTGACGGACCATGCGCATCGACATCGACAAAGACGTCTGCATCGGCGCCGGGCAGTGCGCCCTGACCGCCCCCGACGTGTTCACCCAGGACGACGACGGCTACGGCACCGTCCGCCCCGGCCGCGAGGACGGCGCCGGCAGCCCGCTGGCCCGGGAGGCGGCCCGGGCCTGCCCGGTGAGCGCGGTCACCGTGACGGACCCGGGCTGAGGGAGCTCCAGCACGGACAGCCGCAGGGCGCCCAGCCGGTCCGCGGCGGCCACCACCTCGTACCAGGCGACCCGGCCGTCCCGCACACCGACCCGCAGCACGCACAGCAGCCGCCCCCGGGGCGCCACCGCGAGCCCCGGCCGGCCGTCGACCAGGACGGGCACGGCCTGCCGTGCCCGGTCCCGCAGCAGCACCGTCCCCTCCGCCACCGCCCGCGCGCCCCGCAACTCGGCCGGCACCCCCGGCAACAGCACCGCCGGATCGGCCCGCCGTACGACGTCCGGTGCCAGCAGTGCCAGCAGCGCGCCTAGAGCATGTCTCTTTGATCGGTTGGTCAGTTGATCGGATGTGTCTGTCCGGTTAGTGATCACTGATGCGATGTGGGACCGGATCGAGCCGCTGATGCCGGCTGATCCGGTCCGTGGTCGGCGGTGGACCGATCACTGCCGCACCTTGGAGGCCATCGCGTGGAAGTACCGCACCTGCTCTCCCTGGCGGGACCTGCCGGACGAGCTCGGCCCGTTCCAGACCGCTCACAAACGCCTGATCAGGTGGGCCGTGGACGGCACCTGGGAACGTATCCTCGCCGCAGTTCTAGCAGCAGCCGACGCTGATGCCGACATCGGCTGGACCGTGTCGGTGGACTCCACCGTTTGCCGGGCTCACCAACATGCTGCCGGTACCAGGAAAAAGGGGCGCCGGGCCGGGCCGAACCTGACGACCACGCCCTCGGGCGCTCCCGTGGCGGCTTGAGTACGAAAATCCACCTCGCCAGCGACAGCCGCGCACGGCCCCTGACCCTTCACGTCACAGCAGGCCAGGCGGGCGACGCCCCGGCCTTCGAGACCGTCATGGCCGGCATCCGTGTTCTCAGGAGCGGACCCGGAAGACCCAGAACCCGACCCGATGCCGTTCTGGCGGACCGCGCATATTCATCCCGCGCGATCCGCAATCACCTCCGGCGGCGCGGAATCCATGCTGTCATCCCCCAGCCGTCCGACCAGGTCGGCCACCGGCTGCGGCGAGGCCGCGAGGGAGGCCCCCCACCGGCCTTCGACGCCGAGGACTACAAGCAGCGCAACGCCGTCGAACGGTGTATCAACCGACTCAAGCAGTGGCGCGGCCTGGCCATGCGCACAGACAAGCTCGCCATCGCCTACCAGGCCGCACTCCACCTCGCCGCCATCCTCATCTGGACGGCCGCTTGACCGCCGAAGCACCTTACCCGCGAGGATGGCCACATGGACGATCTTGTGGAGTTCCTCGTCGCACGTATCAATGACGACAACCACGCCTACGCCTACGTGGCCGGCACCCTGGGCGCCGAGGCTCTCCTCGACAGCCACCTCCCCATGCTCGACCTGATCGAGCAACTGGCGAACAACTACAGAGCCATGGACCCCTCGGACTCCCGCTCGGCCGGCCTGGCATACGCGCTGCGAGTCCTTGCCCAGTCATACGCCGAACACCCCGCCTACCAGCAGGAATGGCGCCCATAGCCTTTCAAGGAGACAGTCCCTAGGTCACCGCCGCGCGCGGCGGCCAGGAACGCCTCGACCACCTGCCGGTGGTGCGCCAGCTCGGCGGGCGCCGCCACCGGCGTACCGCGCACCTTGCGGCGGGCCCGGCTGGCGAGCTGCTTCGCGGCCGGCCGGGACCGCTCGACGACGGCCGCGATCCGTTCGAAGTCCACGGCGAACAGGTCGTGCAGCACGAACGCCACCCGCTCGGCCGGCGTCAGCGTGTCCAGCACCACCAGCAGGGCCAGCCCCACCGCGTCGGCCAGCAGCGCCTCGTCCTCCGGTCCGGTGCCCCCGGCCCGCTCGGGCACCCCGGCGCCGTACGGCAGCTCCGGGCGCGCGGCCCGGGCCCGCAGCAGATCCAGACAGAGGCGTGAGACCACGGTCGTCAGCCAGGCGGTGAGATCGTCGATGCCGTCGCCGCCCGCCCGGTCCAGCCGCAGCCACGCCTCCTGCACGGCCTCCTCGGCCTCGGCGGCACAGCCCAGCATCCGGTACGCGACCGCCCACAGCGGCCGCCGCCGCTCCTCGAACCGCCGTGCCAGCTCCTCGGGCCCGTCCATTCGGTCACCTTTTCCCGTCGTGCTCCGTCCCCCGTCCGACAGTCCGACGTAGCCGAGACCGCGAAGGTGACCACCCATGCTGCTGCACATCGACTCCAGCGCCGACACGGCGGCCGACTCGGTGACCCGGGACCTGACGGACCGGTTCGTGACCGAGTGGCGGACCCGGCACCCGGCGGCCGAGGTGTGCCGCCGCGACCTGGCCGCCGACCCGGTGGCGCCGCTGACCGCCGCGTACCCCGCCCTGGGCCGCCGGGTGGAACGCGCCGGCCTCCTGCCGCCGGAGCAGGTGCCCGCCCTGCTCGACGGCCCCGCCGAGGCACGGGAGTGGGCGCTGACCCTGCCCCTGCTGACCGAACTGCGCTCGGCGCACACCGTGCTGCTGGGCGTGCCGATGTACAACTTCTCGGTGCCGGCCCTGCTGAAGGCGTGGATCGACCGGGTGGCCTTCCCGGGCGCGTTCACCGACCCGGACACCGGGGAGAGCCTGCTGCGGGACACCCGCGTGGTGGTGGTCATGGCCCGGGGCGGCGGCTACGGCCCCGGCACCCCCCGGGCCGGCCACGACTTCCAGACTCCGTACCTCAGGGCCTGGCTGACCGCCCTCGGCGTGCGCCCCGCCCACCTCGCCCTGGTCGCCGCCGAACTCACCCGGGTGGACGTGCTCCCGGCCCTTGCCGGCCTGGCGAAGGCCGCCGCCGCCTCCCACGCGGCGGCCCGCGAGACGGTCACCTCCCTGGCCGCCCGCTGAGTACGCTGCCCGGATGACCGAACCGGACCGGGAACCCTTCCTCTACGTGGTCGTCTGCGCCGCCGGGAGCGCCGCGGGCGTCGGTGAGCTGATCGGCGCGGCGCGGCGGCGGGGGTGGGCCGTCGGAGTGATCGCCACCCCGACCGCCGCGCACGACGGCTTCCTCGACCTCGCGGCCGTCGAGGCGCTGACCGGCCGCCCGGTGCGGGCCCGCTCGCGGCGCCCCGGCGAACCGCGCCCGTTCCCCGCGCCGGACGCCGTGCTCGTCGCGCCCGCCACCTTCAACACCCTCAACAAATGGGCCGCCGGCATCGCCGACACCCTGGCCCTGGGCACCCTGTGCGAGGCGTACGGCCTGGGCGTGCCCATCGGCGTGCTGCCCTGCGTGGGCGACGCGCTGGCCGCCCACCCGGCCTACCGGGAGAGCCTCGCCCGGCTGCGCGCGATGGGCGTCCGCTTCGGCGAGCCCGCCGGCACCGGCGACTTCCCCTGGGAGGGTGCCCTGGACCTCGTGGCGCGGCCGGCTCAGGCCCGGTCGCAGCCCACCGCCGGCCCCACCAGCATCCCGCCGGTGAACACCTCCTGACCGCGCGGCATCCAGTACCCCAGCTTCGACACCACCGTCGAACAGGCCCCCTTCAGGGTGACCCGGACCCGCACGGTGGACGGCCGGCCCGGCTGGAGGTCGGTGAGCGCGCAGTCCAGGGAGTGCCTCAGCCGCTCGGTCGACGGGTGCCGGCCCACCAGCGGGTTGACGCAGCGGGCGTCGTCCGTGGCCAGCTCCGCCCCGGAGTCCGCCTCGCCGATCAGACCGAAGCGGGCACTGCCGTCGCCCGCGTCGCTGTCCCGGTGCACGGTGTAGGTGAGCGTGGTGGTGGCGCCCGGCCGCAGCACGCGGTGGTCGACCTCGATCCGGTGGGTGGCGGCCGGCTCGGGAGCGGTGAGGGTCAGCGCCGCGCGTACCGTTCCGCGCAGGTCCACGCCCTCGGGTGCGGAGCGCGCGTGCACGGCCGCGGTGATCTCGTACGTCCCCGGGCCCGGGTAGGCGGCGTCCGCGCCGGGCAGCGCGCCCGAGGCGACCGTCGTCCCGCCCCGGCGCGCGGTCCAGGTCCCCGAGGTCAGACAGCTGTACCGGGTGCCCGTGCCGCTGGTGCAGGTGGCGGGCGCCGACACGGACAGGCCGCGGGGGCCGCCGCCCGCGCACAGGCTGACCGCGACCCGCTGATCGTGCTCGCCGCGCAGGGTGCCGGCCGGGGCGCACAGCGTCGCCGCCGACTCGCCCCCGGGGCGCGGCGCGGGGCCCGGCCGGCCCCAGGCGGACGGGACGAGGGACAGGCACAGCACGGCGGCACCGGCCAGGATCGGGACACTTCTCGGACGGGTCGGCACATCTTCCTCCGGTGGCGAAGCGATGGGATTCTGCGCCGAGGATGCGCGAGCCCGCCCGTACCCGGGCCGCTCCCACGCCGGACGGTCACCTCAAGGCCGTAGGCTCGGCGGGGAAGATCACTCGTCCTGAAGGCGGGAGCGGCAACGATGCAGTACGTGAAGCTCGGTTCGACGGGCCTGGACGTCTCGCGGATCTGTCTGGGGTGCATGACCTACGGCGTGCCCGAGCGGGGCCCGCACGAGTGGACCCTCGACGAGGACGCGTCCCGCCCGCTGATCCGGCAGGCGCTGGAGGCCGGGATCACCTTCTTCGACACGGCCAACGTCTACTCCGACGGCACCAGCGAGGAGATCGTCGGCCGGGCCCTGGCCGAGTTCGCCCGCCGGGACGAGATCGTGCTCGCCACCAAGGTGCACGGCCGGATGCGGCCCGGACCCAACGGCGGCGGCCTGTCCCGCAAGGCGATCATGACCGAGATCGACCACAGCCTGCGCCGGCTGGGCACCGACTACGTGGACCTGTACCAGATCCACCGCTGGGACCCGCACACGCCGGTCGAGGAGACGATGGAGGCGCTGCACGACCTGGTCAAGGCGGGCAAGGTGCGCTATCTCGGGGCCAGTTCGATGTACGCCTGGCAGTTCGCCAAGGCCCAGTACACCGCCGAGCGGCACGGCTGGACCAGGTTCGTCAGCATGCAGAACCACTACAACCTGATCTACCGCGAGGAGGAGCGGGAGATGCTGCCGCTCTGCGCGGACCAGGGCGTGGGCGTACTGCCCTGGAGCCCGCTGGCCCGCGGCCGGCTCACCCGCGACTGGGGCACCGCCACCCGGCGCAGCGAGAGCGACAACTTCGGCGGCAGGCTCTACCAGGAGGGCGACCGCGCCGTCGTCGAGGCGGTCACCCGCATCGCCGGCGAGCGCGGTGAGCCGCGCGCCCGAGTCGCGCTGGCCTGGCTGCTGCGGCAGTCCGCGGTGACCGCGCCGATCGTCGGAGCGAGCCGGCCCGGTCATCTGGAGGACGCGGTGGCGGCGGTCGCGCTGGAGCTGAGCGACAAGGAGGCCGAGGAACTGGAGCGGCCCTACACGCCGCACCCGGTCGTCGGCCACTAGGGCGACGGCTCAGGGGCCGGTGCCGGGGGTCAGGGCGCCGAGGGAGACCTCGGACTCGTTGCCGCCGACCGGGACCTCGCCGGCCTTCCAGGTCACCTCCAGGGCGTCCCGTTCGTCCGGCGGGGTGACCAGCAGGGTCGCCGGGGCGGCGGTGCGCGCGCCGCTGGTGTCCGGGCTGGCGAACGACAGCGGGGCCCAGGCGCTCTGCCCCGGGGGCAGGGTGACGGTGCGCGGTGAGGCGGGGTCGCGCGCCGGGTCCGGGCCGAGCTGCTTGCCGGACGCGTCGGTGAACGCGGCGCCCGGATAGCCGTACAGGGTGCAGGTGCGCGACGAGGTGTTGGTCAGGACCACCGGGAAGTTGCGCTGGCCGGCGCCCGGGTCGACGCGGCCCACCGAGGCCCGCAGCTCGGTGCTGCGGCAGCGTCCGTCGGTGCGCGAGGAGGCCGACGCGGACCCGGCGGTGTCGCTCGGTACGGCGGTCGCCGACGGGCTGTCGGGGACCGCCGTACCGGGCGACGCGGTCCTGGTCCCCGGCGCCGTCGACGAGGTCGCCGTCGCGGCGGTCGACGTGGACCCGTCCGGCGCCGTCCGCGTACCGCTGTCGCCGCCGCAGGCGGTCAGCGCGCCGAGCAGGGCGACCGTGCCCGCGAGCAGCGCCGTCCCGCGCACCGGCCGGTATGTGTTCGCCATCGCTGCCTCACACTCCTGGGGATTCGTCACGACCGGACCCGGGTTCGTTCCGTACGTCCTGTCTGTCCGGATGTCCCGTGCGCGGGGCGCGGAAACCGCCGATCACTCCTCGTCCAGCAGTGCCAGCTCCGCCCAGATCGTCTTGCCCTCGGTGGTGTGCCGGCTGCCCCAGCGCTGGGTGAGCTGGGCGACCAGCAGCAGACCGCGGCCGCCCTCGTCCCAGGTCTTGGCGCGGCGCAGGTGCGGGGCGGTGTGGCTGGTGTCGGACACCTCGCAGATCAGTGTGGTCGCGTCGTGGATCAGCCGGAGCCGGATCGGCGGGGCGCCGTAGCGGATGGCGTTGGTGACCAGTTCGCTCACCACCAGCTCGGTGGTGAACGACGCCTCCGTCAGCGACCAGGCGGCCAGCTGGTCCAGGACCTGCTTGCGGACCGGTGCGACCAGCGCCGGATCGGCGGGGATGTCCCAGGTGGCGACCCGGGACGGGGGCAGGCCCCGGGCGCGGGCCAGCAGCAGCGCCACGTCGTCGGCGGCGCCGCCGGGCGGCAGCAGGGTGCGCAGCACCCGGTCGCAGGTCTGGTCCAGGGTGCCGGACGCGGCCGCCAAGGTCTCGCACAGCAGTGCGATACCGGCGTCGCCGTCCCGCTCCCGGCTCTCGATCAGCCCGTCGGTGTAGAACGCCAGCACCGAGCCCTCGCTCAGGTCCAGCTCGGCCGACTCGAACGGCAGCCCGCCGAGGCCGAGCGGCGGCCCGGAGGGCAGCTCGACCTGCTGGGGCGGTCCGTCCGGCGGGACCAGGACGGGCGGCGGATGGCCGGCCCGGGCCAGCGTGCAGCGCCGGGAGACCGGGTCGTAGACCGCGTACAGGCAGGTGGCGCCGACTTCGCCGGTGCCGTCGCCGCCGGACTCGTCGGACAGCCGGACGACCAGGTCGTCGAGGTGGGTCAGCAGTTCGTCCGGGGCCAGGTCGATGTCGGCGAGGGTGCGCACGGCGGTGCGCAGCCGGCCCATGGTCGCCGACGCCTGGATGCCGTGACCGACCACGTCCCCGACCACCATCGCGACCCGCATCCCGGACAGCGGGATGACGTCGAACCAGTCGCCGCCCACGCCGGCCCGGGCGGCCGGCAGATAGCGGGAGGCGGCCTGCACCGCGGCGGTGGGCGGCAGATGGCGGGGGAGCAGGCTGCGCTGGAGGGTCAGCGTGGTCTCCCGCTCCCGGGAGTAGCGGCGGGCGTTGTCGATGCAGACGGCGGCCCGCGCGCTGACCTCCTCGGCCAGCAGCACGTCGTCGTGGGTGAAGGGCTCCGGACGCCGGAAGCGGGCGAAGACCGCGACCCCGAGGGTGGTGCCGCGGGCCTGGAGGGGGACGGTCATCGTGGAGTGGATGCCGTACTCCTCCACCCGCTGGAAGCGGACCTCGTCCCAGGTCCGCCACAGCTCGGTGTCCCCGGAGGGCACCGCGGCCACGATGGTGCGGCCGGTGACCAGGGACTCGGCCTGCGGGGAGCCGGCCGGGTAGTCGTCGAACCGGCCCGGCTCGGCCACCGCCTCCGGACAGCCCGGGGTGATCGACCGGTGGGCGGCCCGGCGCAGGGAGACCGGCGGCACCGGCTTGCCCGGCTGCTCGCCGCCGTGCTCCCCGGGGTCGAGCAGGTCGACGCTGACGAAGTCGGCCAGCGCCGGGACGCAGACCTGGGCCAGCTCCTGGGCGGTGCGGGTGACGTCGAGCGTGGTGCCGATGCGCACGCTGGCCTCGTTGACCAGCTGGAGCCGCTCCCGGGCCAGGTGCTGCTCGGTGAAGTCGTGGACGCTCACGCAGATGCCGCGGACCCGGCCGTCGGGTCCGGTCAGCCGCGCGACCCGGGCCAGCCACGCCTGGGCGTGCTTCTTGCCGGCGACCCGCTGGAACGTCTCCACCTCGTGCTGCTGACCGGTGGCCAGTACGCGGCGGAGGTTCTCCTCGTACTTGACGTACTCCGGCTCGCTGTCGATGTCGGTGAGCCGCAGCCCGATCAGGTGTTCGGGCGGCAGTATCATCAGGCGGGCCATCGCGTCGTTGACGCCGTACAGGCGCAGCTGTTCGTCGAAGACCAGCATGGCGCAGGGGGACTGGGTCAGCGCCAGGTTGACCAACGGGTCCTGTGCCGGATCCGGCTGTCTTTCCAGGGCCGCGACCGCCAGCCAGCCGTCCGGGTGGCCGTCGTCCGGCCGCCGGCGGTGGGCGAGCACCCGGGTGGACACCAGGTGCCCGTCGCGGTGCCGCAACTTCAGCATGCCGTGCCAGCGTTCGTCGCGGGGACCCGGCAGGGTGCCCTGGCCGCCGCCGGCCAGCAGGTCGGCGGCGGGCCGTCCCACGACCCGTTCCGGCGGGTGGCCGAGCAGCCTGTGCGCCCCCTCGTTCCAGTGCAGTACCACGCCGGTGTCGTCGATGACGGCCCGGGCCGTGGCGGCTTCGTCGTACGGGTTGACCGGGCTCATCGTCGCCACTCCATCGCGCACACTCACAGTGAACGGTGTGTCACTTGGGTTACAGAGTAGTGCGTCACAGGGCCCGTGCGGACCCGAACTGCTGCTGTGCGGCACCCGGTGGGCGCACGGGGCTTTCAACCGGCGCGACGCGTGCGGCACGTGCGGCAGAAGTGCGCCTCCGCCCCCTTGACGGGCTGCTGTGACACATCGACAGAATCTGTTTGTTCACGATCAATTGTGAGTACTTCTGGGTCCTGATGAGGGAGAGCCATGACAGTCACACGCAGATCGGTCCTGATCGCCTCCGCCGCGGCGCCGGCCGCCGGGACGCTGCTGGGCGCACCCGCGGCTTGGGCGGCGGACTTGGCGGGGGACGCTCCGGGCCGCCGGGTCCTCGCCCTGCGCGACGGCTGGCGCTTCACCCTGGCCGATCCGGTGGGCGCCGCCGAACCCGACGCGGCCGCCGCGGCCCCCGGGTACGACGACTCCGCCTGGCGGGAGGTCGCCGTCCCGCACGACTGGAGCATCGAACAGGCGCCCACCACCGAGCACGGCACCACCAGCGGCACCGGCTTCCTGCCGGGCGGCCTCGGCTGGTACCGCCTCTCCTTCACACTGCCGGCCGCGCTCACCGGCAAGCGGATCTCGGTGGAGTTCGACGGCGTCTACATGGACGCGTACGTGTACTGCAACGGCACCGAGGCAGGCCGGCATCCGTACGGGTACACCGGTTTCGCGCTGGACCTCACCGGCCTGGTGCACACCGACGGCGAGACCGAGAACGTCCTCGCGGTCCGGGTCCGCAACCGGCTGCCCAGCAGCCGCTGGTACTCCGGCAGCGGCATCTACCGCGAGGCCCGCCTGGTCGTCACCGAGCCGGTGCACGTGGGCCGCTGGGGCACCCGGGTCACCACCCCCGAGGTCACCGACGAGCGGGCCGTCGTCCGGGTGGCGACCACGGTGGTCAACGCGTCCGGCGCGGCCCGCGAGGTCGAGATCCGCTCCGCGGTCCAGGACCCCGACGGCCGCATTGTGGCCCGCGCCGCCAGCACCGTCACCGTCGGCGCCGACGGGCACACCGAGACCCACGAACTGACCGTCGCCCGGCCCCGCCGCTGGGACTTCGCCACCCCCGACCGGCACACCCTGCGCACCGAACTGCGGGTCGGCGGCCGGACGGTGGACACCTGCGACACCGGGTTCGGCGTCCGCACCTTCCGGATCGACCCCGAGGAGGGCTTCCACCTCAACGGCGTCCACACCAAGCTCAGGGGCGTCGACCTCCACCACGACCTGGGCGCGCTCGGCGCCGCGGTCAGCGCCGACGCGGTCCGCCGCCAGCTGGAGATCATGAAGTCGATGGGCGTCAACGCCCTGCGCACCTCGCACAATCCGCCCGACCCGGCGGTGATCCAAGTCTGCGAGGAACTCGGCATCGTCATGCTGGTCGAGGCCTTCGACTGCTGGCGCACCGGCAAGAACCGCTGGGACTACGGCCGGTTCTTCGACGAGTGGTGCGAGCGGGACGCCGGCGAGATGGTGCGCGCCGCCCGCAACTCGCCCGCCGTGGTGATGTGGTCGATCGGCAACGAGGTCCCCGACTCCACCGCCACCGCCGGTCTGGCCATGGCCGACCGGATCATCGGCGCCATCAAGGCCGCGGACGACACCCGTCCGCTGGTCATCGGCTCCGACAAGTACCGTTCGCTGCCCGCGCGGGGCTCGGCGGCCGACCTGATGCTGGCCAAGCTGGACGGACTCGGCCTCAACTACAACACCGCCAAGTCGGTCGACGCGCTGCACGCCGCCTACCCGCACCTGTTCCTCTTCGAGTCCGAGTCGTCCTCGGAGACCTCCACCCGCGGCACCTACCAGGAGCCCGAACACCTCAACACCGGCGAGAACCACACCCCCGGCAGACGGGCGGCCTCGTCCTACGACAACAACCTGGCGTCCTGGACCATGAGCGGCGAGTACGGCCACAAGAAGGACCGGGACCGCAAGTGGTTCACCGGGCAGTTCCTGTGGTCCGGCATCGACTACATAGGGGAGCCGACGCCGTACGACGTCTTCCCGGTGAAGGCGTCCTTCTTCGGCGCCGTCGACACGGCGGGCTTCCCGAAGGACATGTACCACCTGTTCCGCAGCCAGTGGACCGACGAACCGATGGTCCACCTGCTGCCGGCCACCTGGAACCACGCGGCGGGCGACACCGTCGAGGTGTGGGCCTACGCCAACGTGGACACCGTCGAACTGTTCCTCAACGGCCGCTCGCTCGGCGTCCGGGAGTTCGACCGCAAGAAGACCGTCGACGGTCGCGCCTACCTGGAGACCACCGAGGCCACCGGCGACGACAAGACCTTCACCGGCGGCCCCTACCCCGGCAGTTACACCAGCCCCAACGGCAGCGCGGGCAAGCTCCACCTGACCTGGCGGGTGCGCTACGCGCCGGGCGAGCTGAAGGCCGTCGCCCGCAGGGGCGGGAAGACGGTCGCCACCGATGTGCTGCGCACGGCCGGTGAGCCGTACGCCGTCCGGCTGGCGCCCGACCGGAAGTCCCTGGCGGCGGACGGCCGTGCGCTGGTCTTCGTCACCGCCGACGTGGTCGACCGGCACGGCACGGTGGTGCCCGGCGCCGAGCACCTGATCACCTTCGACGTGGCCGGCGGGTCGATCGCCGGGCTCGACAACGGCCGCCAGGAAAGCGCCGAGCGCTACCAGGCGAGCACCCGCACCGCCTTCCACGGCAAGGCGCTCGCCATCGTCCGGGCCGGCACCCGCGCCGGGACGCTGACGGTGACCGCCCGCGCGGCGGGGCTGCGCACCGGCACGGCCACCGTGCGGGCCGACCGGGCCGCCGACCGCGCCGCCACGCCCGCGCCCGGGTTCGCCCCCGAGCACCCGGCGCCCGTGGCGTACCCGCACGCGGACGCCGGCTACTCCGGCCGCCCCGACACCCTCCCGGCCGCCGTGCTCGACGGGGACCCCGCGACCGGCTGGTCCAACGGCTTCGCCAAGGCGGCCACCGCCCTGCTGCCCGCCTTCAGCGGCGCCCGCCCCGAGGACTGGATCTCGGTCGACTTCGGCCGCACCCGCCGCTTCGACCGGATCGAGGTCTCCTTCACCACCGACGCCACGCACAGCCTGCCCGCCGCCGTCGCGGCCGAGGTGTGGAACGGCCGGGCCTGGCGGCCGGTCGAGGACGCCCGCACCGACTGGGCCACGGCCTCCGACACGCCCACGGCCGTCACCTTCACGCCGGTCCGCGGCTCCCGGGTCCGGCTCACCCTGACCAGCCAGTACCCCGGCGAGGCCCGGGGCGCGGTCCGGATCAGCCGCCTGGCGGCGCCGGCTGCCTGATCGCACTGAGGACGGTCAGGGGGACATGGGGCGAACCGGCTCATGCGCGGGAAACGGTGGACCGGTGCCGCCGTGTCCGTCGCGGCGGCACCCGACCCGTCCCGGTGGACCGTGCACGGCAGGCCGAGCCGGGACGGCCGGTGCCTGCCCTGCCGGGTGACGCGTAGAGCCGGAGCGGCTGGAGCGGCGGGGCCTGGGACCTGCGGGGCCGGCGCCGTCCGCACCGGGCCGGCCGCTCCGGCGCCGCCGGCCCGGTGCGGTCGAGGGCGCTCGTCGGCGACCAGCCGCTGGACGCCCGCGCGGGCACGGCGGTCTTCTCCTCGGCGGGCGAGAAGGTCGCCCGGGGCACGCGCGGGCCGGGCGCCGCCGGACGTGTACGTCCGCCGGCTCCGTCGAGCCGACTCGGGTCGGCGCCCGGCGGGCCGGACGGAAGGCAGTTCCGTCCGGACCGTTGACGCGCTGTCATGCCTCCAACAAACATGGTCGGCGTCCGCCTCTGGGAGCGCTCCCACGCAGCCGCGCGCGGGAGCGCCACCCGCACCTCCCCCGAGGAGCCCAGACGTGAAAAGACGCAGCACCGTCGTCCTCGTGCCGCTGACCGCCCTGCTGGCGGCGGCCCTCACCGCGCTGCCCGCGGGCGCCGAGGAGACCGAGCAGGTCAGGAACGGCACGTTCGACAACGGCACCGAGCCGTGGTGGACGACGGCCAACACCGCCGCCACCGCGGCCGACGGCCGGCTCTGCGCCGACGTCCCCGGCGGCACCACCAACCGCTGGGACGTGATCATCGGGCAGAACGACATCCCGCTCGCCGCGGGGGAGACGTACCGGTTCTCCTTCAGCGCGAGCGGCACGCCCGGCGGGCACACCGTCCGCGCCCTGGTCGGCCTCGCGGTCGAGCCGTACGACGCCTACTACGAGGTCAGCCCGCAGCCGAGCGTCTCCGGCGACAGCTACTCCTACACCTTCACCGCACCCGCCGGCACCGCCCAGGGGCAGGTCGCCTTCCAGGTCGGCGGCAGCGCGGAGCCGTGGCGGTTCTGCGTGGACGACGTGTCCCTGCTCGGCGGGGCGCAGCCGGAGCCGTACGAGCCCGACACCGGGCCGCGGGTCCGCGTCAACCAGGTCGGCTACCTGCCGTCCGGGCCGAAGAACGCCACCCTCGTGACCGACGCGACCACCGCGCTGCCCTGGCAGCTGAAGGCCGCCGACGGCACGGTGCTGGCGCGCGGCACGAGCGTGCCGCGCGGCACCGACGTCTCCTCCGGGCAGAACGTGCACTCCATCGACTTCGGGCGGTACACGAAGCGCGGCACCGGCCTCACCCTGGTCGCCGACGGCGAGACCAGCCGCCCCTTCGACCTCGGCACGGACGCCTACCAACGGCTGCGCACCGACGCCGCGAAGTACTACTACACCCAGCGCAGCGGCCTCGCCGTCCGCGACGACCTGCGCCCGGGCTACGCCCGCCCGGCCGGGCACGTGGGCGTCGCGCCCAACCAGGGCGACACCGACGTGCCCTGCCAACCGGGGGTGTGCGACTACACGCTGGACGTCTCCGGCGGCTGGTACGACGCCGGCGACCACGGCAAGTACGTCGTCAACGGCGGCATCTCGGTCTGGGAGCTGCTGAGCACCTACGAGCGCGCGCTGCACACCCGGGGGGCCGAGCCCTTCGGGGACGGCGGCCTCGCGATACCCGAGAGCGGCAACCAGGTGCCCGACCTGCTCGACGAGGTGCGCTGGGAACTGGACTTCCTGCTGAGGATGCAGGTACCGGCCGGACAGCCGCTGGCGGGCATGGCCCATCACAAGATCCATGACGCGAACTGGACCGGGCTGCCGCTGCTGCCCGGCGACGACCCGCAGCGGCGCGAACTGCACCCGCCGACCACCGCGGCCACCCTCAACCTCGCCGCCGCCGCGGCCCAGGCCGCCCGCCTCTACCGGCCCTACGACCGGGCCTTCGCCGCGCGGGCGCTGAAGGCCGCGCGCAGCGCGTGGGCGGCGGCGCTCGCCCACCCCGACGTGTACGCCGACGAGAACGACGGCATCGGCGGCGGCGCCTACCCCGACCGCGACGTGCGGGACGAGTTCTACTGGGCGGCGGCCGAGCTGTATCTCACCACCGGCGAGAAGGACTTCCAGGACCACGTGCTCGCCTCCCCGGTGCACACCGCGGACCTCTTCGGCCCGCTCGGTTTCGACTGGGCCCGCACCGGCGCCGCCGCCCGCCTCGACCTCGCCACCGTGCCCAGCCGGCTGCCCGGCCGGGACGCCGTGCGCCGCTCCGTCGTCCAGGGCGCCGACGGCTACCTGGCCACCCTGAACGCCCACCCCTACGGGATGCCGTACGCCCCCGCGAACAACGTCTACGACTGGGGCTCCAGCCACCAGGTGCTCAACAACGCGGTCGTACTGGCCACCGCCCACGACCTCACCGGCGCCGCGAAGTACCGCGACGGGGCCGTGCAGAGCATGGACTACGTACTCGGCCGCAACGCCCTGAACATCTCCTACGTCACCGGCTACGGCGAGGTCGCCGCGCACAACCAGCACAGCCGCTGGTACGCCCACCAGCTCGACCCCGCGCTGCCCGAGCCGCCGGCCGGCACGCTCTCCGGCGGCCCCAACTCCAGCATCCAGGACCCGGTCGCGCAGGCGAAGCTCCAGGGCTGCGTCGGCCAGTTCTGCTACCTCGACGACATCCAGTCCTGGTCGACCAACGAGACCACCATCAACTGGAACGCCGCACTGGCCCGCATGGCCGCCTTCGTGGCCGACCAGCACTGAGTCCGACAGCCGCCACGGTACCGTCCGGCGACCACCCTGACCTGGGGCTATTTACGGGTCAGTACCCGAGCGGTACCGTGGAGGCATGCCAGCCTTGAACGTGGAGTTCAGTGACCGCGAACTCGAGGACCTGCGTCAGATCGCCAAGGAGCGCGGTACGTCGATGAAGGCCCTGGTCCGCGAAGCCGCCGCCGCCGACATCGCGCGGCACCGGGCGCTCCAGGAGGGGGCCGAGGCGTTCCGCCGCTTCTTCCAGGGACACGCCGCGGAGTTCGCCGCCGCCTTCCCCGACGACGAGCCGCCGGCCCGGGGCGCGGGGCGGGCCGCCTGACGCATGGCATCCGTCCTCCACATCGACGTGCCCTGGCTGCTCCAGCGCCACGAGGAAGTGCTGCCGGACCAGCCCGTCATCAACGACTTCTCCGCACTGGTCGCCGCCGTCGCCCGGCACCGGGTCGACCCGCCCCGGCTCGGGGTGGACTCCTACCCGGCCTGGCGGGCCGCCGCCCTGCTGCACACCCTCGCCGTGCTCAGACCGCTGCCGTCGGCCAACGCCCGGTTCGCCTGCGCGACCGCCGTGGCCTACATGTTCGTCAGCGGCGCCGGCATCGATCCGCCCTACGGCGCGCTGGTCGACCTGGCCCGCGACCTGATGTCCGGCAAGGCCGACGTCTACCGCGCGGCCGACCGGCTGCGGTCCTGGCAGATCTGACCCGGCCGGCACCTGACTTTTCTTCAAGTGTGCAGGTTTCGCAAGTAACTTGTTGGCCTCAGGTGTTCGTGCCAGAGTGATGCCCCCGTGCGGGGGGTGACGGCCGGGTGACGCACGCGCCCTGATGGTCCGGGTCCGCTTCACCGTCGGTGCGCGCTCCCCGCTGTGGCTGTCGCCCGCGCGTGGGAAGGAAAACCCCTCAGTGCCCACCCCCCACCCCCCTCGTCCGCTCCGGCCCCCGTCCGGCGGGGACCCGGGGGAGTCCGACGACGCGCTCGCCGCCCGGCTGCGGGAGCGGCCGGAGAGCGTGGCCGCCCCGGCCGCCGCGCTGCTCACCGCGCGGCACTGGCGGCCGGCGCACGACTACGCCGCCATCTGCCTCGCCACCCCGGCGGACGTCGCCGCCATGGTCACCGCCGCCGCCTTCCGCAAGGTCCTGGACCGGCTCGCGCAGGGCGACCCGGCCGGGGCGCTGCGTCCCCGGCTGCTGGTGGCCGTCCGCGACACGGTCCGGCAGTGGTCCGCCGACGAGGCGATCACCGCGTCCCTGCCGGACCTGCTCAAACCGGCGGGCGGGCGCGGCATGCGGGCCACCAGGTCGCCGACCCCGGAGAACCGGACGCTGGCCGCGCGGGCCTTCGAGTCGCTCCCGGTGACCGCCCGCTGCCTGCTCTGGCACACCGAGGTCGAGGCCGAACCGGTGAGCGTGCCGGCCGGGCTGCTGGGCCTGGACCCCGAAACGGCCGCCGTCGCGCTCAACCAGGCGCGGGAGACGTTCCGGGAGGCGTGCGTGCACGCCCATCTGCAGTTCGCGCCCAGCCAGGACTGCCGGTTCCACAACCGCCTCCTCGACGTCCCGATCCGGCGCGGCACCACACTGCTCCCGGACGTCCGCGAACACCTGGAGCACTGCCGGCACTGCAGGCACGCGGCCGAACAGCTCGCCCTGGTGGAGAAGGGACCGGCCACCCTGATCGCCGAGGCGGTACTGGGCTGGGGCGCCCGCCGCTACCTCGACTCCCGGCCCGGCCGCGCCGCCCCGGGACCGCGCGCCGGGGACACCGCACGGCACCGCGGCCGGCGCACCGGTCTGCTGGCCCGGATCCCGGTGCGCGGCCCGCTGCGCCGGCCGGGCTCGGTCCGCTCGGTGCTCCGGGGCGTCGGCGCCGCCTCGGCCGGCGTCCTGATGACCGCGCTGGTGGTCAACAGCTGGTCCTACGACGGCAGCGGCGCCGGTCCGGCCGCCTCCACCGGCGCCGCCGACCGCGACACCTCCGCCGCCGCGCCCGCGCCCACCGGGGCCGCCGGACCGCCCGACGGCCCGGCCGCCACCCGGCTGCGCAACGAGGCCGCCGGTCTGTGCCTGGACGTCCCCGGCGGACCGCGGGCCGGCGCGGGCGCCCGGCTGACGCCCTGCACCTCGCGGGAGACCCAGCTGTGGTCGTACGAGGACGACGGCCTGCTGCGCTCGGTGGCCGACCCCGGGCTGTGCCTGGACTCGCGGGCGGACGCCGGCGTCGTCGTCCTGGGCACCTGCGCCGACGAGGGCACCGCCCGCGGCAACGACGTGCGCTACGCCCTGACCACGGACGACGAACTGGTGCCGCGCCGGGACCCGCGGCTGGCCCTCGCCGTCGCCGCCGCCGAGTCCGGCGCGGACATCGTGGTCAAGCCGCGCGACAGCTCCACCGGGCAGCGCTGGCGCACCGACCTGGCCCCGACCTCCCCGACGTTCTCCGGGTCGGTGTCGATCGCCGGGCGGCAGGACGCGGCGCGCTCGGTCGGACTGGCCGGGCGGTGATCAGCCGGCCCCCGCCATGCCGTCGACGAGGTCGGCGGGGCCGGGGGTGGCCGGACCGGCGTGTCCGGACAGGGCGAGAGTGAGGTCCAGTTCGGCGAGCAGGCACCGGATGACGTGCTCGACGCCCGCCTGCCCGTCCAGTCCCAGGCCGTAGACGTACGGGCGGCCCAGCAGGACGGCGCGGGCGCCGAGCGCGAGGGCCTTGAAGACGTCGTCGCCGGAGCGGATCCCGCTGTCGAACAGTACGGTGAGCCGGTCCCCGACGGCGTCCGCCACCCGCGGCAGCGCGTCCGCCGCGGCGACGGCTCCGGCCACCTGCCGGCCGCCGTGGTTGGACACCACCACGCCGTCCATCCCGGCGTCGGCGGCGAGCCGGGCGTCGTCCGGGTGCAGTACGCCCTTCAGCACGATCGGGCCGTCCCAGTGCTCGCGCAGGAAGGCCAGGTCCGGCCAGGTCTTGGCGGGGTCGGAGAACAGGGAGACGAAGTGCAGCACCGCCGCGTTCGGGTCCTCGTGCACCGGCTTGGCCAGACCTGCCTGGAACGCCGGGTCGGAGAAGTAGTTGGCGGTGCCCACGCCGTGCAGGAACGGCAGATACGCCTGGTCCAGGTCGCGCGGGCGCCAGGACAGCAGCGGGGTGTCCAGTGTGACGAACAGCGCGGTGAACCCGGCCGCCCGCGCCCGCGCCAGGAAACTCCGGGCGACCTCGCGGTCATTCGGCCAGTACAGCTGGAACCAGCGCTCGGCGTCGCCCAGCGCCGCGGCGACCTGCTCCATCGGCGTGCTGGACGCGGAGGACAGGATGAACGGCACCCCGTGCGCGGCGGCGCCCCGGGCGGCGGCGGACTCCGCCTCCGGATGCATGATCGACAGCACCCCGACCGGGGCGAGCGCCAGCGGGGCCGGCAGCGTACGGCCCAGTACCCGTACCGACAGGTCCCGCTCGTGCACGTCCCGCAGCATCCGCGGCACGATCCGGCGCCGGTCGAGCGCGGCGCGGTTGGCGCGGGCGGTGGAGCCGTCGCCCGCGCTGCCCGCCACGTAGCCGACCGGGCCCGGGCCAAGGCGCTGCTCGGTGAGCGTCTCGAGACGGGTCAGGTCGGTGGGCAGCCGGGGCACGGCGCCCGTCATCCCGTTCAGGTAGATCTCGTACTGGAAGTCCGCCCAGTGCTTCGCCATCCGTGTGTCCGCCTCTCGTCGTCACCGCTGGGGCGGCCCGACGATACTCGCCGGTAAGGACGGCGGGGAGGGGCTACCGCCTCGACCGGTGGCTGGTGTCGCACCACGGGAAGCGGCGGCTGCGGCGGCAGGTGCACAGGGCGACCCGGAACCGGTCGGAGGACACCGTCGTACCGTCCTCCAGTTCGATCTCCACCGGCCCCTCGACCAGCAGCGGGCCGGCGCGCTGGACCGTGATCCGGCGCGGCGCGTCAGACGGGGAGTTCGGCACGGACGACCACCAGCTCTTCCTCGTTGTCGGTCGGGGACAGCAGGCCGCGCCGGCGCAGCCAGGCCTCCCGGCCGCGCACCACGGGCCCGAAGGCGATCCGGCGCCGCCGGGTCACCGCGGCCTTGAGACCGGCGGCCCGCAGGTGTCCGACGGTGCCCTCGGGGTCGCTGAACGCCGACTGCACCAGCAGCAGCACCCCGCCGGGCCGCAGCCGCGCGGGCGCCTGCCGGCAGATCCGGTCCAGCAGCAGCCGGCCGTCGTGCCCCGCGTCCCAGGCCCGGGCCGCGCCGCGCGGCCGCCGGGGCCC
>NZ_JBFAAP010000042.1:0-63273 GCF_040639815.1 Streptomyces sp. NPDC023723
GCGGGGGGGGGGCCGCCCCCGGCCGGCCCCCCCCCCCCGGCCGGGCCGGGCCGCCCCGGGGGGCGGGGGGCGCCGCGGCCCCGGGACTCCTCGGCCGGTGCCGCCGGGACCGGGACCGCGCCCTCGGCCGGGGCGCTTGGCGGGTCCGGGCGCTCCGCCGGCCGGCCGCAGCCCGGGCAGGTCAGGGCGCCGTTGAGGTGCCGTTGGCACGGGTCGCAGTAGTCCATGTCGGTGGAAGGTTAAGTTCCGCGCCGACCCGCTTCCTAGAGCCGCCTGTGAAGGTTGTGTGGGAACCGGCCACCGTGAAGCCCCACGAGGTTTCGAAACTCCCGAAACCGTTATGTGTCCGACCCATTGACACTCCCGCCACCCCGTCCTTACTGTCACGCCAGCATTTCGAACGAGTGACGAAATATCGAACGTAGCGAAGGGCGACTGTCGTGCGCATCACCGGAATCAGCACACACGTGGTCGGAACGCCGTGGCGCAACCTGACCTACGTCCAGGTGCACACCGACGAGGGCCTCACCGGAGTCGGCGAGACCCGGATGCTGGGGCACACCGACGCGCTGCTGGGGTACTTGAAGGAGGCCGAGGTCAATCACATTCTCGGCTCCGATCCGTTCGCTGTCGAGGACCTCGTCCGGCGCATGAAGTACGGCGACTACGGGCGGGCCGGCGAGATCGTGATGTCCGGGATCGCCGTGATCGAGATGGCCTGCTGGGACATCAAGGGCAAGGCCCTCGGGGTGCCGGTGTGGCAACTGCTCGGCGGCAAGGTCACCGACAAGGTGAAGGCTTACGCCAACGGGTGGTACACGACGGAGCGGACGCCGGAGGCGTATCACAAGGCCGCGCAGGGGGTCGTGGAGCGCGGGTACCGGGCGCTGAAGATCGACCCGTTCGGGACCGGGCACTTCGAACTGGACCACGCGCAGACGCTGTACGCCGTCTCGCTGATCGAGGCCGTGCGGGACGCCATCGGGCCCGAGGCCGAGCTGATGCTGGAGATGCACGGCCGGTTCTCGCCCGCCACGGCGGTACGGCTCGCGCGCGAGCTCGCGCCGTTCAAGCCGGCCTGGCTGGAGGAGCCGGTGCCGCCGGAGAACCTGCGGGCGCTGCGGAAGGTCGCGGAGAAGGTGGACATCCCGGTGGCCACCGGTGAGCGCATCCATGACCGGATCGAGTTCCGGGAGCTGTTCGAGGACCAGTCCGTCGACATCATCCAGCCGGACGTCGGCCACATCGGTGGTATCTGGGAGACCCGCAAGCTCGCCGCGACCGCCGAGACGCACTACACGCTGGTCGCACCGCACAACGTGGGCGGGTCCGTGCTGACCGCCGCCTCGTTGCAAGTCGGGTTCACCTCGCCCAACTTCAAGATCCTCGAACACTTCAACGACTTCGCGGACGCGGAGATCAAGAAGGTGGTGAAGGGGGCTCCACAGGTGGACCCGGCGGATGGGTGCTTCCACCTGTCCGACGCGCCGGGGCTCGGGGTCGAGCTGGACACCGACGCCGCCGCCGAGTTCCCGCAGCAGCAGGCCCGGTTCGACCTGTGGGCCGAGGGCTGGGAGCAGCGCAAGCCCAAGGGCGCGCAGCAGTGAGTACCGCCGTCGTCGTGCAGGCGCCCGGTGAGCACGGACTCGTCCCGCACGAGCCGCGCGACCCCGGCGCCGGTGAGGCACTGGTGCGCGTCCACGCGGCCGGGATCTGCGGCAGCGACCGCGAGGTGTACCAGGGGAACCGGCCGGAGGGGTACGTCCGCTATCCGCTGGTTCCCGGGCACGAGTGGTCGGGGACGGTGGAGGCCGTCGGAGCCGGGGTGCCCAGCTCGCTCGTCGGGCGGAAGGTGGTCGGCGAGGGATTTCGCAACTGCCAGGTCTGCGACCGGTGCCACGCGGGCGAGACAACGTTGTGCACCGCCGGATACGAGGAGACCGGGTTCACCCAGCCGGGGGCCATGGCGCCCACGCTGACTCTGCCGGCCCGGCTGCTGCATGTGCTGGCCGAGGACGCCGACCTGTCCGCCGCCGCGCTGCTGGAGCCCGCCGCCTGTGTCGCCGCCGCCGCGCTGAAGGCGAACGCCCGGCCGGGTGAGCGGGTGGCGGTGGTCGGGACCGGCACGCTCGGGATGTTCGCCGTGCAGTTCCTGGCCGCCGGCTCGCCCGGTGAGCTGCTGGTCGTCGGCACCCGGGACGACCGGGAGCCGCTGTCCCGGCGGTTCGGGGCGAGCGACTTCCGGACCAAGGACCAGGAACTCCCCGACGACTTCGACGTCGTGATCGAGACCGCCGGGTCCGCCGACGCGGCGCGGACGGCGGCGGCCCTGCTGCGGCGCGGCGGACGGCTGGTGCTGACCGGCATTCCGGCGGCCGGTGCGGACGGTCTTGACCCGACCGACCTGGTCGTGCGGCAACTGGAGGTGCACACCGTCTTCGGGGCGCCCCCCGAGGCGTGGGCGCACACCGTCCGGGTCTTCGGCGCCGGGCTGCTCGACCCGCTGCCACTGGTGACGCACGAGCTGCCGCTCGCCGAGTTCGGCCACGCCATCGAGCTGGTCGGATCGGGCGACCCGAAGGTCGGCAAGGTCCTGCTGCGTCCCTAGTCACCCACAGCCGTACGCCGGTACGGGGGCGACCTGACGGTCCCCGTACCGGCGTACACCCAGCCCCCAGCCTTTTCCACCCGTCGCCGCGCACCACGTCCGGCATACCGAACACGAAGGACACCCTGTGACCGACGCTTCCGCCACGGCAGCCCGCCGGCCCGGTGAGCAGGCGCTCACCGCCCTCGGCCTGGGCGCGCCCGCCCTCGACCCCGCCGACGCCTCGCCGCACACCTTCCCCGGGGGCGGTCGCTGGCGCACCGAGGTTCCCTCCTGCGAGGGGCCGGAGGCGCTGGCGGTGGTGCTGAAGGAGTCCTCGCGCCTGGACGTGCCGATCCACCGGATCAGCCAGGGCAGCGGCGTGTGGATGCTCTCCGACGCCGAGATCACCGAGATGGTCGAGGCCACCGCCGAACGCGACATCGAGCTGTGCCTGTTCACCGGCCCGCGCGGCACCTGGGACATCGGCGGCTCCACCCGGACCGACAGCGGCGGCGGGGGGCTCAGGGCCCGGGGACATGACGCCGTCGCCGGATGTGTCGAAGATGCCGTACGGGCCACCGAGTTGGGGGTGAAGTGCCTGCTGGTCGCCGACGAGGGGGTGCTGTGGACCCTGCACCGGGCGCGGGCCGCCGGGATCGTCCCCGCCGACACCACGCTGAAGGTCTCGGCGCTCGTGGGCCCCGTCAACCCGGCCTCGTTCGCCGTCTACGAGCGGCTCGGCGCCGACTCCGTCAACGTGCCCAGCGATCTGACGCTGGATCACCTCACGGAGATCCGCCGGGTGTCGGCGGCGCCGCTGGACATGTACATCGAGGCGCCCGACGACCTGGGCGGATATGTGCGGATGTACGAGGTGGCCGAGCTGATCCGGCGGGGCGCGCCGCTGTATCTGAAGTTCGGCCTGTCGAAGTCGCCGGGGATCTACCCCTACGGCCATCACCTGCGGGAACTGACTTTGGCCACCGCCAAGGAGCGGGTGCGGCGCGGGCGGCTGGCGCTGGATCTGCTGCAACGGCACGGCGCCGACGGGGAGATGGCCGCGCTCGGCACCCGGCTGCCCGGGTCGCTCAACCGGTTCGAGATCTCGTCATAACGTTCTGGAAACTCCCTTCTCAAAACAAGACACGACCGCGCACAATCCGACACACCTCGTCTCGGTTTCCCCTCGCACACATCAAGGATGATGATCATGCGTAACCGCAGAGCCGCACTCGCCGCGATGGCCTCGGCCGCCTCCCTCGCCCTGACCCTGTCCGCCTGCGGCCAGAGCAGCGAGGGCGGCAGCGAGGAGGACAAGGGCGACACCAAGGGCGCCACCATCGGCATCGCGATGCCGACCAAGTCCTCCGAGCGCTGGATCGCCGATGGCGCGAACGTGGTCAAGGAGCTGGAGTCCAAGGGCTACAAGACCAAGCTGGTCTACGGCGAGGACGACCCCGACCAGCAGGTCTCCCAGATCGAGAACCTGATCACGCAGGGCGTGAAGGCGCTGATCATCGCGGCCATCGACAACAAGTCGATGAACAACGTGGTGCAGCAGGCCAAGGACGCCGACATCCCGGTGATCTCCTACGACCGGCTGATCCTGGGCACCGAGAACGTCGACTACTACGCCTCCTTCGACAACGAGAAGGTCGGTGAGCTCCAGGGCAACTACATCCTGGAGAAGCTCGGTCTGAAGGACGGCAGCGAGAAGGGCCCGTTCAACATCGAGCTGTTCGCCGGCTCGAACGACGACAACAACACCCGCTACTTCTTCAACGGCGCGATGAAGGTGCTCAAGCCCTACGTCGACAAGAAGCAGCTGGTCATCCGCTCGGGGCAGACCGCCCTGAACCAGGTCACCACCCTGCGCTGGGACGGCGGCACCGCCCAGAAGCGGATGGACGACATCCTGACGTCGGCGTACAAGAGCGAGCGGGTGGACGCGGTCCTGTCGCCCTACGACGGCATCTCCATCGGCATCCTGTCCGCCCTGAAGTCGGACGACTACGGCTCCAAGAGCAAGCCGCTGCCGGTCGTCACCGGCCAGGACGCCGAGCTGGCCTCGGTGAAGTCGATCATCGCCGGCGAGCAGTCGATGACCGTGTACAAGGACCTGCGCCAGCTGGCGAAGGTGTCCGCGAACATGGTCGACGGTCTGCTCAACGACAAGAAGCCCGAAGTCAACGACACCAAGACGTATGACAACGGTGCCAAGGTCGTCCCGGCCTACCTGCTCGAGCCGGTCGCCGTCGACAAGGACAACTACCAGAAGGAGCTCGTCGACTCCGGCTACATCAAGGCGAGCGACCTCAAGTAACCGCCGGCCCCGAGTGATTGGAAGGCACGACCATGGCGGGACCCGTCCTGGAAATGCGCTCGATCGTCAAGACCTTTCCCGGCGTCAAGGCGCTGTCGGACGTCAATCTGACCGTCCGGCAGGGCGAGGTCCACGCCATCTGCGGGGAGAACGGCGCCGGCAAGTCGACGCTGATGAAGGTCCTCTCCGGCGTTCATCCGCACGGCACCTACGAGGGCGAGATCCTCTTCGAGGGACAGCCCTGCTCCTTCAAGGACATCCGGGCCAGTGAGCAGCACGGCATCGTGATCATCCACCAGGAGCTGGCCCTGGTGCCCTATCTCCCCATCGCGGAGAACATCTTCCTCGGCAACGAGCACGCCGCTCGCGGCTTCATCAACTGGAACGACACGCTGCGGCACGCCACCGAGCTGCTGCGCCGGGTCGGTCTGGCCGAGCACCCGGAGACCCGGGTGGCGGACATCGGCGTCGGCAAGCAGCAGCTCGTCGAGATCGCCAAGGCGCTGTCGAAGAAGGTGAAGCTGCTCATCCTCGACGAGCCGACCGCGGCGCTGAACGACGAGGACAGCGGCAAACTGCTCGACCTGATCCTGCAGTTGAAGGAACAGGGCATCACCTCGATCATCATCTCCCACAAGCTGAACGAGATCCGCCGGGTCGCCGACTCGGTGACCATCCTGCGGGACGGGCGGACCATCGAGACGCTGGATGTGAAGGCCGCGGAGACCACCGAGGACCGGATCATCTCCGGGATGGTGGGCCGCGACCTGGAGCACCGCTTCCCGGAGCGCTCGCCGCACCAGCCGGAGGCCGGCCAGGCACCGGCCCTGGAGATCCGCGGCTGGACCGTGCACCACCCCATCGACCAGCAGCGCAAGGTGGTCGACGACGTCTCGCTGACCGTGCGGCGCGGCGAGATCGTCGGCATCGCGGGCCTGATGGGCGCCGGGCGCACCGAACTGGCGATGAGCGTCTTCGGCCGCACCTACGGCCGGTACGCGGCCGGCACGGTGCTGAGGGACGGCACGGAGATCCGTACCAAGACCGTCCCGGAGGCGGTCAAGCACGGGATCGCGTACGTCACCGAGGACCGCAAGCACTACGGGCTCAACCTCATCGACACCATCGGGCGCAACATCTCGCTCAGTGCCCTGGGCAAGGTGGCCAAGCGCGGGGTGGTGGACGAGCACGGCGAGCGGCAGGTCGCCGAGGGCTTCCGCAAGTCGATGAACATCAAGGCGCCGACCGTGTTCGAGCCGGTGGGCAAGCTGTCCGGCGGCAACCAGCAGAAGGTCGTCCTCAGCAAGTGGATCTTCGCGGGTCCGGAGGTGCTGATCCTGGACGAGCCGACCCGCGGCATCGACGTCGGCGCGAAGTACGAGATCTACACGGTCATCGACCAACTGGCCGCCCAGGGCAAGGCGGTGGTCTTCATCTCCTCCGAGCTGCCGGAGCTGCTCGGCATGTGCGACCGCATCTACACCATGGCCGCGGGGCGGCTGACCGGTGAGTTCTCGCGGGCCGAGGCCTCGCAGGAATCGCTGATGCGGCAGATGACGAAGGACAAAGAGGTAACCCGATGAGCACGGATGTGACCGCCAAGTCGCCGGCCCCCGCGCCGGCCGGGAAGGGCGGGCCGGCCGGCGGCGACGGCCTGCTCCAGCTGATGCTGGACGGCATGCGCCGCAACATGCGGCAGTACGGCATGCTGTTCGCCCTCGGACTGATCGTGGTGCTGTTCGCGGTCTGGACCGGCGGCGACCTGCTGCTGCCGCGCAACGTCTCCAACCTGGTCCTCCAGAACAGCTACATCCTGATCCTCGCGATCGGCATGATGCTGGTGATCATCGCGGGCCACATCGACCTGTCGGTCGGCTCGCTGACGGCGTTCATCGGCTCGATGGCCGCCGTGTTCATGGTCAAACACGATCTGCCCTGGCCCCTCGCGCTGGTCCTGTGCCTCCTCATGGGCGCGATCGCGGGCGCGGTGCAGGGGTTCTTCATCGCGTACGGCGGCATACCGTCGTTCATCGTGACGCTGGCCGGGATGCTGATCTTCCGCGGTCTGACCGAGATCTTCCTGGAGGGGCAGACGCTCGGCCCGTTCCCGGAGGGCCTCCAGAAGGTCGCCAACGGCTTCATGCCCGAGGTCGGCCCGGACACCAACTACCACAACCTCACCCTGCTGCTGGGCATCGCGCTGATCGCGTTCGTGATCTTCCAGGAGCTGCGGGACCGCAAGCGGCAGCAGGAGTTCGACCTGGACGTGCTGCCGGCCAAGCTGTTCGGCCTGAAGCTGGTGGCGCTGGCCGCCGCGGTCCTGGTCGTCACCATGCTGCTCGCCAGTTACAAGGGCGCCCCGATCGTGCTGCTGATCCTGGGCGTGCTGCTGGTCGGCTTCGGCTATGTGATGCGCAACGCGATCATCGGCCGGCACATCTACGCCATCGGCGGCAACCTCCCGGCGGCCAAGCTGTCGGGTGTGCGGGACAAGAAGGTCACCTTCCTGGTCTTCGTGAACATGGGCATGCTCGCGGCCCTGGCGGGTCTGGTGTTCGCCGCCCGCTTCAACGCGGCCTCGCCCAAGGCGGGCCTCAACTTCGAGCTGGAGGCCATCGCCGCCTCGTTCATCGGCGGGGCGTCGATGAGCGGCGGCGTGGGCACGGTCCTCGGCGCGATCATCGGCGGTCTGGTCCTGGGCGTGCTGAACAACGGCATGAACCTCGTCGGCATCGGCACCGACTGGCAGCAGGTCATCAAGGGCCTGGTGCTGCTGGCGGCGGTCGGCTTCGACGTGTGGAACAAGCGCAAGGTCGGTTCGTAGGTCAGTTCGGGGCCCGGTCCGGCAGCGGACCGGGCCCCTTTTCCTTGTCAAGGGAGAGCCGCATGGAACTGAGCAGACGTACGGTCATCGCGGGCGCCGCGGCGGCGGGCGCCGCCGCCACGGCGGTCGGCGGCACGGCGCAGGCAGCGGGGAGAGGCAGGAAGCCGGTGAAGGAGCTCTTCGGCACGCTCGCCGACGGGACGAAGGTGTACCGCTGGTCGCTGGAGAACGGCGGCACGCGGATGCGGGTCCTCTCCTACGGCGGGGTGGTGCAGTCCCTGGAGATACCGGACCGGCGCGGCCGGTACGCGAACGTCTCCCTGGGCTTCGACAACCTCGACGACTACGTGGCCCGCTCCCCGCACTTCGGCGCGCTGATCGGCCGGTACGGCAACCGCATCGCCAAGGGCCGCTTCACCCTGGACGGCACCGCCTACCAGCTCTCCGTCAACGACGGCGAGAACTCGCTGCACGGCGGCGCGCTCGGCTTCGACTACCGGGTGTGGGACGTGGAGCCGTTCACGTCCGGCTCCGACGTCGGCCTGGTGCTGCACTACACCAGCGTCGACGGCGAGATGGGCTACCCGGGCACCCTGAAGTCCACCGTCACCTACACCCTCACCCGGGCCGGTGACTGGCGCATCGACTACGAGGCCACCACCGACAAGGCCACCGTCGTCAACCTCACCAGCCATGTCTACTGGAACCTGGCCGGCGAGGGCAGCGGCACCATCGAGGACCACGAGCTGTCGATCGCCGCGTCCCGGTTCACCCCCACCGACGCCGGTCTGATCCCCACCGGCGAACTGGCACCGACGTCCGGCACCCCCTTCGACTTCCGGCGCGCCAAGCCGATCGGCCGCGACATCCGCGCCGCGCACGAGCAGTTGGTCCTCGCCAAGGGCTTCGACCACAACTGGGTGCTGGACAAGGGCAGCACCGCTCGCCCCGAGCACATCGCCACCCTGCGCGACCCGTCCTCCGGCCGCTCCCTGAAGATCGCCACCGACCAGCCCGGCCTGCAGTTCTACTCGGGCAACTTCCTCGACGGCACCCTCACCGGCACCGGCGGCCGGCTCTACCGGCAGGGCGACGCGCTGTGCCTGGAGACCCAGCACTACCCGGACTCGCCGAACCAGCCGTCGTTCCCCTCGACGGTGCTGCGGCCCGGCGAGACCTACCGCACCTCGACGGTCCACTCGTTCGACTCCTGACGACGCCGGCCGGCCGGCTGTCGTCACCGTTTCTCCACATGCGGTGAACGGCGCCGCACGCCGGTCCGTACTCATGGGCGGCCCGCGCTCCCCCGCGCGGGCCGCCCCTGCTACGGAGGTTCCCTTGGCCGGCAACGTCACCTCGCTGTTCCGCTCCACGGCGGCGCACAGCCCGTCGATGGCGGCGCTGGCCCGGGAGAGCGACGGCGCGGGACCGGTGGACTTCTGCATCCCGTGCAACCCGTACTTCCCGACGCCGCAGATGTTCGAGGCGATGGCGAGCCGCCTGCGGGACATCATCACGTACTACCCGAGCGGCGCCGACACCATCACGGCCGAGCTGTGCGGGCTGCTGCGGCTGCCGCCGCAGTGCGTGGCGATGGGCAACGGCTCGACCGAACTGATCACCTGGATCGACCATCTGCTGGTCCGCGAGTCCCTCGCGGTGCCGGTGCCCACCTTCGGCCGCTGGACCGACCAGCCGATGGAGACCGGCAAGCGGGTCGACATGTTCCCGCTCCAGGAGTCCAGCGGCTTCGCCCTGGACCTCGCGCAGTACGCCGAGTTCATCCGGGCCCGCGGCACCCGGGTCGCCGTCATCTGCAACCCCAACAACCCCGACGGCGGCTTCCTGCACCGGCACGCGCTGGTGCAGTTCATGGACGCGATGGCCGACCTGGACCTGGTGGTGATCGACGAGTCGTTCCTGGAGTTCGCCGACGCGGAGGCGGAACCGTCCGTCGTGCAGGAGGCCATGCTCCGCCCCAACGTCATCGTGCTGCGCAGCCTCGGCAAGAACTTCGGGCTGCACGGCATCCGGTTCGGCTACCTGGTCGCCAACCCGGCGCTGGCCGGCAAGGTCCGCGCCATGCTCCCCAAGTGGAACCTCAACTCCTTCGCCGAGCACGTGGTTTTCATGCTGCGCGACCACGGCACGGAGTACGCGCAGAGCCTGCTGCAGGTCCGCCGGGACCGCCTGGAGATGGCCAGCCGGCTCTCCTCGCTGCCCGGCCTGACCGTCTACCCCTCCCAGGGCAACTTCCTCTTCGTGCGGCTGCCCGTCGGCGCCGAGGGCACCGTGGTCCGGGACCGGCTGCTCACCGAACACCGGGTGCTGGTCCGCGAGTGCGGCAACAAGATCGGTTCCTCCAGCCGCTTCCTGCGGCTCGTGGTGCGCCCCCAGACCGACGTACGCCGCCTGGTGTCCGGCCTGGAACAGGTGCTCTACGGGACCAGGAGGGGAGCCACCGGGCCCGAGCAGGCCACCGGGACCGGGTACAGCTCGGGCACGGCGGCGGTGGACCGGCTGGTGGGCGAGACGAACGGCGCGGGGACGGCGATGCCGATGCCGTCGATGCCGATGCCGATGCCGGCGGCACCGCAGCAGATACCGCAGCAGGTGCCCCAGTACATACCGCGGCAGCCCATGCCGCAGCCGATACCGCAGCAGCCCGCGCCGCAGCCCATAGCGCCCGCCGCGGCCCAGGCCGTACCGCAGCCCTTGCCGCAGCCGCCGCCGCAGCCGGCGGCGTTCCCGCCCGCCGCGGGCCCCACCCCGCCCGGCGTCCCCGCCCGCGGCGGCCTCACCGCCGCGCAGGTGCGCGGCACCAACGGCCTGGAAGCGGCCCCGGCCACCGGTTGGCCGGGGCCGCAGAACTGGCCGAACGCGGCGGGGATGGGGCAGACCGGTTAGACGGGGTTGAGCCGCCACTGCTGGCAGGTGTTGTTCAGCCAGGTCCACTGGCGGACGTCGGCCGAGTCCGCGGTGGAGCAGTCGGCCACGTCGGCGACCTTGCCGGTGGCCTGGTTGGTGACGCGGACGTAGCCGCTGTCGGTGGCGAGGAAGCGGAACCGCTGGCAGGTGTTGTCCAGCCAGCCCCACTGCCGCAGGTCGGCGCCGTCGGCCGCCGAGCAGTCGGCGGTGTCCAGTACTTTCCCGGTGGCGGCGTTGAGCAGCCGGTGGGTGTCGTCGCCGAGGTCCTGGAGCCGCCAGCGCTGGTGGGCGCCGCCGTTGCAGGTGTACTGCGCGACATTGGCCCCGTCCGCCGTGGCACCGCCGGTCACCTCCAGGCACTTGCCGCTGTTGCGGTTGGTGAGGGTGTAGGTGGCGGCGACGGCGGAGGGCTCCCCGGCGGGCCCGGTCAGGCTTGCCCCGAGGGCCGCCGGGGTTCCGAGGTTCGGAGTGCCGTCGGAGTTCCAGGTGAACTTCTGCGCCCTGGTGGTCCGCCCGTTGTCGCAGCCCTCGGAGGCCGAGTCGTTGGCGTGGTAGACGATCCAGCTCTCGGTGCCGTCCGGCGAGGTGAAGAAGCCGTTGTGGCCCGGCCCGTACACCCCGTTGCCGTCACTGCGCTGGAAGACGGGGGTCGACTTCTTCGTCCAGGACGACGCGGACGCGGGGTCCGTTCCGGTCAGCGCCAGCTGTCCCAGCTTGTAGTCCGGGGTCCAGCAGCCGCTGGCCGAGTAGACCAGGAAGGTCCGGCCGCCGCGCTGGAGGATCTCCGGCCCCTCGTTGACCGTGCCGCCGACCCGTTCCCAGTCGTACGTCGGGGTCGACACCGTCGTGAACGACGACGAGACCGTGTACGGATTGGACATCCGCGCGGCGACGATGTTCTGCGTCCCGCCGCCGCTCGCGCTCCCGAACAAGTACAGCTGCCCGTTGATGGTGGCGACCGTGGGATCCAGCATCCAGGAGGAGCCCAGTTGCCCCTTGTAGGTGTACGGGCCGAGCGGGTCGGACCCGGCGCTCTCCAGCACGTGGCTGCGCTGCGTCGGGTTGTAGTCGGACACGTTCTGCCCGGCGACGTAGTACAGGTACCAGCGCCCATTGAGATAGTGCAGCTCGGGCGCCCAGATGTTGCAGCAGCGGGAGGCGGCGTCGCCCTGCCACACCTGCACGCTGGGCGCGGTGGCCAGGCCGGCCAGGGTCGGGGACTTGCGGACGGTGATGACGTCGGTCCAGCTCGTCGTCACCAGGTAGTAGTTGCCGTCGTGGTACGAGATCCAGGGGTCGGCGCCCTTGACGGACTTGACCGGGTTGCTGAACGTGGCGGCGCTCGCGGCGGACTGCCCCAGGGACAGCGCCAGCAGCAGCGCCGCCAGCAGGGTCAGTAGGCGACGGGCCATCCGCTGCTCCAGTTCAGGAGGTTGATGCCGAGCTTCGGGGTGCCGTTGTCGTTGCCGTCGTAGTAGTGGTAGACGATCAGGTCGCCGTCGGAGTCGTTCATGATCGACTGGCCGCCGGGGCCGATGACGCTGCCGTGCGACTCCAGGACGGGCGTGCCGCCGTTGTTCATCATCGACACGCCGTTCTTGTCGTAGTACGGCCCGGTGACGGAGGTGGCCCGGCCGACCTTGACCTTGTACGTGGAGCTGGTGCCGGCGCAGCAGGTGTCGTACGAGGCGAAGAGGTAGTAGTACCCGTTCCGCTTGACGATGTACGGGGCCTCGACGGCCTTGGTCCCGGTGGGGCGGGAGGCCAGCGAGTAGCGGGTGGTGTTGGTGGAGAGCTGCTTGCCGGTGGACGGGTTGATCTGGATCATCTTGATCCCGGTCCACCAGCTGCCGAACGACAGCCACCACTTGCCGTCGTCGTCGACGAAGAGGTTGGGGTCGATGGCGTTGTAGTCGCTGGAGCCGCTCGACGTGTAGACGACGCCGTAGTCGGTCCAGCTGCCGGGCTGCCCGGTGGTGGAGCCGGCCAGTCCGATGGCGGAGGTGTTCACGCCGAACTTGGAGACGGAGTAGTACATCAGGTACTTGCCGCCGCGGTACGAGATGTCCGGCGCCCAGGACTCCGGGACCGAGCTGTACGTCGACCACCAGCTCGGCTTGGTGGCGAAGGCGTCGGCGCCCGCGCTGAAGGCGGTGCGGTCGGTGGAGGTCTTGCTGGCGATGCCGCCGCCGGTGGCGTAGAGCAGGTACTGGCCGGACGAGGTGCGGATCATCGTCGGGTCGTGGGTGACGACCGAGCCGGTGACGTAGCCGGGGTTCGGGTACGCCTGGGCGGTGCCCGGCAGCAGGGCGAGCAGGGCGGCGGCGGGGAGGGCGAGGAGAGCGGTGCGTTTGCGGCTCATGCGGGTCTCCTTGCGGATGGGGGTGCACGAAGACGGTCCCGTTCGAAATGACGGACACTAGTCGCCAGTTCGAACGGGACCGTAGAATCGAACCCCTTGCGCGTCAATGGTTCGCGCAACCGCCCGTGTGCCTCAGTGGTCGGTCTCCAGGTGGAGCTTGAGGAGGTCGACGCCGTAGTCGTTGCCGTTGGGGGTGCGGATGATGGTGTGGATGTGCTGCTGGGTGGGGGTGCCGCCCATGCCTCCCATGCCGCCGCCGGGGCCGCCGCTGGGCATCCCGCTGGGGGCGCCGCTCGGCATTCCGCTCGGCATTCCGCTCGGCATTCCGCTCGGCATTCCGCTCGGCATACCGCTGGGCTGACCGCTCGGCATGCCGCTGGGGGCGCCGCCGCCACCGCCCATCTGGGCGTCCTCGCCGTACGCCAGCGGGGACTGGGCGTCGTACTCGATGAGCACGACCGGGCTGTGCACCCGGTAGTAGAACGCGGAGGAGTCCTTGGTCTCGCCGATCCAGTAGAAGTAGGTCTCGTCGAGGTGGTCCGCCACCTCCTTCAGCTTCACCGCGGCGTGCCCGTCGTCCATGTAACCGACGTAGACGCCGACCAGGTCGAGCAGCTTCTGCCGCTGGGCGGCGGTGAACTCCTTGGCGACGAGGCCCTGGTAGGCCAGCTTCAAGTTGTCCTGGCCGGCCCCGGCCACCATGTTGGTGCCGCCCTTCTCGTCACTGGAGATCACCTTCTTGCGCTGCGCGGAGGTGAGCGACCGCAGCAGCGCCAGCCCGGCCTTGGTCTCCGGCTTGAAGAGGGTGATCTTCTCGCCGTTGTACGTCGCCGAGGTCGGCTCCGAGCCCATGAAGGTCGGCGTCATGACGACCTGGTCGCCGAGGACGAAGTAGTTGATGGCCACGTGGTGGCCCTCGTACTGGAATCCCCAGGGCTGGGTGGTGGACGGGGTGCCCATGAAGGTGAAGTAGTAGTGCCCCTCGGTCAGCGTCTCCTTGCCGCCGCCGTTGTAGTCGCCCAGGAAGGCGTTGAGCTTCATGATGTTGCGGGTCTGGGCGAGCCCGTCGGCGGAGAGCGCCTTGCCGAGCAGGGCGTAGCCGAGGCTGCGCTGCTTCTCGGTCAGGTCGCCCATGCGGGCACCTTCACGCTCGTAGCCGTCGACGTTGCTCCAGGCCAGCCACTCGTCGTCGTCGACCTCGAAGACGGACGCCTTGCGCTCCTTGGCCGTCAGCCCGTCCAGGAACGCCTGCGCGGCCTGTACCACCTGGTCGGTGGAGACGTCCGTGGAGTGGACGGAGAACAGGTCGTCGACGACCTCGCCGTCGGTGGTGACCCCGACGAAGTCGGCGTACTTCACCTCGGTGGCGCCGGGACCCATGCCGCCGGCGCCCCCGGGCATCCCGCTGGGCGCGGCGCTGGCGGCGGACGTCGTCTCCGAGGAGCCGGCCGAGCAGCCGGTCATCGTCGCCACGGCGGCGGCACCGCCGAGCAGCAGCGACCGGTTCATGAACCAGCGGCGGGTGCGCTCGGTCTCGGGGGTGCGTGGTCTGTGTGCGTGCATGGGCGACACAGTTCCCGATCAGCCTTATTTTTCCGTGAGTTGTTCCTGTGAGTCACCTATGAGGCGCGCCTTTCTGACACACCGTCACAGCGCGATGAGCCCGGCCGCCGTCTCCCGGAAGCCGCAGCCGTCGAGGTAGAACGGGCGCAGCCGTTCCTCGAAGTCGACGTGCAGCCACTCGCACCGCGCGGCGCGGGCCCCCTCGGCCGCCCTGGCGACGAGCGCGGCCCCGACACCGCTCCCCCGGTACCGCCGGCCGACCACCGTGTCCAGCACGAAGGCGTGCGCCCCGCCGTCCCAGGCGACGTTGACGAACCCCACCAGCGCCGCGCCGTCCCGGGCGCAGACCCACCCGAGGCTGTGCCGTTCCAGCCGCCCCCGCCAGTCGGTCGCGTCGGTGGCCGGGTGGCCGAACCCCTCGGCGTGCAGCGCGTCGAGGGACGCGTTGTCGAAGTCGCCGCGCCACTGGTACTCGATCGTCAAGGCCCGCTCCTCGTGTCAGTGCCCGGCGCTAAGTTCACCGCATGAAGCCCGAGATGGTCGACCGACTCGACCGGTTCCGTCAGCAGGCCCGCGCCCGCGGGGTGCCGGCCGCCGAGGTGGAGCGGTGGCTGACGGCCGCCCGGCCGTGCGCGACGCTCACGCCGCACGGGGACGGGCCGGTCGTGGGCCGTTTCGGCGGGCCCGCGCCGCTCCCCGCCGGACATCCCGCCCTTCCGCCGCGTACGTACCTCATCGCGTCCCTCGACCTCGCGGCGCTGCCGGGCGACGCGACGACGCTGCCGCTGCCGTCCGGCGGCCGGCTCCTGCTCTTCGCGCGCTCCTACGACGAGGGCATGGACGCCGGTGGCGAGGCGGTGTACGTCCCGGCCGGCACGCCCGTGGCGGAACGGGACCTGGAGCCCGGCCACTCGCCCGACGACCCGTGGGCGCTCCTGGACCGTCCGGGCCCGCCGGGGCACGAGGTCCTGCGCCTGACCCACGACGTCTCCCTCCCGGACAACGAGTCGCTCTACGACCGCGCCGAACACCCGCACGCCCGGCAACTGCGCGACGCCTGGCGGGACATACGGCGCGAGGACGCCCGCTCCGGCCCTCGTTTCCAGCTCGACGGGTACGCCCAGGACCCCTACGGCGAGACCGACATGGTCACCGGATCCGCCTGGATGGCGGCCGAGAAGAGCGGGGAGCCGCCCCGGGTCGAGGACTGGGCCCTGCTCGTCCAGTGGTACGGCGGTCACTACGTCGGCGGTGACGTCTACTGGACGGTCAACCGCCAGGACGCGGCCCGGCGGCGCTTCGGCGAGGTCATGGTCCTGGGCTTCTTCGAGGGTCCGGTGTGACGCCCCGCAGTCCGTCGATCGCGGTGTCGATCGCGGCCAGGGCCGCGGCCCGGTCGAGACCCGCCCGCGACACCAGCGACAGGCCCTGCACGACGTAGAGCAGCAGCTGCGCCTGCGCCTCGGGGCGGGCTCGGTCGGTGACCTCGCCGGTGGCCTGTCCCCGGCGGAGCGCGGCGGCGACGATCTCGGTGAACCGGCGGTAGGAGCGCGCGACGACTTCGGTCGCCTCGCTGTCGCCGGGCACCAGTTCGGCGGTCGTGTTGCCGACCAGACAGCCGTGCGGTGCGCCCAGGTCGAAGACGAGTTCGTCCAGCCGCGCCGGGTGGGTCAGCATCTCGCGCAGCGCCGGCAGCAGCGGCGCGGTGTCGAGCGCCGCGGTCAGACGCCGCTCGTAGACGTCCCAGTAGAGCCGCACCGCGTCCAGGTAGAAGCTGCGCTTGTCGCCGAACGCGCCGTAGAGGCTGCCGCGCTCCACGCCCAGCGCGTCGACCAGGTCCTGGACCGACGTCGCCGCGTACCCCCGGGACCAGAACAGCTCGAGCGCGCGCTCCAGCGTCCGGTCCTTGTCGAACTCACGGGGTCGTCCGGTACGTGCCATGCGGCCGACCCTACACTTCTTGACTGCCCGTTCAAGAAGTCGTAGCTTCGCCTCCACCACTTCTGGAACGGCCGCACAAAAGCCGGCCGGTCACCCCACCCACGGGAACGGATTCATGAAGCGCCTCGAAGGAAAGCACGCACTGATCACCGGGGGGACGAGCGGCATCGGTCTGGCGACCGCCCGCGAGTTCCTCGCCGAGGGAGCGTCCGTCGCGATCACCGGCCGGTCCCGGGAACGGCTGGACGAGGCGGCCCGGCAACTGGAGGGCCCGCTGCTGACCGTCGTCAGCGACGCCGGTGACGTGCCCGGCCAGACAGCACTGGCCGCACGGCTGCGCTCGGAGTGGCCGAAGCTGGACATCCTGATGAGCAACGCCGCCGACGTCACCCATCTCCCCATGGAGGACTGGACCGAGGAGGCGTTCGACCGCCTCCTCGCGACCAACCTCAAGGCACCGTTCTTCCTGATCAGAGACCTGCTGCCGCTCTTCTCGCCGTCGTCCTCGGTGATCCTCGTCGGTTCGGTCTCCGCCTTCGTCGGCCACGAGAACGCGACGGTCTACGGCGCGGCCAAAGCCGGTCTGCTCTCCTACACCCGCGGACTCAGCCACGAACTGCGGGACCGGGGCATCCGGGTCAACGGACTGAGCCCGGGGCCCACGGTCACCAACGTGTTCGCGGCGCTCGGCCCCGAGCGGCAGGCCGCCGTCTACGAGGAGATCCGGGGGACCGTACCCCTCCATCGCCTGGGCACCGCCACCGAACTGGCGAAGGCGGCGGTCTATCTCGCCTCGGACGAGTCCGCCTACACCGCCGGTACCGTGCTGCGCGTCGACGGCGGCATCGGGGCGCTCGCGTACTAGCCCACGGGGCCGAGGTCGGCCCGGACCGTCTTGGCGGGCGGCTCGCGGTCCACCACCTCCCAGCGGTCCGCCAGCGCGGCGACGAGAAACAGCCCCCGGCCGTGCTCGTCGAGCGGCCCGGCGGGACGTACGGCCGGCCGCGGCGGACCGCCGTGCGTGTCCGTCACCTCGATACGGAGGCCCTCCGGGCGGAGGGTCAGGGCCAGTTCGAAGTCCCGGCCGGGCACCCGGCCGTGGGTCACGGCGTTGGCGGCCAGCTCCGCGACGATCACGGCGGCGCGGTCGGAGACGTCCGACCCGTAGGGGATGCCCCACGCCTCCAACTGGCTCCCCGTGAGCCGCCGGGCGAGGCGGGCGCCGCGCGGGGTGGCACTGAGCCGCTGGGTGAACACACGTACGGTAACGGCCGCCGGACGGGCCGATGGTGCTGTCATGCGCCCAATCTGGCGCCCCGGGCACCCACTTCGCCAGGTCGTCACCGCGTACTGTCACGCGGAGTACGCGGTGACTGACTGGACAGTACTGGTCACGTGCCGTGACCATGGGGGCGGGAGGTGACCGTCGTGGTCGATGAGTCGTCGGACAGTCTGCGGACGTTCGGTGCGGTGGTCCAGGCGTTGCGGGAGCACGCGGGGCTCAGCAGGGTGGAGTTCGCCCGACGGGTGCGGTTCTCCAAACATACGGTGGCGTCCGTGGAGTTGGGCAGACGGATGCCGGATGTCTTCTTCGTGGAGCGGGGGGAGGAGGCAACCGGCAACACGGGTGCGTTGCGGAAGGCGTCGGCTCATCTGGTGCGGCAGCCGGGGTTGGCCTCCTGGTTCCGCCGGTGGGCGCAGTTGGAAGCGATGGCTATCGCGCTGTGCACGTATGAATGCCGGATGATTCCTGGCCTGTTGCAGACCGAAGCGTACGTGCGCGCTCTGTCCGCGGCAGCGGTGCCGCCGTTGAATGACGAACAGATCGAGGAACGGTGGGCCGCCCGGGCCGCGAGGCAGAAATTGCTGCGGGAGCGGCCGAACACCGCGTTCAGCTTCATCCTGGAAGAGCACGTGTTCCTGCGTCGCACGGGCGGCGCCGAGGTGATGCGCGGGCAGATCGACCACATCCTGGAGGTCGCCGAGCTCCGGAACGTCCAGATCCAGGTCATGCCCCTCGTGCAGGAGACTCACACCGGGCTGCAAGGGTCCATCCATCTGCTGGAGACACCCGAGAACGAGTGGCTCGCCTACAACGAGGGCCAGAAGTGCGGCCAGTTGATCACGGACCGGAAAGTAGTCAGCGTGTTGCAGAAGCGGTATGCCAGTATGCGTTCACAGGCTCTCACCGTCCCGGACTCCGTGAGCCTGCTGCGGCGGATGCGAGGGGATCTATGAGTACCGACCTGCTCACCTGGTTCAAGTCGAGCTACAGCAGCAGCAGTGACGGCGATTGCGTCGAAGTCGCCCTCACCTGGCACAAGTCCAGTTACAGCTCCAGTGCATCCGGCGACTGCCTGGAGATAGCCACCCTCCCCCACACCATCCACGTCCGCGACTCCAAGGACAAGAACGGCCCCCGCCTCACCCTCTCCCCCGCCGCCTGGGAAGACTTCGTCACCCCGCTGCGGGGGTGACGTCGGCCCGCAGTGCCCCCAGAACCACCGGCGCGTCGCGCCTCCGCGTGGCCACGAGGACCGTTTTCTCCCCGTCCCGGCACTCGATGGCCACGCCGGTCCACTTGTACGTCGTGAACCAGTCCTCGGGGTCCTGGCTCATCCGGAAACCCCGCACGCCTTCCACCGACAAGGTCTCCGGCAGTTCCTTGCGGGCGAAGCGGCCCGCCGGGTCGGCCGTGGCCGCCGGGCGGCCGTCGCCGACCACCAGGAAGGTGTAGCCGGCCACGGCGTACGGCACGTCCCCGCGTACGCTCGCCGCCACCACCTGCCGCCCGCCCGGCGCCACGGCGACGATGTCCCCGGTCTCGTCCGCCGCGCGCAGGCGCCGCGCCCCCAGCCATACGGACAGGCCGCTGACGGCCACCGCCCCGGGCGCCCCGTACGCCGCCGCCAGCAGCACACCCGGCACTCCGCTGCCGAGCGTGCTCGCGAAGAGGGCCCACACGGCCCACAGCACGGCGGCCCCCCACGCCCCCGCGACGACCCACATGTACCGGCTCGGCGGCGTGCCGCGACGCAGCCGGTACCGCGCCCACCAGCCCAGCCACAGCAGCATGACCGCGACCGGCAGCAGCGCCAGCGCGATGCCCAGCGGCATCCGCCAGCCGCCGCGCGGGGCGGCGTGGGTGGCTTCCCGGAGGTCACCGGCGCTCACCGCGCGGATCTCGCCGCGCCAGTAGGTGACCGTGACGCGGTCGCCGGGCTCGACGGACCGGTAGACGGGTCCGTCGGCGTGGTCCATGCGGACGCGGCGCGCGGTGTCCGAGCCGGACACGACGAGATGGAGCCAGTCCTTGTCGGCGCCCCGGGCGTCTTCGCGCTCCTTGCGCTCCACCGAGGCCGGTACGGACGTCGTGCAGTCGTCCGCGCGGGTGTCGCCGCCCCCGGCCGGGCAGGCGGTCGCGGCGGCGTACGCACGCTCCTCGGCCTGCCGGTCCGGCACGGTGCTGAAGAGCCACCCGGAGACCAGGAGCAGGAGCAGACCGAGGACGGCGGGCAGGGCCGCCTGCCAGGTACGGGACGGTCTCGGCACAGGTCCTCCAACAGCGTGTGCGGCCCGGAGCGACACGGCATCGCACCGGCGCGTGAAAGGCAACAACTCCCGTGTCCGGTCCGCCACTTGACACGCCGCCACTTTGCCCAACTCACAGCTCCCTGCCAGGCGGCCTCCCTAAGGTGCCGTGTTCATGACAGACAACACCAACCCCCACGACCCCACCCCCCACGACCCCCACGTCCGGCGCCGCACCGTCATCCTCGGCACCGGCGCCACCGCCGCCGCGCTCACCCTCGGCGCGGTGAACGCCAAGGACGCCGTGACGGCTCCGGACACCGCCCGCGCCGAACCCGTCGCCGCCGCGGCCGTCTGCACCCTCACCAAGGAGCTGACCGAGGGCCCGTACTACCTCGACGGCGCCCTGGTCCGCGCCGACCTCACCGAGGACAAGCCCGGCATCCCGCTGGAGCTGGTCCTCACCGTCGTCGACGACGCCACCTGCGCCCCGCTGAACGAGGCCCTCGTGGAACTGTGGCACTGCGACGCGCTCGGCGAGTACTCCGGCTTCGTCGGCAACAACGGCCACAACGAGCCCGACAACGGCACCTTCCTGCGCGGCGGCATCCTCACCGGCAGCGACGGCACAGCCCGGATCAGCACCATCTACCCCGGCTGGTACCGCGGCCGGTGCGTGCACATCCACGTCAAGGTGCACACGGACGTCACGCTCACCTCGGACGGCTCGTTCAGCGGCGGCGAGGAACTGCACACCGGGCAGTTGTTCATCGCCGAGTCGATCACCACGGCCGTCGCCGCCGTCTCGCCGTACTCGACCAACACCGTGCCGCGCACCACGCTCGCCCAGGACGGCATCTACGGGAACGGCGGCGCCGCGGCCGGTCTGATGACCGTGACCGGCTCCACCACCGCCGGCTACACCGGCAGCCTGACCCTGGGCGTCGATCAGAGCTGAGCCGCGTCCCCGGCCAGGGTCAGCAGTTCCCCGTACACCTCGGCCACGATGTCCTCGAAGGACCGCTGCTCGCCGTCACCCACCCAGCGCGTGAACGCGATGCCGAACACCGCGACGGCCGTCCGGGCCGCCACGGTGGCCGCGAGATCGGCCACGCCGCGCGCCCGGAGGGTGTCGGCGAGCGTCGCGCCGAGGTCGGCCATCTTGCGCAGTTCCCGCTCCTGGAGGGCGGGGTTCTCGTCGATCACGGCCTGGCGCGTACGGGCCTGGGGGCGGCGCTCCGCCGGGAAGTACGACGCCCCGGAGCGCAGCGCGCGGGCGACGGTGTCGAGGGCGGACGCGTCGGGCGGCGCCGCGCGCACCCCGTCCAGGAACGCCTGGGCCAGCAGGTGCTGCCCGTGGAAGAGAACCTCGCGCTTGTCGCTGAAGTGCCGGAAGAACGTCCGCTCGGTCAGCCCGACGGACTGCGCGATCTCCGTGGCGGTCGTGCGCTCGTAGCCGCGGGTCGCGAACAGTTCCAGCGCGGCCGCCTGAAGCCGCTCCGCGGTCCCGGGTTTCCATCTCGCCATGCGAGGAGTTTAGACACAGCGCGCGCAGTGATGACAGCGACTGACGTTGGGGCGTACAGTGATGTCTGTGACTGACGTCAGTCACAGACATCACCTGTCGACAGCACAGCACGAGGAGCACGTCATGCGCGTATTCGTCACCGGGGCCTCCGGCTGGATCGGCTCCGCCGTCGTGGACGAACTGCTCGCCACCGGCCACGAGGTCACCGGACTGGCCAGGTCGGACGCCTCCGCCGCGGCCCTGGCGGCGAAGGGCGCCGAGGTCCGCCGCGGCGACCTGGACGACCTGGCCGGCATCCGGCGCGGGGCGGAGGCCGCCGAGGCCGTCATCCACCTGGCCAACAAGCACGACTGGGCGGACCAGGCGGCGACCAACGCGGCCGAGCGGGGCGCCGTGCAGACCATCGGCGACGCGCTCGCCGGCAGCGGCCGGACCTTCATGCTCGCCTCCGGTGTCGCGGGGCTCACCCGGGGCCGGCCCGCCACCGAGGACGACCCGAGCCCGTTCCACGGCCCCGACGCGCCGCGCGGCGGCACGGAGAACCTGGCCCTGGAATTCGTCGAGCGCGGTGTGCACAGCGTGAGCCTGCGGTTCTCGCCGACCGTGCACGGCGCCGGCGACCACGGGTTCGTCTCGCTGCTCACCGCCGCGGCCAAGGAGAAGGGCGTCTCCGTCTACCCGGGTGAGGGGACCACCCGGTGGGCCGCGGTGCACCGGAGCGACGCCGCCCGGATGGTCGGGCTCGGCCTGGAGAAGGCCCCGGCGGGCTCCCGGCTGCACGCCGTCGCGGAGGAGGGCGTCACCAGCCGGGCCATCGCGGAGGCCATCGGCCGCGCCCACGGCCTGCCGGTCGCCGCCATCGACCCGGCCGAGGCGCCGGACCACTTCGGCTGGATCGGCACCTTCTTCAGCATGGATCTCGCCGCGACCAGCGACGTGACGCGGGAACTGCTGGGCTGGACGCCGGCCGGGCCGACGCTGCTGGAGGACATCGCGGCGGGGGCGTACGGCGCCGCGTGACGGCGTCGCCGGCGCGTGGCACGTGACGTGTGGCCAATTCCAATACCGGTATAGTATGGCCGGTATTGGAATTGGCCGCACGCCGAGAAGGACGACGCCCGTGATCGAGATCCTCAACCCCACCCTGCTGACCCGTGCCACGGACACGGGCGCCCTGGTCGCCGACATCCTGCACACCCTGAAGGGCCGCGCCACGGTCGGCACGAACCTGCTGGACATCGACCGGTGGGCCAAGGAGATGATCGTCGAGGCGGGGGCCACGTCCTGCTACGTCGACTACGCCCCCTCCTTCGGGCGCGGCCCGTTCGGCCACTACATCTGCACGGCCGTCAACGACGCCGTACTGCACGGGCTGCCGCACGACTACGCCCTGGCCGACGGCGACCTGCTCACCCTCGACCTCGCCGTACTGCGCGGCGGCGTCGCGGCGGACGCCGCCATCAGCTTCCTGGTGGGCGAGGCCCGGCCGCCGGCGAGCGTCGCGATGATCGAGGCGACCGAACGCGCGCTGGCGGCCGGGATCGCCGCCGCCCGGCCCGGGGCCCGGATCGGCGACCTCTCGCACGCCATCGGCACGGTGCTGAAGGAGGCGGGCTACCCGGTCAACACCGAGTTCGGCGGGCACGGCATCGGCTCGACGATGCACCAGGACCCGCACGTCCCGAACACCGGCCGGCCCGGCCGCGGCTACCCGCTGCGCCCCGGCCTGCTGCTGGCCCTGGAGCCGTGGGTCATGGCGGACACCGCCCGCCTCGTCACCGACCCGGACGGCTGGACCCTGCGCAGCGCGACCGGCTGCCGCACCGCCCACAGCGAGCACACCATCGCCATCACGGAGGACGGGGCGCGGATCCTCACGCTGCCGACGGGGACCGGCCAGGCGTAGCCCGGCCGGACCGCCCCCAGGGCACCTAGGGGGCGTCGCCCCCGGTGCCGCCCCCGCTCTCGCTGGGGCTCCGCTCGATCAGGATCATCGGCTCGCTGCCCTTCAGCTGCTGCCAGATGGTCACCAGCGCCACGAGCTGGCCGACCAGGAACGCCATCTGCACCGAGGCCGTGCGCCACTGGTACAGGGACAGCAGCAGGCCCGCCCTGGTCGGCCAGTAACGCCGCTCCCCGCGGAAGGTGTCGATGTCCATCGCGACCCCGGTCAGGGTGAGGACCAGCAGCATCAGACTGAGGTCGAGCGGCCAGGTGCCGAAGGACTGGTCGACGATCCAGTCGCCGGCCCACTGCGCGAACACCGGAGCCGCGTAGACGAGGGCCAGCCCGGAGGCGCGGGCCGGACCGCGCCGGCCGGGCAGCACCCGCCACAGGGCGCCCAGCGCGAACCCGGCGCCGACCCACATCAGTTCCATGGTCAGCGCGTACATCCCCGTCTCGACGAACCCGAAGCGCTGGAGGAACTTCTCGTCCCACTGCACGCCGCGGACATGATCGGCCCAGGTGAGTATCGCGACCGCGGGCACCGAGAGCAGCGCGGCGAAGCGCGCGGCCCGCAGCGCGTTGCCCCACGAGGTGGCCTGCGGCCCCCAGGCCAGGGCCAGTTCCACCGGGCCGACGGACGGCGGCAGCCGGATCCAGGTGTGCGGCAGGCCGGCCGGCGGGGCGGGGTGCGGCAGCCGGTGCAGCCGGTCCAGCTCGCGTTCCAGCGCGGAGCGGTCCTCGTCCTGCTGGCCCTGTTCCAGCCGGCGCAACTGGGCGTGCAGCTCCCGGTGCCGGCGCGCCGCCCGGAGTAGGTAGCGCCGGTCGGCTTCCCGCGCCACCTCGTGCAGCCGGCGGCCCGCGGGCAGCCGCTGGTACAGCACCGCGCGTCTGGTGCCGAGGGCGAGCAGGCCGGTCAGGACCAGCCAGAGCGCCAGCAGCGGCAGCAGCGGCAGCGGGACACCCGCGTACCAGCCGACCACCGGCGCGACGCAGACGACGACGAAGACCTTCAGGACGCGCAGGTCCGCCGGCGCCGGGAGGGCGGCCGGCGGGGCGGGGGCCGCCCGGGCGCGGGCCCGCAGCACGGCCAGGATGGCCAGCGAGGGGCCCCACCACCAGAGGTAGCCGCCGTGGAACCAGTCCAGCCAGTCGGCGGGGAACCAGCGCAGGTCGTTGAAGAGGGTCGCCACGTGCCACAGTCCGTAGACCTCGTCCGCGTTGCGTCTGCTGAGCCAGCTCTGGTGCTGCCACAGGTTCTCCGCGGTCCACACGCTCACCGCGGCGACCGCCGCCGACACCAGGACCAGTGCGGCCAGCAGGGCGGGCGGGAAGCGGCCCCACGGCCGGCCGGGCACCGGGGCGTCGACGGCGCGCCACAGCCGCAGCAGGGCCGCCGCGGCACCCACCAGCCAGATCAGGACCACGCAGGCGCAGGCCCCGGCGAACGCGGCCATGGCCCCCGTCTCCTGGAACCTGCGCACCTCGTCGGGGAAGTTCTCCCAGTCGAGCAGCAACTGGGTGGGCAGGGCCAGCCACCCGGGGCGGCACACCACCACGGTCACATAGCCGGTGGCGGCGACGACGAGAGCGGTGGCCAATCGGCCGGGCCGGCCGAAGACGCACAGCGCCAGACCGGTGAGGACGGTGAGCCCGAAGTGCACGGCGACGCGCTGCTCGTCCGTCCAGAACAGGGCCGTGCCCCGCCCGGCGAAGTGGCTCAGCAGCGGGCCGTCCAGGAGCTGGACGGCGGTGAGCGCGAAGGCCAGCCAGGCCACCGACAGCAGATTGCGGACGGTCCGGGTCTCCGCGTCGGCGCGCGGGGTGCCGGCGGGCGCGCGCCGCACGGTGCGGGCCATGACCAGGAGCAGGACCAGGAACACCACCTGCAACAGCAGCCAGGCCAGGGCGTCCAGGACGTACCAGGGGTGGTCGCTCCACCGGGCCGCCGACGCCTTGGCGGCCGGCGGTTGCAGGGCGAGCCGGATCCCGGGCGGCGCACCGCCCGCCCGCTCCCGGCTCCAGGTCAGCACGGTCGTGGCACCCGTGGTCGGCGCCGGGGAGACACTCCGGGCGGCCCGGCCGCCCAGGTCGACGGTGACCTCCTGCCACCAGGAGCCGTCCAGGGCGGGCGGCCGGATCAGTTCCAGTCGCCACAGCCGGGTGCCGACGGTGAGGTTCCAGGGCCCGAACTCCCGGGTGCCGAGCCCTACGACCCAGGTCATGACCCGCTGGTCGACCGTCACCCACTTCGTGCCGACGGTCACCTGGGGCGCCTCGGTGCGGCCCTCCGTGTCCCGGTACGGATAGGGGTCGTCGGGCCGGCGCAGCAGGCACCGCATCGCCGTCCGGTACCGCTCGGTGTCCCCGTTCAGCAGCAGATCCGGTGCCTGGCTCCAGGACTTGGGCACCTTGACCGTCAAGCGTCCCTCGGCCTTGCTGTAGTCCTCGTTCCGGTGCGTGAACCGGACCGACGCGGTGACCCGCGCCGACTTCAGCTGTCCGGTGTGGCAGGCGTCGTCCGCGGCCCGGGCGGACGCTCCGGGCAGCAGGCACAGCAGCGTCGCCGCGGCCCACAGGAAAAGAACATGCCGCAGCCCCCGCTTCACCAGGCCCCCCGCTGGTCCGCCACTGCTCAGAGACAGTCTTATACCCCGGTGGAGCGGGTCCCGACCCCGGAACGGGCGAAGGCGGCCTCGCTAGTTGCTGTCCATCGGCCGCGCCAGGTGTTCTGAGGGAGACGGCCGGGTCGCGTCGGCGTCGGGCCCGGGAGTCCGCTCGTTCAGCCACCGATCGAGTACCGAGGTGGCCCGCCGGTAGTCTGTCAGCTCACCGGTTTTGACGGGCGTACCGGCCGGGAGCGGTTCCGGTAACGCGGGAAAACGCGGTGCTGAAGGCAGTGGTCGAGCCGTAACCGATCGCACGGGCGATCTCGGCGATCGGCTGATCCCCCTGGCGCAGAGCGCGTTTGGCCATGGCCATCCGCCAGGACAGCAGGTACTCGATCGGCGTCAGGCCCACGCGCCGGACGAACCGCTCGGCCAGGACCGATCGTGAGACCCGTGCCTCGGCCGCCAGGGTCGCCACCGTCCAGGGCCGGGCGGTGTTCGCGTGGATCGCTTGCAGGGCAGCCGCCACCGGGGGGTCGCCCAAGCCGGCCAGAAGGTTGGCCGGCGGCTGCTCCAGCGTCGCGGGAGCGCTGCGCAGCGCCTCCACCAGCATCACCTCGACGAGCCGGGTCAGCACCAGCGACGCACCGGGCCGGGCCGAGCCGGCCTCGTCACCGATCAGCTCGAGCAGGCGCGCGATCCGCCCGGCGCCGTCAGTGTCCGCCCGCAGGTGGACCACGGTCGGCAGCAGGTCCAGCAGGAGACCGGCGTTCTCCGGCTCGATCGTGAAGTGCCCGGCGAGCAACCGCACCGCTGTCCCTCCTTCGCTGCCCAGTCTCAGGTAGTTGTCCTGGGTGCCGGCCAGTGCCCGTTCCCCGTCGACGACGTCCCCGCCGGTGTCCTCGCCGATGTCACTGCTGAAGGTGAAGGCGGGTGGGCCCGACAGAAGCAGGAAGTCTCCCTTCGCGAGCCGGACCGGGGCTCCCTCGCACCGCAGCCAGCAGTGGCCGACGGTAACCACACCGAAGTTGACGTCGGGGTTGGCCGCGAACGACAGCACCCACCGCCCAGAACCCTCGATCTGTTTCCAGAGGACGACGCGCGGGTGCAGCAGACCGATCACATCGGTCAGTGGATCGGCCATCCGGACTCTCGCTAACTAATGGAAGACTTTCAATGATAGACAGTCCGGGCCGATGGCGTCGAGACTCGATGCATGAGCACACAGACCCGCAAGACCGTCCTGATCACCGGCAGTTCGTCGGGGTTCGGCAAGGCCACGGCCGCGCTCTTCCTGGACCGGGGGTGGAACGTCGTCGCGACGGCCCGCCGCCCGGCGCCGGAGGGCCACCTCGGCCCGGACACCGATCACCTGCTGACCTGTGCGCTGGACATCACCGACCCGGACTCGATCCAGGCCGCCCTCCGGGACGCCCTGGTCCGCTTCGGCCGACTTGACTGCGTCGTCAACAACGCCGGCGCCGGGCTGTTCTCCGTCTTCGAGTCCACCCCGATGGCCACCGTCCGGGCGCTGTTCGAGACCAACGTGTTCGGGATGATGCAGGTGACGCAGGCCGCCCTGCCGATCCTCGCGGCACAGGGCAGCGGGTGCCTGATCGCGATCAGTTCCGGGGCCGCGATCGTCCCTGAGCCGCTGCTCTCGGTTTACAGCGCCACCAAGTTCGCCGTCGAAGGCTTCACTGAATCCCTGCGGTACGAGGCAGCCGCGCGCGGAGTCTCGGTCAAGCTCATCGAGCCCGGCCTGGTGCGGGGAACCAACTTTCTGGCCCGCACCGCCGAGAGCGCTCAGGCTGTCCCCGTCGCCGCCGGCTACGAAACGCTCGTGCAGCAGATGATGGGCACGTTCGAGCAGGAGTGGCCCTACCGGCTCGCGACCGCTCAGACGGTGGCCGAAGTCGTCGTCACTGCGGCCGGCGACGACAGCACGCGGCTTCGGTACCTGGTCGGCGAAGACGTCGAGACCTCCGCCCGGATGCGGCGCGAGACCTCCGAGGAGGACTACAACGACTGGGCCCTGGCCCGCGTCGGCGGTCAGTGAGGTCACCGCTCGCCCGCCCCTTCACCTAGTTGCTGCCCACCGGCTGCGGGGCCGGTTCCGCGGTGGCCGGCGCGGTCGCCTCCGCCGCCGCCTTCTCCCGCAGGTGCGCCCGGATCGAGTAGGCGAGGGCCGCCGCCCACAGCGCGTACAGGGCGACGTACAGGAGGACGGCGGGGGTGCCGGACAGCCCGGCCCAGTCGCTGTTGATCAGCGTGCGGACGTTGGTGACGATGATGACGCCGCCGACCGCCGAGCCGAGCACCCGGGGCGGGAAGATCCGCACCAGGAACGCGGCGATCGGCGCGGCGATCAAGCCGCCGAGGAGGAAGGCGAGGACCCAGGTCCACTCGATGCCCTGGGAGCCGAGGGAGAACAGGAAGCCGAGGCTCGCGGCGACGGCGACCAGGAACTCGCTGGTGTCGATGGAGCCGATGACCTTGCGCGGCTCCATCCGGCCGCTGGCCAGCAGAGCGGGTGTGCCGACCGGGCCCCAGCCGCCTCCGCCGGTGGCGTCGAGGAAGCCGGCGACCAGGCCGAGCGGGGTCAGGAAACGGCGGCGCAGCGGCTTGCCGAGGCGGTCCTTGGGCAGGCCGCGCAGGGTGAAGCGGGACATCACGTACACGCCGAGGCCGAGCAGGATCAGGGACATCACCGGCTCGGCGACCTCGGTGGACAGCTTCGACAGGACGGTGGCGCCGAGGAAGGAGCCCACCGCGCCGGGGATGCCGATCTTCGCGACGACCTTCCAGTCGACGTTGCCGAAGCGCCAGTGCGAGGCGCCGGACATCAGGGTGGTGCCGATCTCGGCCAGGTGCACGGTGGCCGAGGCGGCGGCCGGGTTGGTGCCCATCGCCAGCAGCAGCGTGGTGGACGTGACGCCGTAGGCCATGCCGAGGCTGCCGTCGACCAGTTGGGCGCCGAGGCCCGCGAGGGCGAGCAATATCAGCGTGCGCATGGTGGTCCCGCCGTCCTCTCGATTTCCCTTGCTTTCCCATCGGAGTGGTAGGAAAGCACCGCCGGTGATGGTAAAGCACCAATCTGAGCGGGAACTGAGAGGCCGGGACACCCCCTCCCAACTGGTCATATGACCATTGGGGGGTCTCCTGTACAGAATGGGGCCGCACATGAACAGCGCATGAACCCGCGCCGACGGCGGCGCTCGATGGGAGGCGCTCCCCTTTGGAGCTGACCAGACGTACCTTCAGCGCCCTCGCCGGCACCACGGTCCTCGGACTCGTGCTCGGCGGCGGGAGCAGCGGCGCGGCGCCCGACCTGGCCGGCCGGACGGTGCCGACCGGTCCGCCGCCGCCCCGGCCCCGGGCCGACGGGATCCGGCACCAGGTCGGCCGGGACCGGTACTCGCTGCTGGTCGACGGCCGGCGGCTGGTGCTGTGGCCCGGCGAGTTCCATCCGTTCCGGCTGCCCAGCCCGTCCCTGTGGCGGGACGTGCTGGAGAAGATGCGGGCGCACGGCTACAACGCGGTCGAGGTCCCGGTGGCCTGGAACGTCCACTCCCCCGCCCCGGACCGCTACGACTTCACCGGCGTCCGCGACCTGGACCTGTTCCTGCGCACGGCGGCCGGCACCGGTCTGTACGTGGTGCTGCGCCCCGGTCCGTACATCGGCGCCGACCTGGACGGCGGCGGGCTGCCGGGGTGGCTGGCGGGCACCGGCGCCCGGCCGCGCACCACCGACGCCGGGTATCTGCGGCACGCCGACGCCTGGCTGACCCGGGTGAACGCGACGGCCCGGCGGCATCTGTACACCCGGGGCAAGGGAACGGTGCTGCTCTACCGCACGGAAGCGGCGGGCGACTCCGCCGACGCCCGGGCGCTGGCGCGGCACGTGCGCGACAAGGTGCGGGCCGACGGGATCGACGTACCCCTGGTGTCCGGGGACACCGCGGTGCGGCGGACCGCCGGGCCCGAGGAGGAGCGGCGGCTGCGGCTGGCGGGGATCGGCGCCGGGACCGCCGTACCGGCCGGGTCGCTGGCCTTCGGCGGGATCAACCTGGGCTGGCTGGGCGCGCCGACGCTGCCCACCCGGTACGACGAGGGGGCCGCCATCGACGGCGGCCGCAAGGCGACGTCCCGGCTGGCGCCGGTGCACCAGCTCGGCCAACTGACGCGGACCGTGCCGGACTTCGCCCGGCTGCGGGAGGCGGCGCGGGTGCGGGCGGGCGACCGCCGGGTGAGGGTGCGGCACCTGGCCAACCCGAACACCGGCACGCAGGTGTACGTGCTGCGCAACGACTCCGACACCGAGATCACCACCACCCTGCCGGGCACCCCCGTCGCCGCGCCGGTCAAGGTCGCCGCGCGGGACGCCAAGCTGCTCGCCACCGGACTGCCGATGGGCGGGGAGCGGCGGCTGGTGTACTCGACCGTGCAGCCGATGATGTTCCTGAGCGACGTGGGCGGTCAGGACATCGCGGTGTTCACCGGGCGGCACGGCGAGAGCGCGCAGGTGGTGCTGGAGTGCCCGAGCGAGCCGGAGACGATGCGGCTGGACGCGGAGGCGGCCTGGGCGTACGACCACGGCCGGCTCAACCTGAGCGTGCCGCTGGGCATCGGCGGGCTGACCCGGGTGTCGGTGGCGGGCGGCGGCTCGGACCGGACGCTGATCCTGGTCTTCGCCGACGACGCGGCCGCGCTGCGGATGTGGCCGTACGAGACCGGCTCGGGCAGCTTCCTCGTGTACGGCCCGGCGCTGCTGCGCGACGTGACGACGGAGGGTGCCACCGCGCATCTCACCGGGGACGTCCGGGGCGCGACCGGGCTGGAGGTGTGGGGGCCGAAGGGGCTGGCGTCGGTCACCTGGAACGGCACCGCGCGGCGGGTGAACGTCAGCCGGGCGGGCAGCCTGACGATCGAGGGCATGCTGCCGGCCGCGTCCCAGGTCGCGCCGCCCGCGCTGGACGGCTGGCGGCGGCGGACCGGGAACCCGGAGTCCGCCCCGGACTTCGACGACACGGACTGGACCCGCGCCGACCGCACCGAGTCGCACGGCCCGACGCCGGTGCCGCCGTCCGGTCCGGTGCTCTTCGCCGACGACTACGGCTGCTACTACGGCGACGTCTGGTACCGGGCGCGGCTGACCGGCGCCGCCGGTCTCACCTCGGTGACCCTGTCCCACCGCACCGGGCCGGACGGCATGGTGCTGGCCTGGCTGGACGGGGAGCCGCTGGGCGGCGGGCGCGGGACGGCGGGCGAGCAGGAGACGGTCCTCGAACTGCCCGGCAGGCTGCGGGAGCGGTTCACGGACCGGGCGGCGGGCGCGGTGCTGGCCGTGCTGGTCCGGCCGGGGCCGCACGACGACCGCAAGACGGCGCGCGGGCTGACGGCGGCCGGCTTCGCCGGGGCCGCACCGCGGGCGGCGTGGCGGATACGGGGCGCGGCGGCGCCCGACCCGGTGCGCGGGCCGTTCAACAACGGCGGGCTGTACGGGGAGCGGGAGGGCTGGCACCTGCCGGGCCTCGACGACCGGGACTGGGCGGCGGCGGAGTCGACGCGCGCCGGGCGGCGGCAGGGCGAGACCTGGTTCCGGACCGGTTTCCGGCCCGAGGTGCCGGCGGGCGTCGACGCCTCGTTCGGGCTGGTGCTGGAGGACGGCGACGAGGACCGCGCCTACCGGGCGCAGATCTTCCTCAACGGCTGGAACGTCGGCCAGTACGCCAACGACGTGGCCGGCGCCCAGCACACCTTCGTCCTGCCGAACGGCATCCTGCGCCCCCGCGCCGCCAACACCCTCGCCCTCGCGGTGCTGTCGCAGGGCACGGCGGAGGCCGGGCCGCGGACGGTACGGCTGACCGTGCTGGGGGCGGCGGCCGGAGGGGTGCCGCTGGACGCGGTGTCCTCCCCCGGCCGCTGAGCCCGGCCGCTGAGCCGGGCCGTCAGGCCAGCCGGATCACGTTCCAGGACAGCGGCTCCAGGGCGGCGGTCAGCCGGCCGTCCCGGAGCGCCGTGCCGGCCACCGGGTGCGGGGCGACCCGCTCCGGCTCGGCGAGCGTGTTGCGGGCCCCGGGGTCGGCGTCCGCCAGCGCGCTGTGCTCGACGACCTCGCTCAGGTCCAGGCCGTTCAGCGCGACGTCCAGGGGCAGCGCGTCGGTGCGCGACCGGTTGACGGCGAAGACGGTGACCGTGCCGTCCGCGGCGCGCACGGCGGTGGCGTGCAGCAGGTCGGTCTCGCCGTACTTCTTCGTCTCGTACGTCGGTGAGTCCACCCGGACGTCGAGGACCTCGCCGCGGCCGTACGCGGACGCCTGGGCGAAGGGGAAGAAGGTGGTCTGGCGCCAGGCCGGGCCGCCCGGTTCGGTCATGATCGGGGCGATGACGTTGACCAGCTGGGCGAGGCAGGCGACGGTGACGCGGTCGGCGTGCCGCAGCAGCGCGATGAGCAGCGAGCCGAAGACCACGGCGTCCAGGACGCTGTAGTTGTCCTCCAGCAGGCGCGGCGCCTCGGGCCAGTCCAGGGCGGCGACCTCGGCCTGCGACCGCTCCATGTACCAGACGTTCCACTCGTCGAAGGAGAGGTTGATCCGCTTCTTGGACTTCAGGCGGGCGCCGATGTGGTCGCAGGTGGCGACGACGTTCTCGATGAACGACTCCATGTCCACGGCGGAGGCCAGGAAGGAGTCGACGTCGCCGTCGTGCGGCTCGTAGTAGGCGTGCAGGGAGATGTGGTCGACCAGGTCGTAGGTCTCCTTGAGGACGGTCGCCTCCCACTCGGCGAAGGTCTCCATCGACTGGCCGGAGCTGCCGCAGGCGACCAGTTCCAGGTCCGGGTCGATCTGGCGCATCGCGCGGGCGGTCTCGGCGGCCAGGCGGCCGTACTCCTCGGCGGTCTTGTGGCCGGTCTGCCAGGGGCCGTCCATCTCGTTGCCCAGGCACCACAGCCGGATGCCGAAGGGGTCCTTGTCGCCGTGTCCGACACGGCGGTCGGACAGGGCGGTGCCGGCCGGGTGGTTGGCGTACTCCTGGAGTTCCAGGGCCTCGGCGACGCCGCGGGTGCCGAGGTTGACGGCCATCATCGGTTCGGCCTGCGGGCCGATCTTCTTCAGGAACGCGATGTACTCGGAGAGGCCGAAGCGGTTGGTCTCCGTGGACCGCCAGGCCAGGTCGAGGCGGCGGGGGCGGTCCTCGGCGGGGCCGACCGAGTCCTCCCACTTGTAGCCGGAGACGAAGTTGCCGCCGGGGTAGCGGACGGCGGTGACGCCGAGTTCCCTGACCAGGTCGAGGACGTCCTGGCGCAGGCCCGCCTCGTCGGCGGTGGGGTGGCCGGGTTCGTATATGCCGGTGTAGACGCAGCGGCCGAGGTGTTCGACGAAGCTGCCGAAGAGACGGGGGTTCACTTCGGCGACGGTGAAGGCGGGGTCGAGGGTGAAGCGGGCGGTACGCATTTTTTCCTTTCGAGGGTTGTTCTCTGTCCGCGGGTGCGTTGTGGCTGGTCGCGCAGTTCCCCGCGCCCCTGGAGGGGCGCTTCACTGACCGGCGAGGCCCGTGTGGGCCACGCCCGCCACGATCTGGCGCTGGAAGAAGACGAAGACGATGATCAGCGGGAGGCCCGCCATCAGGCCGCCGGCCATCAGCTGGGCCCACTGGATGCCGTAGGAGTTCATGACGGTCGCGATGCCGTTGGGCATCGTCATCAGGTCGGGGTTGTTGGTCACCATGTACGGCCACAGGAAGTTGTTCCAGGAGCTGATGAAGGTGAAGATGCCGACCGCCGCGAGGGAGGGGCGGGACAGCGGCAGGATGATGGTGAAGAAGACCCGCCAGCGGCCCGCGCCGTCGATGAACGCGGCCTCCTCCAGTTCGCGCGGGACACCCTGGAAGAACTTGTAGAGGATGTAGACCATCGCGGCGGGCGCGCACTGCGGCAGGATCATGCCCCAGTAGGTGTCGACCATCCCCATCTGCTGGACCGTGGTGAACAGCGGGACGCCGAGCACGGCCGGGGAGACCATCAGCCCCGCCATCACCACGCCCATCAGCAGACCCTTGCCGCGGAACTCGGTGCGGGCGAAGCCGTAGCCGGCCAGCGCGGCGACCAGCACCACGACCGCGGTCACGCAGACCGACACCACCAGGGAGTTCACGAACCAGTTGGTGATGTTGCCGGTCTCGAAGATGGCCGACCACGCCTGGCCGGTCCAGTCCTTCGGCAGCCAGTGGGTGGGCACCTCGACGGACTCGGTCTCCGACTTGAGCGAGGTGAACAGGGCCCACAGGAGGGGGGAGAGCATGACCGCGGAGACGGCCACTCCGAGGAGGGTGAGGACGATCTGGCTCGGGGTCCAGGACCGCTTGCGGGTGTGTACGGCGGTGGTCGTCATCGGCCGCCCTCCTCACGGTTGCGCAGCAGCCACATCCGCCCGAGCGCGACGGCCGCGATGAGCACGAAGAAGATGATGGAGATCGCGGAGGCGTAGCCCACGCGGTAGCTGGTGAAGCCCTGTTCCAGGGTGTACTGCACGAAGGTGCGGGTGGAGTCCTCGGGACCGGTGCCGAAGTCCATCATCACCACCGCCTGGTCGAAGACCTGGAGCGAGGCGAGGATCTGGAGCGCGATGACCAGACCGGTGATGTTGCGCAGCAGCGGCAGGGTGATGTGCACCATGCGGTGCCAGGCGTTGGCGCCGTCCAGCCGGGCCGCCTCGTAGAGGTGGGCGGGGATGCCCTGGAGGGCGGCGAGGTAGAGCAGGAAGCTGAAGCCGACCGTCCACCACAGGGTGCAGATGACGACGGCGAACATGGCGTAGGACTTGTCCGTCAGCCAGGGCGTCTCCAGCCCGAAGACGTGGTTGATCATGCCGTTGCCGGGGTTGAACAGCCACTGCCACAGGTTGCCGGCGACGGTGGACGGCAGCAGGAACGGCAGGAAGAAGCAGAGCCGCCACAGCCACTTGCCGCGCTCGATGTGGTGGGCCAGCATCGCGAGCAGGAAGGCCAGGACGGTGATGCAGGGCACCACCAGGAGGGTGAAGAAGGCGCTGTGGCCGAGCGCGTCCCACATCAGCGGGTCGTCCAGCGCCTCGCGGTAGTTGTCGAGGCCGACGAAGTGCGCGGCGTCGCCGGAGATGTTGGCGTCGGTGAAGCTGAGCCACAGGCCGCGCAGCAGCGGCCAGATCACGAAGAGGGCGAACAGCAGCAGGAACGGGGCGACGAACCAGCCGCCGTGCTGGAAGCCCTGCTTGCGGCGGACGGTGGCGCCGGCCGCGGCGGTCCTCGCGCGGGCCGGGCGGATGACGGTCTCGGCGCTGGTCGTCGTCATGCGAGCGCACCTCCCTCGGCGGCGGTCCTGCCGTCCATCGGGTTCTTCATGGCGAGCAGCGTGGCCAGGGTGCTCTTCATCCGGCCGGCGACGGCGTCCGGCTTCGCGGAGCCGGTGGTCGAGGAGACGACGATCGGGCCGACCCGCTGGGCGAGGATGCCGGTGGATCCGGCGAACCACACCTTGGGCTCGGTGGCCTGGTGGTCCATCGCCGTTACGTACTCGTTCTGCGGCTGGAGTTCCTGGTACGCGGCCGTGGTCAGGGTCGGGGTGTAGGCCGGGATGTGGCCGCCGGCCGCCCACTGCTTGGCGTGTTTGACGACGTAGGCGGCGAGGCGGTGGGCGCCCTCGTTGGTGGCGCCGCCGCGGCCCGCCTGGTGCGGCAGCACGAAGGAGTGCGATTCGGCGTGGGTGGCCTGCTTGCCGAAGACCGGCGGCAGCGGCACCGCCCCGTAGTCGACTTTCGCGCTGTCGAAGACCGGCACCGACCAGTTGCCCTCCCAGCAGAACGGGGCGCCGTTGACGAACTGCTCGGCGCCCGCGGTGCCGCCGTAGCCCGCGTTGGCGTACCCGTCGGTGAGATGCCGGCGCAGGAACTCCAGTACCTGGGTGGCCTTGTCGGTGTCGAAGGTGACCTCGGTCTGGTCGGCGCTGAACCAGGTGCCGCCGAGCTGCGTGTAGAAGGCGACGAAGAACCACCACTGGAAGTTCTGGTCGCTGTGCCACAGGCCGATGGTCTGCAGGCCCTTCTTGGTGGCCGCCTTGGCCTCCTTCAGTACGCCGAACCAGTCGTCGACGGAGGTGACTGGCACCATGCGGCCGTCGGCGCCGAGCAGGCCCGCCTTCTTCAGCACGTCCTTGCGGTAGAAGCAGAGCTGGACGTGGATGTCGAGCGGCAGGGCGTAGAGCTTGCCGTCGATGACGGCGCGCTTCCACAGCTCCGGGTTGAAGTCCTGCTCCCGGACGCCGTACTTGGCGAGCAGGTCCATGTCCCAGGGGTCGAGCAGGCGGCCCGGCGAGAAGCCGGTGACCCGGCCCAGGTGCATCACCCCGAGGTCGGGCGCGCGGTTGCCCGCGGCGGCCATGGCGAGCTTGGTGTAGAAGGGGCTGCCCCACTGGAGGGTGGAGTCCTTCACCTCGATGCTCGGGTTCTCCGCCCGGAAGGAGTCCAGCATCGCGATCATGTTGTAGCCGTCGCCGCCGCTGAAGAGGTTCCAGTAGCGCACGCGGGTGTCCGCACCGGAGGCGAGCGCGTCGGCCCCGGTTCCGAGCGCCGCGAAGCCGAAGCTTCCGGCGACCGTCAGCCCGCCGAGTCCGGCGAGCAGTTGCCTGCGATTCAGGCCAGGTCGTCCCATGCCCTGCCCCATCCATCGTTTCGATGTTTCCGTCGCTCGACATTTCTGCCGTTCGACATTTCTGTCGCTTCGATATCTCTGTCGTTCGATATTTCGGATACCGCTCGTAACTTCGAACGGACGGTAAAGTCGAACGCCTCGCGCGTCAATGGGTTGGACACGATGACGCGCACATCCACAGGCGCGTACGCTCTGAACCCCGCTGGACGCAGACGGCTGAGGGGGTGCGGATGGACTTCGCGGTCCTCAGCGAGTTCTACACGGACTTCTGGTGGATCCCGGCGACCGTCCTGGCCGCCGCCCTGGCCCTCAAACTGCCCGTGATCATCCGCTTCCGGGCCGACCCCACGCTGCGCGCCGTCGGCGGTCTGCTGCTGCTGGCCTGCGCGGTGTTCGTGTTCGTCGCGCCGTCCACCATCGCCCGGGTCAACCGGCTCACCGGCGTGCCCAACATCTCCGCGCCCTGGGTGTACTCGCTGCTCACCGCGTTCTGCGGGTCCTGTCTGCTGCTGCTCATCGCGTGGCGGGGCGGGCTGTCCGACCGGTCGGCGGCGACCCGCCGGGCCGCCCGGTGGGTGGTGGCCGGCTACTCGGGGGTGATCGTCGCGCTGTGGGTGCTGTTCGCGCTCGCGGACGCGCCCGTGGAGCGGCTGCGGGACCTGGACACGTACTACGCGACCACGCCGTTCATGCGCGAGATGATCCTGCTGTACCTGCTGGCGCACACCACGGCCGCGCTGATCACCTCCGGGCTGATCCGGAACTGGGTCCGCACCGACGGACTGGACGCCTGGCTGCGCTGGGGACTGAAGTTCCTCGGCGCCGGCTACGCGATGAACCTGCTCTTCGACGCCGCCAAACTGACCGCCGTCGTGGCCCGCTGGAGTGGCCACGACCTGGACCGGCTCAACACCGACGTGGCCCCGGCGGCGGCCTGCGGCTCCGCCGTGCTGATCGCGGTCGGCTTCATCCTGCCGCACGCCGGGCAGTACCTGCACGACCGGTGGCGGGTCCGGCTCGCCCACCGCGAACTGCGCCCGCTGTACGTGCTGATGCGCACGGCGGTCGGCGACCGCGCCGGCTTCGTCTGGCGGGCCAGCCCCGAACTGCGCCTGACCCGCCGCGAGACGTTCATCCGCGACGCGCTGCTGCCGCTGGCCCGCGCGCTCGACGAGGACCTGCGCCGCCGGGCCTACGACGCCGCCGTCGCCCTCGGCCACCCGCCGGGCCGGGCCCGGGCGCTGGCCGCCGCGGTGGCCGTCCTGGACACGGTGCGGGCCGGGCGGCCCGCGCGGGACGGCGACGGCGGCGCCGGGGACGGCTCCACCGCCGAACTGCTGCGGGAGATCGGCGCCGTCTCCCGGGCCCTCGGCCACCGCGACGACCTGCGGGCGGTACGCGCCCGCGCGCTGCCGCCCCGCGATCCGGTGCGGGCGGCGGAGTGAGTGTGGAGATCGCAGTGTGGAGATCGCGGAGAACTGGCCGAAGGGCCGGCCGGCTTGGCATATTGCGGGGGTGACCGTGCGACGTCCGGACGGTCGGGGCGCGAGGGGAGAAGGGTTGCGCAAGAGCAGGCAGATGCGTCGCCTCGCCGACGCGCTGATCGACCCGATCCGGGTGCCGCTGCCCGCCGATCCCGAGGTGCTGTTCGAGGCGCTGGTGGAGTCGGTCGCCGCGTGGCGCGGCCGGGAACTCGTCGTGCGCCGCGAGACGTTCCCGCCGCACACCGCCAGCGGGCTGTGGCTGGAGGGGACGGACCAGGACGTGGTGGTGGTCGACCGGCGGGCCGCCGTGTGGCACCAGATCGTCATCCTGTGCCACGAGGTCTGGCACATGAGCCGCCGGGACGCGGACGCCCCGCCGGTCCCCGGCGGCGCGCCCCGGCCCGCCGCCGCCCGCACCGACTTCGGCCTCGCCGAGGAACAGGACGCCGACCGCTTCGGCATGCTGATGGGCCGCCGGCTGCGGACCTGGCTGGAGACACCCGAGGAGAGCGGGTACCCGGACCCGGACCCCGGCACCGCGGGGCTGGCCGGCCGGATCGGGGCCGCGCTCAACTACCGGGGGCCGGGCGGATGAGTACGGCGGTCAACTACCTGAGCTGTGCCGTCCTGTGGATCGGCCTCGCGGTCAAGGCGCCGGACCTGGTCCGCCACCGGCACGACCCCTACCTGCGGGCGATCTGCGCGGTGCTGGGCCTGGCCGGGCTCTGCTTCTTCCTGGGCGCCCCGCCGACGGTCGGCGCCGTCAACCGGCTGGGCGGGGTGCCCAACCTGGCCGCGCCGCTGACCTACGCGTCGATCACCGCGTACGGCGCCGCCTCCCAGGTGCTGATCGTGTACTGGCGCGGCGGCCCGGCGGTGCACCGGGTGGCCCGGCGCTGGATCCTGGCGTACACGGGTGTCGTGGTCGGCATCGCGGTGACGTTCGCGCTGGGCGAGGCGCCGGTGGAACGCCGTACCGACCTGGACACCTACTACGCCGGCACGCCGTACCTGCGGGAGATGATCCTGCTCTACCTGGCCGGGCACCTCGCCGCCGTCGGGGTCACCGCGCGCTCCGCGCTGCGCTGGGCCCGGCAGGTCGCCGCCGGACCGCTGCGCACCGGACTGACCGTGCTGGGCGCCGGCAGTCTGTGCGCCGCCGGGTACAGCGTCGCCAAGCTGGTCGCGGTGACCGCCCGCTGGACCGGCCGGGACTGGTCGGTGCTGGTCACCGGCGTCTCGCCGGCCGCCGCCGGGCTGGGCGCGCTGCTCACCGTCACCGGCGTGCTGATCCCGCTGGCCGTGCCGCGGGTGGCCGAGTGGCGGCGGGCCAGCCGGGCCTACGTACGCCTCGCCCCGCTGGAACGGACCCTGGAGGAGGTCATCGACCGGCGTGCGCTGCGCCTGCCGCGGCCGCGCTTCGCGTCCCCCGCGACCCGGCTGATGTGGCGCCAGACCAGCATCCACAACGCGCTCAGCCACCTCGACGCGCACCTCGACGGCGCCCTGTACGACCGCACCCGGCGCGCGGTGCTGAGCGAGACCCGCGACCCGGACCGGGCCGAGGCGCTGGCCTGGGCGGTGATCATCACCGGCGCGGTGGAACAGGACGCGGCACAGCCGACCGCCGCCCGGCCGGCCGGCGCCCTCCGGGTCCCCGGGCCGGCGGCCCTGGTCCGGGTCGCCGACGTACTGTCCGGGCCGCTGCCCCGCGCGGTCGCCGCCCGGGCCCGCGCCGCCGCCGTGACGGGCAGCGCGTGACCGCGGCGGTACCGGGCGGACGGAGACCGCGGTGAGCGCCGTCGTGTACGCGGCGGCCCTGGTGTTCGGCCTGTCCTGCGTCGTGCTGCTGCGCCGGCCCGCCACCGCCGTGCGCAACCCCCCGGTGCTGTCCACCTGCGTCGCCATCCTGCTCGGCGCCCTCGTCCTGGCCTGCTCGGCGCCGCTGACCCTGGCCACCGTCAACGACCTCACCGGCGTCCCCAACTTCGGCGCGCCGCTGACCTACGGCATGCTCTCGGCGTACAGCTGCTCGCTGGTGGTGCTGGTGATCGTGTGGCGGGGCGGGCCCGCGGACCGGGTGCGCCGCCTGGTGCTGGGCACCGTCGCCGGGTACGCCCTGCTGGTGGCCGCGCTGGTGGTGCTGTTCGTGCTGGCCGACGCGGACACCGAGCGCCTCGCCGACCTGGACACCTACTACGCCAACACGCCGTACCTGCGGGAGATGATCCTGCTCTACCTGGCCGGGCACACCGCGGCGATGGTGGCGATGTGCGTGATGTGCCTCAAGTGGGGCCGCGAGGTCACCGGCCTGCTGCGCACCGGGCTGCGGCTGATCCTGGCCGGCGCGCTGCTCGACACGATCGGCTTCCAGGCCGCCAAGTACACCGCCGTCGCCGCCCGGCTCACCGGGCACGACCTGGACTTCCTGTCCACCTACGTGGCTCCGCCGATGGCCTCGCTGGGCGCGCTGACCTGCTCGGCCGGCTTCGTGCTGCCGCGCCTGCTGCCGAGTGCCGTCGCGCACTGGCGGGGCCTGGGCGACTACCGCCGGCTGGCCCCGCTGGCGGCGCTGCTGCGCTTCGTGCCGACCGCGCCCAAGCCCGCCGCCTCCTGGTGGCGCTCCCCGCGCGAGCGTCTGCAGTGGCGGGAGGTGTCCATCCACGACGCGCTGCTGGCACTCGCCCCGTACTTCGACGACCGGGTGCGGGTCCGGGCCCGGGACGCCGCGCTGCGCGCGGGCCGCACCGCGCACCAGGCCCGGCTGGTCGCGGAGGCCGCGATGCTGACCGACGCGGCCCGCCGCGCCGCCGCCCGCGAGGACCCCCTGGACGCCCCGAGCACCTACCGGCTGCGCGCCACCGAGGTCTCCGGCCCTGGCGGCCTGGTCGAACTGGCGGAGGCGATGACCCGGCGGCCCACCGTGCGGTGAGCGCGGGGGGGGCGGGCTGCGACGGGGGCGCGGGCAAGGGGAGTTGACACCGCCGGACCCGCCCCGGACCCGCCCCGGACCCGTCCCGGAGCCACCGTGGACTCCCCGCGGCGGCCCGGCCGCCGAGCTGACGGACCCGACGTTCCGACCAGCCGTCGGCGCGCTGCCCGAGGGTACGGTGAGGGCCGCCCACGGCTGCCACGGGGGCGGGGACCGGACCCGAGGAGACCCATGTCGCGTAGAGCTGTCGTCATCGGTGCCGGACTGGCCGGTCTGCTGGCCGCGGCGGCCCTGTCCACCGCCGTGGACGAGGTGATCGTGCTGGAGCGCGACGACCTGCCGGACGGCCCGGCGCACCGCCGGGGCCTGCCGCAGGGACGCCACGCGCATCTGCTGATGGCCGGCGGGCTGGCCGCGATGGACGGCCTGGCGCCCGGCCTGGACCTGCGCGAGCGGCTGCTGGCGGCCGGCGCGCGGGAGATATCGCTGGCCTCGGGCATGCTGGCGCTCAGCCCCGAGGGCTGGCTGCGCCGCTGGCGCCGCGCGGGACCGCACCTGGTCACGTGCAGCCGCGCCCTGCTGGACTGGGTGGTACGGCGGGCCGTCCTCGACCGCGCCACCGGCGTCACCGTCCGGCACGCCGACGTGCGGGGCCTCGCGGGCGACGCGCGGCGGGTGACCGGGGTGCGGATCGCGGCCGGGACGGGGGCGGCGGACCTCGACGCCGACCTGGTGGTGGACGCGAGCGGACGCGGCTCCCGGCTGCCGCACTGGCTGCGCGAACTGGGCGGGCCCGAGCTGCGGGAGCGGACCGTGGACGCCGGGCTGGTCAACGCCACCCGGGTGTACCGGACGCCGCCGGGCGCGGAGCGCTTCCCGCTGACCATCGTGCAGGCCGACCCGTACGCCGGCCGGCCCGGCCGCAGCGGCATGGTGCTGCCGATCGAGGACGGCCGCTGGATGGTCAGCCTGGCCGGCACCCGGGGCGGCGAGCCGCCCGCCGACCCGGACGGCTTCCTCCGGTACACCCTGGACCTGCCCGACCCGATCGTCGGCCGGCTGATCTCCGGCGCCGAACCCCTCACCGACGTCCACGTCAGCCGCTCCACCAGCAACGTACGGCGCTACGCGGAGCGGGCCCGGCGGTGGCCCGAGCGGTTCGTGGTGCTCGGCGACGCGCTGGCCACCTTCAACCCGGCCTACGGACAGGGCATGTCGGTGGCCGCGCTCGGCGCCCGGGTGCTCGGCCGCGAGCTGCGACGCGGCGGCGTGGACGTACCGGGGCTGGCCCGGCGGGTGCAGCGCGGCGCGGCCCGGCCGGTCGACGCGGCCTGGGCGCTGGCGGTCAGCCAGGACGTGCGGTACCCCGAGGCGCGCGGCGGGCGGCCGAACGCCGCCGACCACCTCGTCGCCGCGTACACCCGCCGGCTGACGAAGACGGCGACCGGCTCCTACCCGGCCGCCGCCGCCCTGTGGGACGTGACCAGCCTGCGCACCGGGCCGGGCCGGCTGCTGCGCCCGGACACCCTGCTGGCCACGCTCGGCGGCCCCGCGCTGCCGCCCGCCGCCGAGCCGCCGCTGACGGCCGGCGAGCGGGAGGTGCTGCGCGGGCTGGACCGGGTCGGCGCCTGACGGGCCGTCGCCCCGAAGCCGGACTGACGTACCGTCAGCCCGGACCCGGCAGGCGCGCGCTCGCTGCCCGGACGGCCGGTCAGCCCCCGTAGGCGGGCTGCGCGAGCCCCTTGCCCGCGTCCGGCACCACCAGTACCGACCCGGCCAGCGGGTGCGGGGCGGTGAGGCCGGTGCGGGCCGTGGTGACGTACAGGTCGGTGAGGCCGGTGCCGCCGAACGCGCACGCCGTGCCGCGCGGCACCGGCAGTTCGACCACCCGGTCCAGCCGCCCGTCCGGCGTGTACCGGCGGACCGCGCCGCCGTCCCACAGCGCCACCCACACACAGCCGTCGGCGTCCACGGTGAGCCCGTCCGGGAAACCGGCCCCGTCCTCGACCTCGGCCAGGGTCCGCCGCCCGGAGATCCGGCCGCTGCCGGGGTCGTGGTCGAAGACGTCGATGCGACGGGTCGGGGAGTCGACGTAGTACATCAGCCGTCCCTCCGGGCTCCAGCCGGTGCCGTTGCTGACCGCCACGTCGGCCAGCACGGTGGTGTACGTCCCGTCGGCGGTGAGGCGGGCGAGGGTGCCGCCGCCCGGCGCCTCGTCGTAGCGCATGGTGCCGGCCCACAGGCTGCCGTCCGGGGCGACGGCGGCGTCGTTGGCGCGGCGGCCCGGGACGGCCTCGCGGTGCGCCATGCGCAGCGAACCGTCCGGGTCGACCAGCCCGATGCCGTCCTGGAGGTTGAGCACCAGGCCGCCGCCCGCGCGCGGCTTGGCGGCGCCGACGTGCTGCTCGGTGGTGCGGACCGTACGGCGTCCGGTGGCCGGGTCGTAGGTGTGCACCCGGCGGCCCAGGATGTCCACCCAGATCAGCCGCGCCGCCGCCGTGTCCCAGGTGGGCCCCTCCCCCAGCTCCGCCTGGGCCCGTACCGCCACTTCCACTGCCGCTGGGTGGGTCATGCCGCGCTCCGGTGTCCGAGGTGTTCCGACAGGTCCGCCGCGCCCTTGGCGGCGAGTTGCTCCAGCTCCGCGCGGCGCTCGTCGCTCCAGCGGATCATGGGGACCGAGATGGACAGCGCCGCCACCACCCGGCCGGTGCGGTCGCGGACCGGGGCGGCGACACAGCTGACGTCCGGGTTGGACTCCCGGCTCTCCACCGCGATGCCCCGCGCCCGGATCTCGGCGAGGGCCGCCCGCAGGTCGGCCGGGTCGGTGATGCTGTTCGCCGTCATCGCGGCCAGTTCGGCGCCGTCCGGGAACCGGGCCGTCAGCTCGTGCTCGGGCAGCGAGGCCAGCAGCATCTTGCCGACCGAGGTGCAGTGGGCGGGCAGTCGCCGGCCGGCCGCCGACACCATCCGCACCGCGTGCGTGGAGTCCACCTTGGCGATGTAGATGACGTCGGTGTCCTCCAGGATCGCCACGTGCACCGTCTCGTCGCAGGTCTCGGCGACGGTCCGGGCCACCTGCTGTCCCTCGGCGGCGAGGTCGAGGTGCTCGGCGTAGCGCGCCCCGAGCTGGTAGGGACGCACCCCGAGCCGATACCGTCCGGGCTGTCCGGACACCGGAACGATGTACTTCCGGGCGGCCAGCGTGGTGACCAGCTCGTGCACGGTGGTGCGCGGCAGTTGGAGCCGGCGCACGATGTCGGGGGCGGAGAGTGTGCCGTCCCCGTCGAGGAACAGCTCAAGGATGTCGAGAGCCCTGGTCACAGCTGGTACGAGACGTCCCATGTACGGCTCCCCCTCTCTCTGTGTACGCCACATTTGCGTTCGAGATTTCAACAAACGATCGGCATGACGAACAAAGGCTAACCGGAGGGATTCCGTGCGGGCAACGGCCCGGCGCCCCGGTGCGCGACCATGACCGTATGACGCCCGCCGACTTCCAACTGGTGCTGCTGCGCCGCATGGCCGACCACAACCCGGACCTGGTGGACGACGCCCGCCGCACGCTCGGCGCCTCGCTCACCGACATGCGAGACGCCAACAAGCGCTGGCAGGCGATGCTCCGCTCGCCCCGGGCCCGCTCCGCCGCGAGCCGCTACCGTTCCGTCCTGGGCGAGCCCGAGTCGACGACCGCCCGCCGCGTCGGCGACCTGACCTGCGAGGCCCGGCGCTGGCCGGTGCCGCTCTGGCCGGACCTGCGCTTCGAGGTGCTGGTGGCGGCGAACGGCGCGGTGTGGAACGAGTGGCTGGTCCGCGCCCCCGGCGCCCCCGCCCCCGCCCTGCGCACCCTCGCCGACCTCACCCCGTGGTCCTGCACGGTCGACGAGGCGGCCCGCGCCTTCGCCCCGGCCCGCCCGATCCAGGGCTCGGCCCCGACCCGGGCGGGCCTGTCCTTCTCCGCGCCGGACCCGGACGGCGCCCCGCACGAGGTGGTCGCCGAGTTCACCTGGGGCCTGCTGCAACGCACGGCCGTCAGCGAACGGCGGCCTTGAGCACCGCCTCGGCCACCCGCTGGACCGACCCCGGGTGCAGCCACAGGAACAGATTCGGCTCGACCAGCTCCAGCTCCATCACCCGGGACTGCCCGTCCTCCCCGGTGACCAGGTCCACCCGCGCGTACAGCAGACGGTCCCCGCCCGGTACGGCGGCCAGGGCCCGGCGGGCCACGGCGGCCTCCTCCAGGGTCGGCCGCCACGGCTCCAGCCCCGGATGGGACACCTTCCGCTCGTCGAAGGCCGTACCGGGCGCCAGCACGGCTCCCTTGCGGCTCGCGTGCAGCAGCTCACCCCCGAAGTACAGCAGCGCCCGCTCCCCGCTGGAGTCGACGGCCCGCACATACGGCTGCACCATCGCGGTCAGCCCCTCGGCGTGCAGCCGCTCCAGATGCCGTACGGCGGTGGCGTGTTCGCCAGGTGTGTAGCGGGCGGCGTACCGGGCGCCGGCGCCGGAGGCCGGTTTGATCACGTACTCCTGGTCGTCGGGGAGGTCGGGGGCCGCGCCGGGGGCGAGGTACCGGGTGGGGACCACCGGCACACCGGCCGCCGCCAGGTCCCCGAGATACCGCTTGTCGCTGTTCCACCGCACGATGTCGGCGGGATTGGCCAGCCGCGGCACGCGCCGCGTCCAGGCGACGAACTCCGCCGCCCGCCAGCTGTAGTCCCAGGTCGACCGTATGAGCACCAGGTCGAACGCGGTCCAGTCCACCGCCGGGTCGTCCCACACCGCGACGGACACCTCGGCACCGGCGGCGCGCAACGCGTCCGCCAGCACCGGCAGATCACGATCGACACCGACCTGGGGACCGGGCCGGCAGGTGACAAGGGCTGTGCGGGGCATGGGAACTCCAACCTCCTACGACGGTCCGGCCGCTTGGCAGGCTAACAAGTGGGGCCCTCGTCCCCGGGGTCCCAGTCCAGCAACCGCACCTTCGCCACCGTGCGGACATGGCGGCGCATCGCGGTGGCCGCGCGGCGCGGGTCGGCGGCGGCGACGGCGTCCAGGATGGCGCGGTGCTGGGCGAGCGAGCGGGCCGGGCGGGCCGGCTGGCGCAGCGACTCGGTGCGGCTCTCGGCGATCTGGGGGGCGATGGAGCGCATGAACTCCGCGAGCAGCGAGCTGTGTGCCGCCGCCGTCACCGCCGCGTGGAACAGCCGGTCGCCCTCGGTGCCGTGCCCGCCCGCGTCGATCTCGGCGGACATCACGTCGAGCGCGGTACGCATCGCCGTGAGGTCGGCGTCGGTACGGCGCTCGGCGGCCAGTTCGGCGAGTTTGGTCTCCAGGGCCTCGCGGGCCTCCAGGACGTCCGGCAGCCGCCGGCGGCGTTCGACCATCTCCTGGACCGGTTCCACGTCGAGGCTGTCGCGGACCAGGTAGGTGCCGCCGCCGTGCCGGGCCTCCACCAGGCCCTGGACCTCCAGGACCACGATGGCCTGCTTCACCGAGGCCCGGCTGACACCGAGGCGCCCGGCCAGGTCCCGTTCGGGCGGCAGCCGGTCGCCGGCCCGCAGGCCGCCCTCGGTGACGTACTGCCGCAGCCGCTGGAGCACCTGCTCGTACAGGCGCTGGCGGGGCATCGGGCGCAGGGCGTCGGTCACGGTTCCCCCTCTCCGGGCGAGGTTAACACCGGGCGGTGAAGTGGCCGAGTGGTTCAGCCACTTCACGCGCGACCCCTTGACGGGGAGCGCCGCCGGTACCACGCTGACCGGGCCGGCCGCCCACCCGAAGTGGCTCAGCCACTGAACCAGTCTGCCCAGCCCGCCAGCCCGCCAGCCAGGTCATCGTCGGGAGTCCGCATGTCCCCCGAACTCGTCTCGATCCTCGTCCTCGTCGTGGTGTTCGTCATCGCCACCACCCGTTCCGTCAACATGGGCGCCCTCGCCTTCGCCGCCGCCTTCGGGGTCGGCACACTGGTCGCGGACCTCGACGCGGACGGCATCTTCGCCGGGTTCCCCGGTGATCTGTTCGTCGTCCTGGTCGGCGTGACGTACCTGTTCGCCATCGCGCGGGCCAACGGGACCACCGACTGGCTGGTGCACGCCGCCGTGCGGCTGGTGCGCGGGCGGGTGGCGCTGATCCCGTGGGTGATGTTCGCCCTCACCGGGGCGCTCACCGCGATCGGCGCGGTCAGTCCGGCGGCCGTCGCGATCGTCGCGCCGGTCGCGCTCAGCTTCGCCACCCGGTACGGGATCAGCCCGCTGCTGATGGGCACGATGGTCGTGCACGGCGCCCAGGCGGGCGGGTTCTCGCCGATCAGCATCTACGGGTCGATCGTCAACGGCATCGTGGAGCGGGAGAAGCTGCCGGGGAGCGAGATCGGGCTGTTCCTCGCGTCGCTGGTCGCCAACCTGGTCATCGCCGGTGTGGTGTTCGTGCTGTTCGGGGGGCGGAAGCTGTGGGCCCGGGGGGCCGTGGAGACGACGGGCGGGGACGGCGGCACGGCGGGCGGGCGCGAGGGACCGGCGGGCGCCAGCGAAGGACCGGCCGGCAGGGGCGAGGGCCCGGCGGGCGGCGCCGCCCCCGCCCCCATGCCCGCCTCCGCCCCCGCTTCCGCCCCGGTCGCCGTCGCCGTACGGACCGAGGAGGACGCCGCCGGCGCGCCCGGCCGACTCACCCCGGCCCGGATCGCCACCCTCGTCGCGCTCGTCGCGCTGGTCGTCGCCGTCCTCGGCTTCGATCTGGACGCCGGTCTGACCGCCGTCACGCTGGCCGTGCTGCTCAGTACCGCCTGGCCCGAGGACAGCCGGCGGGCGGTGACCGAGATCGCCTGGTCCACCGTGCTGCTGATCTGCGGAATGCTCACCTACGTCGGGGTCCTCCAGGAGATGGGCACCATCACCTGGGCCGGCGAGGGCGTCGGCTCCATCGGCGTACCGCTGCTGGCCGCCGTGCTGCTGTGCTACATCGGCGCGCTGGTGTCGGCGTTCGCCTCCTCGGTCGGGATCATGGGGGCGCTGATCCCGCTGGCCGTGCCGTTCCTCGCGCAGGGCGAGATCGGCGCGGTCGGCATGGTCGCCGCACTCGCGGTGTCGGCGACGGTGGTGGACGTAAGCCCGTTCTCGACCAACGGCGCGCTGGTGCTGGCGGCGGCACCGGACGTCGACCGCGATCGTTTCTTCCGGCAGCTGATGGTGTACGGAGGAGTGGTGGTGGCGGTGGTGCCGGCCCTGGTGTGGCTGGTGCTGGTGGTGCCCGGCTTCGGCTGATCCACCCCCCTGGCAGGCAAGCAAGCGAGCAACAAGGAGTACGTCCCGTGTCCTCACTCTTCCCGGCGTTGACCAAGTCCCCGGCCGACCGCCCCGCCCTCCGGTTCGGCGAGCGCTCCCTGACCTACCCGGAGCTGGCCGGCGCGGCCGGCGCGGCCGCCGGTGGCCTCGCCGGGGCCGGCCGGGTGGCCGTCTGGGCGACACCGGCGCTGGAGACGGCCGTCGCGGTGGTCGCCGCGCTGCTGGCCGGCGTACCCGCCGTACCGCTGAACCCGAAGTCCGGCGAGAAGGAGCTGCGGCACATCCTGGCCGACAGCGCGCCCGCGCTCGTGCTGGCCGCGCCCGGCGACGAACTGCCCGCCCCGCTCGCCGGGCTGCCCCGCGCCGACGTGGACGTGACCGCCCGGGGGACGGTCCCGGAGCGGACCGCCGAGGACGGCGACCCCGCCCTGGTCGTCTACACCTCCGGCACCACCGGCCCGCCCAAGGGCGCGGTGCTGCCCCGCCGGGCCGTCGCCACCACCCTGGACGCGCTGGCCGACGCGTGGCGGTGGACCGGCGCCGACGTCCTGGTGCACGGACTGCCGCTGTTCCACGTGCACGGACTGGTGCTCGGCACCCTCGGCCCGCTGCGGCGCGGCGGATCGGTGCGGCACCTGGGCCGGTTCAGCACCGAGGGCGTGGCGCGGGAACTGAACGACGGCGCCACCATGCTGTTCGGCGTGCCGACCATGTACCACCGGATCGCCGAGGCGCTGCCCGCCGAACCCGAGCTGGTCAAGGCGCTGACCGGGGCCCGGCTGCTGGTCTCCGGGTCGGCCGCGCTGCCCGTGCACGACCACGAGCGGATCGCCGCCGCCACCGGACGCCGGGTGATCGAGCGGTACGGGATGACGGAGACGCTGATGAACACCAGCGTCCGGGCCGACGGCGAGGCCCGGGCGGGCACGGTGGGCGTGCCGCTGCCGGGGGTGGCGCTGCGGCTGGTGGAGGAGGACGGGTCGGAGGTCACCGCCCGCGACGGGGAGAGCGTCGGCGAGATCCAGGTGCGCGGCCCGAACCTGTTCACCGAGTACCTCAACCGCCCCGACGCGACCGCCGCCGCCTTCACCGCCGACGGTTTCTTCCGCACCGGCGACATGGCGGTCCGCGACCCCGACGGCTATGTCCGCATCGTCGGCCGCAAGGCCACCGACCTGATCAAGAGCGGCGGCTACAAGATCGGCGCCGGGGAGATCGAGAACGCGCTCCTGGAACACCCGGCGGTCAAGGAGGCGGCCGTCACCGGGGAGCCGGACGACGACCTCGGTGAGCGGATCGTGGCCTGGGTGGTGCCCGCCGACCCGCAGTCCCCGCCCGAGCTGCGGGAGCTGGCCGACCATGTCGCGTCCCGGCTCGCCCCGCACAAGCGGCCCCGGGTGCTGCGCCGGCTCGACGCGCTGCCCCGCAACGACATGGGGAAGATCATGAAGCGGTCCCTGCGCCATGACTGACCGGCTCTCCGCCCGCCGCTTCCTCGCCCTGGTCACCGACGACTTCACCGAACTGCCGTACCCAGAGCGGGAGTTCGTCCCCGACGGCCCGATCGGCTGGCCCGGCTACGACACCGCGCGGGCCCGCGCGGCCGAGCGCACCGGCGAGTCGGAGTCCGTCGTCTGCGGCACCGGACGCGTCGAGGGCACCCCGGCCGTGCTGATCGCCTTCGAGTTCGGCTTCCTCGGCGGCTCGCTGGGGCAGCGCACCGGGGACCGGCTGGAGGCGGCGTACGCCCACGCCCGCGCCCACCGGCTGCCGGTCGTCCCGCTGGTCGCCACCGGGGGCTCCCGGATGCAGGAGGGCATGCTGGCGTTGACCCAGCTCCAGCGGGTGGCCCGGCAGTCGGCGCTGACCCGGGCGGCCGGGCTCGCGCAGCTCGCCGTACTGCGCGACCCGACCACCGGGGGCGGCTGGGCGACCCTCGGCGCGGGTGCCGACGTGACGCTGGCGCTGCCCGGCGCCCAGGTCGGTTTCGCCGGGTCCCGGGTCCGGCCGCCGGCCGCCGACCCGGCCGCGTACACGGCCGAGGCGCAGGTCGCGGCGGGCTCGGCGGACGCCGTCGTACCGCCCGGCGAACTGCGCCGCACGCTCGGCCACTGGCTGCGGCTGCTCACCGGCCCGGCCACCGGACCGGCCCCGGTCCCCGCGCCGCTCGGCGCGACCGACCCGCCGGACAGCGGCCGGGAGGCGGTCCGCCGGGCGCGCGCGCCGGAGCGGCCGCGGGCCCGCGCCTACCTCGACGCCTACTTCACCGACCGCGTGGAGATCAGCGGCGACCGCTGCGGCGGCACCGACCCGGACGGCATGCGGTGCGGCTTCGGCAGTCACGACGGCGGCACGATCGGCTACGCCGCCCAGACCGGCGCCCCGACCCGGCCGGCCGGCTACCGCACCGCCGCCCGGCTGATCCGGCTGGCCGGCCGGCTCGGCATCCCGGTGCTGACGCTGGTGGACACCCCGGGTGCCGCCAACGACGCCGAGGCCGAGCGGCAGGGCGCGGGACCGGCGATCGCCGAGCTGTTCGGCGCGGTGGCCGCCGCCCGCACCCCCGTCACCACCCTGGTGATCGGCGAGGGCGGCTCGGGCGGCGCGCTGGCGCTCGCGGCACCGGGCCGGACCTGGGCCACCCCGGACAGCTACTTCTCCGTCATCGGCCCGGAGGCGGCCACCGCCATCCTGAAGCGCCCGCCGGAACAGACGGACGAGACCGCCGGCCAACTGCGCCTGCGGCCCCAGGACTTGACCGAGCTTGGCGTGATCCGAACAAGCGAGCAGATGTTCCCTGGAACAGGTGATCGTCGCTCATGAGCACGCATGCGGCCGGTGAGATCAACGAGACTGACGGTACGCGAGCAACGGGCTGCAGACCGTAGTTGGCGCAGGTCCCACATCGCGTGCTTCACGCAAGGAACGCAAGGAGCAGTACTCACATGAACGTTCTCACCGACATCCTCGCCGGTCTCGTCCACTTCGTCGGCTGGCTGGTCTGAGGTACGTCCGGCGGCACGTTTGAGAAGGCCGGCGCCGTCTCCCCGTCCCAGGGAGGCGGCGCCGTCCGCGTGGGTCAGCGCACGCTCACCGCCCGGACCAGTTCCTGCGCCACCGAGCCGCCCCGGTCGTCCTTCGCCGAGGCGCGCAGCGAGACGGAAGCCGCGTCCCGGGGCACGCTCAGCGTCCCCCGCCAGGACGCGTCCGGGCCGCCGCCGCCGAGCCGGACCGGCTGCCAGCTCTGCCCGTCGTCGTAGGAGACGTCCAGCTTTCCGGCGCCGAGCGTGCCGGTGTCCGGCGCCCCCGCCACGTACTCCGCGCCGAGCCCGACGCCCACCTTGTGGCCGCCGCGCACCCGGCCACCGAGGTCGGTGTCGACGTCGAACGAGAGGTTGATCAGCGGGAGGTAGGTCCAGCGGTCCTCGGGGGTGGCCGAGGAGCGGAAGGTCCACTCGGAGTGGCCGGTGCCGCCCAGCGGCCAGCGGCCGGCGGCCAGCGCGGTGTCGGTGACGAGCCGGTAGGTGTGCTCGTCGGCGGGCGCGTCCCAGACGTAGGCGGTGGAGCTGGCCATCCGGTCGACGAGTTCGCCGTCCTGGTAGACCGCCGTGGTCTGGGTCATGCCGCTGTCCGCGCTGTACACGTCCCCGAACCCGGTGTGGTCCGGGCCCGAGTCGCCCCAGCCCGGCGCGTTGAACTGCATGCGGTTGCCCACCCGCTGCTGTCCCCAGCCCAGGCCGGTGCCGAGGTACGGGTGCCAGACCGGCTTGAACCAGTTCAGCTCCGGGCTGCTGCCGCCCCGGTAGGCGACCTCGCCGCCGCGCTGCTCCAGCGCGCCGCCGGCCGAGTCGACCGACTCGTGCCAGCGCTGGCCGGGGCCGGTCGAGACGTACTCGGTGCGCTCGGCCGGGAAGCCGATCCGCTCCTTGAAGCCGAGGCCGAGCGTGAAGGTGTCGGTGAGCGAGTAGCGGAACTCGCCGCCGGTCGACGGCTCGGCGCCGTGGTACTTGGCGCGGACGGTCGCCAGCTCGCCGTCGCCGGGGCGGTAGGTGAGGTCCCGGTCGGGGATCGCGCCGGGGTGCCCCGCGGAGAGGTCGTAGGTGTACGGCGTGCTGGGCGTGCCGGTCATGTCGACGCGCCCCGCCCGGCGCAGCTCGGCCGCGTCGGCGGTGTTCAGGGTCGCGATGGTCAGCGGCCGGTCGGTGTTGTCGTCCGTGCCCCACCAGCTCAGCAGCCGGCCGGGGGTGCGGTCGGTGACGAACAGTGCCTCGGCGCCCGCGTCCTGGGCGGCCTGGGCGAGGGCGGCCGGGTCGGCGCCGTCGGTCAGCTCGGCGAGCACCGCCTTGCCCTTCGCCCCGGTGATCGGCCCGGCGCCGGCGTCGACCAGCGGCAGCCGGGTGCGGCCCTCGGTGAGTGTGCCGCCGGACTGCACGGTGGCCTCCCCGACGCCCTTGACCGCGAGCAGCGGCTTGCCGAGCCGCCACACGGTCCGGTACTCGAAGCTGCCCTCGGTGACCTTCCGGCCGGTGGGCGCGGCGAAGACGCTGTCGTACGTCAGCGGCACCTGGAGGGCGCCGAACAGGGCGGAACCGTTCGCGCTGCGGTCGTACTCCATGAGCAGTTGCCGGGTCTCGGTGCGCCGGTCCACGTCGGCGCCGATCTCGCGCAGTTCCCGGCCGTCGAGGGTGATCTCGCGGTTCCGGTCGAGGGTGATCTCGGGGGCGGCGAGGAAGCCGAGGCCGAGGGAGTCGGCGCCGTGGCCGCCACGCACGTCGAGGAAACTGGACAGGCTGTACGTGCCCGGCGTCAGGCGCAGTTCGAGGGTGCCGGAGTCACCGACGTACGCCGGGACCGGGTCGGCCCCGGCCGCGAGCCGCTGCACGGTCAGGTCGGCGGCGGTGGCCGCGCCCGACCGGTCCTTGACATGGACGGTGAGCGTGTACCGCTCCTCCTCCTTGACCAGTCCGAACGCGGTGTGCGCGACGGTCTTCCCGGCGGCGTCGGTGGCCACCACCTGCCCGCTGGTGTTGCCGACCGGGGCGTCGGTGCCGTCGCCGGTCACCGTGGTGGACGCCGTGCCGTGCGCGGGGACGGTCAGGACGCTGTCGGCGAGGGTGACGACGCCCTCGGGGGCGCCCCGCGCGGCCAGGCGCAGCGTCACGTCCGTGTCGGCGGAGTTGGTGTAGGTGACGGTCTTGGTGACCGGCTTGTTCTCCTCGTACGGCCAGGAATGGAAGCCGAGGTCGGCGCTGCCGGTGGCGGTCACGCCGGCCCCGATCGCGTCCGGCACGCTGACCCGGCCCGCGCCCAACCGGTAGGCGGAGGCGTCGAGTTCCTTGGACGTGGACATCAGGGCGTCCTTCAGCCGGGCGCCGGTCCAGTCCGGGTGTTCCTCGGCGAGCAGCGCGGCCACCCCGGCGACGTGCGGCGTCGCCATCGACGTACCGTCCATGGAGGTGTAGGCGCCCTCGCCCGCGGTGAGCGTGGAGCGGGCGGCGAGGATGCCGACGCCCGGGGCGGACAGGTCGGGCTTGAGCGCGTTGTCGCCGTGGCGGGGTCCGGCGCTGGTGAACCAGGCCGCCGCGTCGGCCGAGTCCACGGCGCCCACGGTCAGCGCGGCGTCGGCGGCACCGGGCGAGCCGATGGACGAAGGGCTGCCGGTGTTGCCGGCGGCGATCACGAAGAGCGCGCCGGTCTCGGCGGAGAGCGTGTTGACGGCCTGCGCCATCGGGTCGGTGCCGTCGCTGGCCTCGGTGGAGCCCAGGGACATCGAGATGACGTCGGCCCGCACGTCCCGGGCGGCCCACTCCATGCCGGCGATGATCTCCGACTCGCTGCCCGAGCCCTGGTCGCTGAGCACCTTGCCGACCGCGAGCGTCGCGCCCGGCGCCACCCCCTTCTCCTTGCCGTCGGAGGCGGCACCGCTGCCGCCGACCGTGGAGGTGACATGGGTGCCGTGGCCGTGCCGGTCGGCGACCGTCTCGCCCTCGATGAAACTGCGGGAGGTGGCTATCCGCCCGGTCAGGTCGGGGTGGTCGGCGTCCACCCCGCTGTCCAGGACGGCGACGGTGACACCCTTGCCGGTCAGTCCGGCCGCCCACGCCTCGGGGGTGCCGATCTGGGCGTTGCTTTCGGCCATCTCCGCGCTGACCCGGCCATCCAGCCAGACACCCGCGACGCTCCCGCTCCGGGTGAAGTCCTGCCAGAAGGCCCGGCCCCTGGCCGCCTCGACGGCCGCGCCGCGCACACTGGGCAGCGACCGGGTCCGCTCGGCGCTCCTCGGCGTGACCACCGGCGCGCCCCGCTCGTACGTCACGATCAGCGGCAGCTCACCGGAGTCGGCATCCCCGAGCCCCTGCCGCAGCAACTCCGTGACGTCGAAGAGCCGCTCGTCGAGCGTCCCGGCCCGCAGATACGGCAGCGCCTCGTCCGGTACGACGGTGACGGTGCCGTTTGCGTTCTGGGTGCGTACGGCGCCGGTGGCGCCCCTCGGCCGCTCGACGGCGACCGTCCGCTTCCCGTTCCCGAGCTCGGTGACGGTCACCCGGTCGCCGGTGACCAGGGTGACGGTACGGGCCACGCCCGCGGGGGCCGGGCCCGCGGGGAGTTCACGGGCCGCCGCGGTGGCCGCCGGGCCGGCCGGCAGCAGCGCGCACACCAGTCCCGCGGCCAGCAGGACCGCTCCGGAACCGGCCGATCTGGAACCTCTGCGTCTCGGACTCATCCACGCCTCTCTCCGTAGAGTCTCCGTACAGTTGTCGCGCACGAGTCTCATGTGCCTTGCGTTTCAGGCGAGTTGACCGGACCTGGCGGATTGGCGCAGTGGCGGGTTTCCGCCAGCGCCCCGGTGCGCGGCCGGGGCAACACGCGACACCGTCAGGCACGGTCCGTCACAATGGGGTCCGTTCGCGTGAGGACGACGCGTGGACGTACGGCACGAACGGGGAGCGAGCGGCGCCATGGACGGACTGGTTGAGTTCAAGACCGAGGACGGTGCCCGGGTGGTGGTGGAGGCCGTCGACGAGGAGACCGGCGCCCGCCTGGTCGCCCGCGGCGACGGCCCGGCGCAGGCGGCGGGCACCTTCGAGAGCGCGCTGGAGGGCGTCCGGGCGGCGGCCACCTCCGCACTGCGGGTCTTCCGGGACGGCACGCTCAGACCCGACTCCGTGGAGCTGGAGTTCGGGGTGCGGCTGAGCGCCGAGGCCGGCGCGGTCATCGCCAAGGGCACCGCGGAAGGCCATCTGGTGGTGAAGCTGCACTGGTCACCGGGGACGTCGGCCCCCGCGGCACCGGCGGGCGGGGAGGCCGCCGGCCGGTCATGACGGGCGGTACCGCCTGGCACGCCCGGATCCGGTGCGGCCGGAAGACCGGCGCGGGGTTCCTGGTCACCGAACGGCTGCTGCTCACCTGCGCCCACGTCGTCGTGCGGCACGAGACCGAGCCGGTCACCGTGTCCTTCCCGGGCCGCCGGGACCTGCGCGGGCTGACCGCGCGGGTTGCCTTCCACGGGCCCTGGCGGGAGCACGGCGACAACGACCGCGGCGACCTGGTCGTCCTCGAACTGGACCGGACGGTCCCCGTGCGCCCCGCCGTGTTCGCCCCGCCCGGCGCGGCCCCGCGCGCGGCCGAACTGTTCGCCTACGGGTTCCCGCCCCGGCTCGACGACGGGGTGCTCGCCGTCTACCGGGCCGTGCCCGGCCCGCTCATCGCGGACGAGTGGACGCAGTTGGACGCGCTCACGGCGCACGGGCAGCCGCTGGTCGGCGGGTTCAGCGGGGCGGCGGTCACGCTGCACGACCACACGGTCGTCGGCATGGTCACCTCCACCACGAGCAGCCACGTCGGCAGGATGCTGCCGGTCGAGGTGATGGCGCGGTACTGGGCTGGGCTCGGCGACCTGGTGCCGCCGGCCCGCCTCGGACCGGACGCGGGCCGACTGGAGACCCTGCTGCGCCGGGCCGAGCAACTCCGCCCGGACTGCGACCCGAACCGGCTGTACGCGTCCGCCGTGGACCTCTTCGCCCCGCAGCCGGAGCGGTTGTTCACGACCCTGCGGGAAGCGGCGGACTACATCCGCACCGAGGTCCCCGACCTCACCGCCGAGGACCGCTTCGCCGACGGCCTCCAGCGCGTCCTGGACGAGTGGCCGGCACGGGTTCGCCCCCTCGGGCCCGGCCCCGAACCCGACCCCGACCGACGGGACCCGCACGCCTGGCCGCCGGGCCGGGAGGATGCCTGGGATCGGCGGGAGGGGCCGAGCGTGACGGACGCGGGCCGCGTGTCCGTGCCGGGGGCCGGGTCCGGGGCCGAGGGGGCGAACCTGTCCGTCGCCGCGAACCAGTACGGACCGGACCGGCTCGCGGACGACCGATCCGCGGATGACCGATCGGCGGATGACTGGTCCGCGTACGCCCGGTCCGCAGACGACTGGCCCGCCCACGCCCGCCCCACGGACACCCACCCCACCGGACACCAGCCCGAACACCGGCCCGGACAGCAGCCCACGAACCCCCGGCCCACCGCCGGCCGGCCCACCGACCACCGCTACGCCGACGACCGCTACGCCGACGACACCCGCACCGAGTTGCCGCAGGGCGCCGAACCCCGGCGGCCGGCCGGCCCCGGCTGGGCCCCCATCGTCGTAGAACTGGTCCGCAGCGGCGCGGGGGCCGATCAGGTCACCGTGGAGGTGTCCGCCTACCGCGACGGACACCGCCGCCCGGTGGGCACCCGCCGGCTGCCCCAGGACGCGGTGCGCTCCTACGTCCAGGACCGGGTGGACGAGGCGTTCAACCACCTCGCCCGGGACGCCGAGGCACTGATCACCTTCGTACTGCCGGACGAGTGGCTGAACGAGCCGGTGGCGCACTGGGAGTGCAGCGCCTACGACTCCACCCCGCTGGGCTGCGCCCACCCCCTGGTGGTGGCGGAACGCACCCGGCACCGCAGCGGCCGGCTGCGCCACGAGCTGACCAAGCGGTGGCAGGAGCTGGACGGCCGGCCCGGCGTCCGGCTGCACCGGGTGGAGTGCGGCACCCGGGAGAACTCGCGCGGCCTGCGGCTGCGGCTGCGGGACGCGGCGCTGACCGGCTTCCCGGCCCCGCCCGGCACGGTGCCGGAGCACTTCGAGACCGGCCTGCACTTCCCGGTCCCGGTCCTGCTGTGGCGCCGCTCGGACTGTCCCGACGACGAGCACGGCGGCCCCTGCGCCGGTACCGCCTTCCTGGACCGGCTCGCCGAGTCCGTGGCCGGCGTGTCCCCGGCCGAACTGCCCCGCCGGGTATTGCGGTTGCGCGAGGAGGCGTACGCGGCCGACGATCCCGAGGGGCACTGGGCGCGCCAGGTGCAGCTGCTGTGGGACGACCCGCGCTGCTTCTCGGAGCCCGCCGCCTGTCTGCACTCGCCCGTCGCCCCGCTGCACCCGTCCGCCGCCCGCCCCCACTCGCCCGTCGGCTGATCCACCCGCCGGGCCGCACCGCCGCGCCCCGCACCCGAACCCGAAAGAGAAACCGCATGGCCCTGTGGCCCGTCTACACCGGAGCGACGCAACCGCACGACGGCATCACCCGGCTCCCCCCGCCGCCGCCGTGGCGGGCCTTCGACGGTCACCCGGTGCTGGAACCGCCCGACGAGCACGACGACGCCTCGGCCGGCTCGCCCGACCGCACCCACCGGGCCCGGACGTACCAGGCCACCGAGGAGACGGTGCAACTGGTCAACGCGGCGCTGTACCTGCGCCGTCCGCTGCTGGTGACCGGACCGCCCGGGACCGGCAAGTCGTCGCTGGCGTACGCGGTCGCCCGCGAGCTGCGGCTCGGCCCGGTGCTCCGGTGGAACATCACCAGCCGCAGCACCCTGCACGACGGCCTCTACCAGTACGACCCGCTGTCCCGGCTCTACGCGGCCCGGCACGCGGCGGCCGACGACCAGGACCCGGCGGCCGGCGCCGCCGGCACCGGCGGCACCGGCGTCGAGAACCATCTGCGGCTCGGCCCGCTGGGCACCGCGCTGCTCCCGTACGCCCGGCCGCGCGCCCTGCTCATCGACGAGATCGACAAGAGCGACCTGGACCTGCCCAACGACCTGCTGAACGTGCTGGAGGAGGGCCAGTACGAGATCCCCGAACTGGTACGGGCGGCCCGCGACACCCCGGACGGGCGGGCCGAGGTGATGGCCGACGGCACCGACCGGCGGGTCCCGGTGGCGCGCGGCCGGGTGCGCTGTCACGCCTTCCCGTTCACCGTGCTGACCAGCAACGGCGAACGCGAGTTCCCGCCCGCCTTCCTGCGCCGCTGCGTCACCCTGCGGCTCAGGCAGCCCGACGACCGGCACCTCGCCGAGATCGTCCGGGCGCACCTGGGCGAGCCGGACGCGCACGCCCAGCGGCTCATCGACCGGTTCCTGTCCCGGGTGGGCAGCGGCGAACTCGCCACCGACCAGTTGCTGAACGCCATCTACCTGGCCCGGGCCTCCGGGCTGGCGGCCGGCTCCCTCGACGAACTGGCCGACCAGCTGATGCCGTACCTGGGACAGTCCCCGCAGCCGCATGCCTTCTGACCCCTCCGGCGCACCGGAGCCCGTGGCCCGCCTGGCCGACGTCCTCGCCCGGGCGGCCGGCGGCGCGCGCCCGACCCCGCTGGAGCTGGCGGAACTGCTGTGGCTGGCCCAGCACCTGGCACCCGGCGACCCGGCCGCCCCGGCGCCGGCACCCCCGTCCGACCGGCCCCCCGACACCCCCGTACCGGGCCCGGCGCCCCGCCCGCCGGTCCCGGACCCGCGCCGAGCGGCGGACCCGGAACCGCCGCCGCCCGCGCCGCCCGTTCCCCCGGCGCCGAGGCGCGCCCCGCTGCGGCTGCCGGCCCGGACGCCGGATGCGGAACCGGGGACGGCGGCCGCCGAACCGCACGCCGCCCTGCTGGTCCCGGCGCCGCCGATGCTGCCGCACCCGCTGGCGCTCCAGCGGTCGCTGCGCCCGCTGCGGCGCCGTACCGACGCGCCCGCCGTCCGGGAGGTGGACGAGGCGGCGACCGCCGACCGGATCGCCCGGCTCGGCGCGGACCCCCGCTGGTGGCTGCCGGTCCTGAAGCCCGCCCGGGAGCGCTGGCTGCGGCTGCACCTGGTGCACGACGACGGGCCGACCATGCCGGTCTGGCGCCCGCTGGTCCGCGAACTGCACACCGTGCTCGCCCAGTCGGGCGTCTTCCGCACGGTCACCCTGCACCGGGCCCGGCCCGACGGCACGGTGGCCGGCGACGGTGTGCACGCGCCCGCCGACGGCCGCACCGTCACCCTCCTGATCAGCGACTGCATGGGCCCGCAGTGGCGGGCCGGGCCGGCCGGCGAGCGCTGGTTCGCCGCGCTGCGCCGCTGGGCGCGCCGGATGCCGCTGGCCGTCGTCCAGCCGCTGCCCGAACACCTGTGGCGGGACACCGCGCTGCCGCCGGTCCCCGGCCGGCTGTCCGCCCCGTACCGGGCCGCGCCCAGCGCCGCGCTCGCCTTCACCCCGTACGACACCGCCGAGGAGGCGCCGCCCGAGGGCGCCGTGCCGGTGCCGGTCCTTGAGCCGGGGCCCGAGTGGCTGGCCAACTGGGCGGCGCTGGTGGCCGGTCCGGGCGGGTCCGGGTATCCGGGTTCGGCGGCGGCGCTGCTGCGGCCGCTGCCCGCCGACGCCGACGACCGCACCGACCTGGCCCGGCTGCCCGCCGAGGAACTGGTGCTCCGGTTCCGGGCGACCGCGTCCCCGGCGGCGTACCGGCTGGCCGGGCACCTGGCGCTGGGCCGGCCGGACCTGCCGGTCATGCGGCTGGTGCAGGCCGCGGTGGAACCGGAGCCGCGGCCCGCGCACCTGGCCGAGGTGATCCTCAGCGGCCTGCTCGCCGCCGTGCCCGGGCCGCCCGGCGCGTACGTCTGGCGGCCCGGCGTGCGCGACCTGCTGCTGCGCGGGCTGCCGCGCACCGCCCGGGCCCGCACCCGCGAGCTGCTGCTGCGCACCGGCGACCTGATCGAGGAGCGGGCGGCCCGGTTCCCCGGCGAGATCGCCGCCCTGACCCCGGCCCCGGACGGCACCGAGAGCGGCCCGCGGGGCGAGGCGATCGCCGAGATCAGCGAGCGCGGCGCCCGGCGGCTGACCGGTGTCGCCCGCGCCCCCGGGCCCGCGTCCGCGCCGGCGCCGAGGCTGGTGGCCGGCCGGTACCGGCTGGTGCGGCGGCTGCGCCCGGACGGCACCGTGTGGCTGGCCAAGGACACCGGTCCGGACGGCCGGACGGTGGCGGTCCGGCTGCACGCCAGGACCACCGACCCGGCCCGCCGGCAGGCGTTCCTGCGGGACGCGCGGCTGCTGCGCACCGTCGACCACCCGGGCGTGGTGCGCGTCCTGGACACCGGCGTGGACGACGACACGCCCTACGTCGTCATGGAACACCTCGACGGCATCGCCCTGAACACCCTCTCCCGCCCCTACGGCCACCGGCTGCCGGCGCCGCTGACCGTGAGCGTCGCGGCCCAGCTGGCCCGGGCGCTCACCGCCCTGCACGAGGCGGGCACGGCGCACGGCGCGGTGGAGCTGTCCCGGGTGGTGCTGCTGCCGGACGGCACGGTGCAGCTGACCGGTTTCGCGGCCGGGCGCGGCGCCCGGCCCGGCGCCCGCGCGGAGGACCTGCGCGCACTGTGCGAGCTGCTCCTGCTGCTGGCGTCGGGCAGCGCGCGCCTGACCCTGCCCGTCGACTCCGGGCGGCTCGGACATCTGCCGCCCGACCTGCGCGGCCCGTTCGCGCACGCCCTGGACCTGCTGATGTCCCCCTCGCTCCAGGCCCAGCGGCAGGGCCGGGACCTGCTCACCGACCCGGTGCTGCCCCGGCTCGCCCGGCAGGCGTACGAGCAGCGGTTCTACTACGCGCTGGGCCCGCTGCGCGTCGAGCGGCCCGAGGGCGCCGCCGAGCTGCCGCCGGACGCCGCCGCGCTGCTCGCCGTCCTGCTGCTCAAGCACGGCCGCACGGTCACCCACGAGGAGCTGCGGTACGGCCTGTGGGACCCGGCCGACCAGCCGCGCGACGGGCGGCGCCGGGTGCGCCTCGCGGTGGAACGGCTGACGCGGGCGCTCGGCCCCGGTGTGCTCGCCACCCCCTCGCACGGTTACGCGCTGCACACCAGCGCCGACTTCGTGGACGTGGTGCACTGCGAGGAACTGGTCCGGCGGGCCGACGCGGCGCAGGCGGCCGGCGCGGACACCGAGGCGCGCGAGCTGGTCGCCGAGGCGCTGGCGCTGTGGCGTTCCGGCGACCCGCTGCCCGACGTGCCCGGCCCGTCCGCGCACACCGCCCGCGGCCACCTCCAGCAGCTCCGCCTCGCCCTGCACGCCCGGCTCGCCGGGCTCGACCTGGCACTGGGGGACGCCGACCGGGCCGCCCGGAGCCTGGCCGACCTGCTGGCCACGCACCCGCTGCACGAGACCTTCCTGCGCCTGTACCTGCTGGCGCTGCGCCGGCTGGGCCGGCTCGACGAGGCGCTGGACGCGTACGAGGAGTACGAGCTGTCCGGCGGCGGCAACCCGGAGCTGCTGGCCCTGGGCCGGGAGCTGCGCCAGGACCACGCGGTGCCGGCGGACGTCCCCAGCGCGTATCAGGAGCCCGGCCCGGACGGCTCCCCGCACACCGCGGTGGCCGCGCCGGACGAACTGCCGGAGGGCCCGTTCCCGACCGAGGACGGCCTGTGGACACCGCTGCTGACGGAGGGGGCGGCCGACGCGGCGACGGAGTCGGAGTCGGAGGATTCGGATTCGGAGGAGTCGGAGGAGTCGGAGACCGCACCGGAGACGCCGGTCGGCTTCCCGCCGTTCGACCCGGAGCGGCGGGAGGACGAGCAGGACGAGCCCGAGCCGGAGCCCGAGACAGAGTTCGAGCCGGAGCCCGAGCCGGAGTTCGAGCCGGTGCGGTGGTTCCCGCCGCAGGACGAACCGCAGTACGAACCGCAGGACGAACCGGAGTACGAGACCGCGCACCGCGTCTGCGTGCGCTACGCGCTGGCCGAGGGACCCCGGGGCGCGGAGGCGCACGCGGCGCTCACCGCGCTGGTCACGGAGTTGCTGGCGGACAGCGCGCTGGCCGCCGACGCCCACCGGCTGCCGCCCGCCGGACCGGGCGCCGTACTCGTGCGGCTGGAGCCGCGGGTGCCGGCCGGCGCGCTGCTGCGGGCCACCGTCGACCGGCTGCCCGGGCGGCTGGCGCGGCTGGGCGGGCTGCGGCTGCGGGCGGAGTTCTGGCAGGTGGAGTCCGGGCCGGACGGTGGTGCGGAGCAGATCTTCCGGGCCGACCCCGAGACGGTGACCGCGGCCCTGGACGCCGCCGGGGCGCAGGCGGTCGTCGCCGTGTCCGACGCGCTGTACTACGACGAGGTCGCCGACGAGGGCCTCGCCTTCCCGCCGCGGGCGTTCCAGCGGCTGGCCGACGGGACGGGCTGGTACCACCTGGTGCCGGGCACCGCCCGGACCGCCCCCGCCGGGCATCCGGTGCGGGGCCCGTTCCCGCTGCCCGCCGACGGCTGGGTGCCGCCGCCGCGCGACGCGTCCGAGGCCGTGGTCCTGCTGCTCCCGGACGGCACGCCGCTGCGGCCGGACGCCGCCCGGGTCCGTACCGCGTCCGCCGCCGAACGGGCCGGCTGGCGGTACTGCGAGGTCGACCTGCGGCCGCGGCACCTCGTGGTGGACGCGGCGGCCGGGGTGGCGGCGACCTGGCGGGTCGCGGACCCGGTGCG
>NZ_JBFAAP010000043.1:0-61354 GCF_040639815.1 Streptomyces sp. NPDC023723
GTGGGGGGGGTGTTGTGTGTTTTTTCCCTGGGGGGGGGGCGTGGGGTGGGGGCCGGCTCCCCCCCCCCCCCTGGCGGGGCGGCGCCCAACCCCGCGACCAGCCACCTCCCACGCGCGGCGGGCCCCGCACCACACCACCCCTACCACCGGTAACCACCCCGTACAGATTCCGTGGAGATTACGGCCGCACCGCTTACTCAAACGTCAGGACGCCACAGCAGTGGGGTAGCTTTCACCGCGCTGTGCGGGGCGTCACAACGGATCGGGGAGCGGGGTTTGCGCGAGTTCACGAGCCCTCCGTCGGCATTGCCGCCGCCGGTGGGCGGACTGGCCGACACGGTCTTCCGCAATGCCCGGGAGGATCCCCGGTACATCGCGCTGGGGCGCAAGGACGAGACGGGCCGGTGGCAGGACGTGACCTCCGCCGAGTTCCGCGACGAGGTGCTGGCCCTCGCCAAGGGCCTGCTCGCCCGGGGCGTCCGGTTCGGCGACCGGGTCGCCATCATGTCCCGCACCCGCTACGAGTGGACGCTGTTCGACTTCGCCCTGTGGTCGATCGGCGCGCAGGTCGTGCCGGTGTACCCCACCTCCTCGGCCGAGCAGTGCTTCTGGATGCTGTACGACGCCGAGGTCACCGCGGCCGTGGTGGAGCACGAGGACCACGCGATGACCATCGCCACCGTGATCGGCCGGCTGCCGAACCTGCGGCAGCTGTGGCAGCTCGACGCCGGCGCGGTGCGGGAGCTGTACGAGGCCGGCGCCCATCTCGACGACGAGGTGGTGCACCGGCACCGCCAGGCCGTCACCCCGGAGTCGGTGGCCACCGTCATCTACACCTCCGGCACCACCGGCCGCCCCAAGGGCTGCGTGCTCAGCCACGGCAACTTCATGTACGAGGCGGACACCGTCATCGCCCGCTGGGAGTCGGTGTTCCACTCCCGCCGGGGCGACGAGGCCGCGACCCTGCTGTTCCTGCCGCTGGCCCATGTCTTCGGCCGGATGGTGGAGGTCGCCGCGATCCGCGGCCGGGTCCGCTTCGGCCACCAGCCGCAGCTGAACGCCGCCGCCCTGCTGCCGGACCTGGCCGCGTTCCAGCCGACGTTCATCCTGGCCGTGCCGTACATCTTCGAGAAGGTGTTCAACGCCGCCCGGCGCAAGGCCGAGCGGGAGGGCCGGGCGGGTCCGTTCGAGAAGGCCGTCGACGTGGCGGTGAAGTACGCGGAGGCCGTGGAGGCCAAGGCGTGGGGCCAGGGCCCGGGACCGTCGGCGGGGCTGCGCATGCAGCACCAGCTCTTCGACAAGCTGGTCTACGGCAAGGTGCGGGCCGCGATGGGCGGCCGGCTGCGCAACGCCATGTCCGGCGGCTCGGCGATGGACCGGCGGCTCGGCCTGTTCTTCGCGGGCGCCGGCGTGCAGATCTACGAGGGGTACGGGCTGACCGAGTCGACGGCGGCGGCCACCGCCAACCCGCCCGAGCGCACCCGCTACGGCACGGTCGGCCACCCCGTCCCCGGCGTGACCGTGCACATCGCGGACGACGGCGAGATCTGGCTGCGCGGCGACAACGTCTTCCAGGGCTATCTGAACAACCCCAAGGCCACCGACGAGTCGCTGCACGACGGCTGGCTGGCCACCGGCGACCTGGGCGCGCTGGACGAGGACGGCTATCTGACCATCACCGGCCGCAAGAAGGAGATCCTGGTGACCTCCGGCGGCAAGAGCGTCTCCCCGGGGGTGCTGGAGGAGCGGGTCCGGGACCACCCGCTGATCAGCCAGTGCATCGTGGTCGGCAACGACCGCCCCTACATCGCCGCCCTGGTCACCCTCGACCAGGAGGCGGTCGAGCACTGGCTCCAGATGCGCAACAAGCCGCCGATGCCCCCGGCCGAACTGGTGCGCGACCCCGACCTGGAGACCGAGGTGCGGCGCGCGGTGGTGGCCGCCAACACACTGGTCTCACAGGCCGAGTCGGTCCGCACCTTCCGCATCCTGGCCCAGCCGTTCACCGAGGAGCACGGGCTGCTCACCCCGTCGCTCAAGCTGAAGCGCAAGGCCATCGAGAAGGCGTACGGGGCCGAGGTCGAGGCGCTGTACCGGGCCTGAATCCGCGGTGTCGCCCGCTTTTTCCGCGATCAGGAATGCGTATCGCCTCGTGATCGTTGACGATGGGAGCAACACGTCACCACAACCGAAGGATCAACAGCCCGTGAGCAGCCAGGTCCCCCCGATCATCCTGAACAACGGCGTCGAGATGCCCCAGCTGGGCTTCGGCGTCTGGCAGGTACCGGACGACGAGGCCGAGACCGCCGTCGCGACGGCCCTGAAGGCCGGGTACCGCAGCATCGACACGGCCGCGATCTACGGCAACGAGAAGGGCACCGGCAAGGGCATCGCCGCGGCCGGCCTCCCCCGCGAGGACCTCTTCGTCACCACCAAGCTCTGGAACAGCGACCAGGGGTACGACTCCACCCTGCGCGCCTTCGACGCCTCCCTGGCCAAGCTGGGCCTGGACTACGTCGACCTGTACCTGATCCACTGGCCGATGCCGGACCGCGGCCGGTACGTCGACACCTACAAGGCGTTCGAGAAGATCCTCGCCGACGGCCGGGCCCGGGCCATCGGGGTCTCCAACTTCCTGCCGGACCACCTCGACCGGCTGATCGCCGAGACGTCGGTCATCCCGGCGGTCAACCAGATCGAGCTGCACCCGCACCTCCAGCAGCACGCGCTGCGCGAGTATCACGCGGAGCAGGGCATCGCCACGGAGGCGTGGTCGCCGCTCGGCTCGGGCAAGGGCCTGCTCGAGGTTCCGGCCATCGTCGCCATCGGCCAGAAGCACGGCCGCAGCCCGGCCCAGGTGGTGCTGCGCTGGCACCTGCAGACCGGCAACGTGGTCATCCCGAAGTCCGTGACGCCGTCCCGGATCAAGGAGAACATCGACGTCTTCGATTTCAGCCTGGACGACGAGGACCTCGCCGCGATCAGCGCCCTCAACGAGGACCGGCGGGTCGGCTCCGACCCGGCGGACGTCAACGACTGACGCGTCGGACCCGCACCGGCACACGGCCCGGCGCCCCCGTGCGGGGGCGCCGGGCCGCTGTCGTACCGTCGTCAGCCGGCCCGTACCGCCGTGTGCACCGTGAGCGCGGTCAGCAGGAACAGGTCGGTCCTGCGGTGCACGCCCGCCTCGTCGTCGGGGTCGAGCAGCCGGTCGAGAGCGGCGCGGTCGCCGGCGTCCAGGAACTCCCCGGCCATGGCGCGCTGGCGGGCGAACAGGGCGGCGACGAAGGCGCGGGCCGGCTCGTCCAGCGGGGCGGGCAGGTCGAGCAGGAAGCTGCGGGTGCCGGTGTGCGTCAGGCCGGCGGCGGTCAGCAGCGCGGGCCAGTCCTCCGTCACCGCGACGGAGCCCGGCAGGTCCCGCCGCATCCGCGCGAAGGTCTCCTCGTGGGCCGCGTCCAGCCGGGCCTGGAGTCCCGGGCGGCCGAAGCCGAGGTCGCGCGGCAGGCAGCGGGCGGGCAGCCCGCCCTCCAGCAGGGCGAGGGTGCCGCCGGGGGCGAGGTGCCCGGCGAACGCGGTGAGGGCGGCCCGCTGGTCGCCGAGGTGATGCAGACTGCGGCCGGCCCACAGCAGGTCGGCGGGGTACTCCAGACCGTCCAGGGCACCCGGCAGATCGCCGGCCAGGGTGCCGAAGCGGTCGCCGATGCCCTGCCGGGCGGCGCGGTCGCGGGCCCGGGCCAGCAGCGGTTCGGCGCCGTCCACGGCGACCACCCGGGCGCCGGGGAAGGCGTCGGCGAGCAGGCAGGAGACGACGCCGGGACCGCTGCCCGCGTCGACGACCAGGCCGGGGTCGGCGCCGTCCCGCACGAGCCGGTCCAGCACCTGTGTGTACAGCGGCGTGAACTGCTCCGCCTCCGCCTCCAGCAGCGGCGCCATGCGCGCCCAGTCGAAGTCGTCGTGCTCGTGATGGTGCCCCATGCCGGTCGCCTCCCGTGTCGTGGTGCGACCAGCGTGCGTCGGCGCGGCACGTTCGGGCAATTCGACTTGCCGAAACCGCAAAAGCGGGCCGGACCCCCACGGGAGGGCCCGGCCCAGGTCGTACTCGGGTGCCGTTACGACAGCGGCGGGTACGCGTTCTGCATCAGCTGCTGGAACTGCGCGGAGAACCAGTGCCCGGAGAGCGGGGCGTTGGCCAGCGCGCCGGACATGTTGTTGTTGTTGCGCGGGTTGCCGGTGTACGTCGGGTCGCACATCCGGTCGAAGCCCTTGCCCTCGTCGTTGTCGATCGCCTGGCTGGAGCCGTCGGACTCACCCGGGGGCTTCATCCAGACGTAGGCGTCGATCCCGGTCGCGGGGTTGGCCTGCGGACGCTCACCGAGGCCGGCTCCGGACTGGTTGCACCAGTTGCCGAGGTGGATCCGGCGGTCGTAGCGGCCCCCGTCGACATAGGTGTCGACGCTGGTGGTGGCGCCGGGGCCGGTGGGCCGGGCGGCGCCGCCCCAGCCGTTGCGGGAGGTGTCGATCAGCATGCCGAGGTTGGTGTCGAAACCGATGGAGACCAGCTGGTTGCGCATGGCCTGGGCGTAGGACAGCTCGTCGGTGTACCGGTTCCAGTCCACCCACTTGGACTGGCGCACGGAGGTGCCGTTCACGGTGTCGTTGATCGTGAAGTTCTGCTCCTTCAGCGCGCTGTAGTTGGCGGTGTTGACGATGAAGCCGTGCACGTCGTTCACGGTCGCGCCCTCGGTGGTCGCCGCCTCCTTGAACAGGTTGGCGGAGGCACCGAAGTTGTCGTCCCAGCCGAGCCAGCCGTGGTGGCCGGCGTCGATGTAGTTGTAGACGTTGGGCGCGTCGCCCAGCTTGTTCAGGGCGTAGCCGACGCCCTTCTGGTAGTTGCCGTTGGCCTTCATCACGTCGCAGTTGGGCGTGGCGGTGGCCCGCGGCGTGGTGTTGGTGACCAGGTTGGGCAGCGAGTCGATCTCCACGGTGGTGACGATCCGCAGGGACGCGTACTTGGAGTCGGCGAGGATCGCGGCGATCGGGTCGATGTACTGCGTCTTGTACTTGTCGATCTCGGTCGGGCCCAGCTCGCCGTTGGAGGCGAGGGCGGCGCAGTCCCGGCCGGGCAGGTTGTAGATGACGAGCTGGACGACCAGTTCGCCGGAGCCCTTCTGGGTCAGCGCCTCATCGAGGTGGTCGCGCAGGCCCATGCCGCCGTTCACGCCCTCGATGGCCGCGATGCGGTCCAGCCACACGCCGGTCGGCTGGTTCGCGATCCGGCTGCCGCCGGTCTCGGCCGCGGCCTTCGCGGACCACTCGGGGTTCACGTACACCTTGGCGCCGTCGTACGGGTTGTTGACGCGGGCGGCCGGGCCGGTCGGGTCGGTGGGGTCCGGGTCCGGGTCGCTGCCGCCGTCGTCGACGTTGCAGGTAACGCCGTCCAGCGTGAAGGTGGCCGGGACGGCGTTGCTGCCGCTGTAGGTGCCCTGGAAGCCGAAGCTCGCCGAGCCGCCGGTGGACAGGGTGCCGTTGTAGGACTCGTTGGCCGCGGTGACGGCCGTACCGCTCTGGCTGAGCTTGGCGTTCCAGCCGCTGGTCACCTTCTGGTTGCCGGCGTAGGACCACTTCAGGGACCAGCCGGACTTGGCGGCGGTGTTGTTGGTGACGGTGACCGCGGCGGTGAAGCCGGAGCCCCAGTCGTTCTGCACCTTGTAGTCCACGGTGCACGGGACGGCCGCCGCGCCGACGTCCGGGGGCACGGCGGCGTACGCCGCGCCGGAGGCCCCGGCGACGAGCGCGAGAGCGGCCAGTAACGCAGTTCTGCTACGGCTCATGGGTGCGGGTTTCCTTCTCATCACGTACCGACTGATGGAGTACCGATCGATGGAACCGCTCCCACTGGTGCCGAAGAAGTTAGCGCCAAGTGACGGTAAAGGACAGGGGAGTCACAGACTTTCCTTGAACTCGGCCCGTCGAACATTTTCGACTCTTCACACACCTTGACCGCACCCACCCCTCTCTTCAACATGGGAGCGCTCCCACTGGTTCAAGGCTTGTTGCTCCTCCCCACACCCGCTCCCCGCACGAGCCCGCTAGGAGGAACCAGCACCATGTTCCGAGCACGAAGAAGCCGCGCCGCGCCGCGGCTGTGGACGGCCGCACTGGCGGCCCTCTCGCTCCCGCTCACCCTGGTGGGCACCGGCACGACCACCGCGCGGGCCGCGGCGGTCCAGTGCAGCGTGGACTACAAGACGAACGACTGGGGTTCCGGTTTCACCGCCGAGCTGACCCTCACCAACCGGGGCACGGAGGCCCTGGACGGGTGGACCCTGGCCTACGGCTACTCGGGCAACCAGAAGCTGACCGGCGGCTGGAACGGAACCTGGTCGCAGTCCGGCTCCGCGGTCAGCGTGACCAACGCTTCGTACAACGCTCGAATAGGGGCCGGCGCCGCCGTCACCACCGGCGCCCAGTTCACCTACAGCGGCACCAACACCGCGCCGACGTCGTTCTCGGTCAACGGCACCGCGTGCACCGGCGCGCACCAGGCACCGATCACCGTGCTGACCAGCCCGGCGGCGGGCGCGGTGTACTCGCAGGGCGCGGCGGTGCCGCTGGCGGCCACCGCGGTGGCGGCGGACAACGCCACGATCAGCAAGGTGGAGTTCTACGACGACGCCACACTGCTGGGCACCGACAGCAGCGCGCCGTACACGTTCTCCGCTTCTGGCTTGACCGTGGGCAGTCATTCGCTGCTGGCGAAGGCGTACGACAGCCTGGGCGCGTCGGCGCCCTCCACCCCGGTCGGCATCACGGTCGCCGCCGGCCCCACGGTGGTCGCCACCCCGGCCCAACTGGGCGTCCAGCAGGGCGAGTCGGGCACGTACGACGTGAAGCTGTCCACGCAGCCGACGGCGAACGTCACCGTCACCACCGCCCGGGCCAGTGGCAACACCGGCCTGTCGGTGACCGGCGGCGCGAGCCTCACCTTCACGCCGTCGAACTGGAGCACCGCGCAGCGGGTGACCATCGGCGCCGGCGCCTCGGGCACCGGCTCGGCGGTCTTCGAGTCGAGTGCTCCCGGACACGGCAAGGCGACGGTCACCGTCACCCAGCTGGAAGCGGCCACCGAGTACGACGCGCGCTTCCTGGAGCTGTACGGGAAGATCACCGACCCGGCGAACGGCTACTTCTCCCCCGAGGGCATCCCGTACCACTCGGTGGAGACGCTGATCGTCGAGGCGCCGGACCACGGTCATGAGACCACCTCGGAGGCGTACAGCTATCTGCTGTGGCTCCAGGCCATGTACGGCAAGGTGACGGGCGACTGGACCCGGTTCAACGGGGCCTGGGAGATCATGGAGAAGTACATGATCCCCACCCACGCCGACCAGCCGACCAACGCCTCGTACAACGCGTCCAAGCCGGCCACCTACGCGCCCGAGCTGGACACGCCGCAGCAGTATCCGGCGGCGCTCGACAGCTCGGTGCCGGTCGGTCCGGATCCGATCGCGTCCGAGCTGAAGTCGGCGTACGGCACGGACGACGTGTACGGCATGCACTGGCTCCAGGACGTCGACAACACCTACGGCTACGGCAACTCGCCCGGCAACTGCGAGGCGGGCCCGTCCGACACCGGTCCCTCCTACATCAACACCTTCCAGCGCGGCGCGCAGGAGTCGGTGTGGGAGACGGTGCCGCAGCCGACCTGCGACGCCTTCAAGTACGGCGGCACCAACGGCTATCTGGACCTGTTCACCGGTGACGCCTCCTACGCCAAGCAGTGGAAGTTCACCAACGCCCCGGACGCCGACGCGCGCGCCGTGCAGGCCGCGTACTGGGCCGACCTGTGGGCCGAGGAGCAGGGCAAGGGCTCGGAGGTCTCCGGGACCGTCGCCAAGGCCGCCAAGATGGGCGACTACCTGCGGTACGCGATGTTCGACAAGTACTTCAAGAAGGTCGGCAACTGCGTGGGTCCGGCCAGCTGCCCGGCGGGCACCGGCAAGGACGCCTCGCACTACCTGCTGTCCTGGTACTACGCCTGGGGCGGCGCGGTGGACACCTCGGCGGGCTGGGCCTGGCGGATCGGCTCCAGCCACACCCACGGCGGCTACCAGAACCCGCTCGCGGCGTACGCGCTCAGTTCGTACGCGGACCTGAAGCCGAAGTCGGCGACGGGCGCGGCGGACTGGGCCAAGTCCCTCGACCGGCAGCTGGAGTTCTACCGCTGGCTCCAGTCCGACGAGGGCGCCATCGCGGGCGGCGCGACCAACAGCTGGCAGGGCCGGTACGCCACCCCGCCGGCCGGTACGCCGACGTTCTACGGCATGTACTACGACGAGGCGCCGGTGTACCACGACCCGCCGTCCAACCAGTGGTTCGGCTTCCAGGCGTGGTCCATGGAACGGGTCGCCGAGTACTACCAGCAGAGCGGTGACGCGGACGCCAAGGCGGTCCTCGACAAGTGGGTCGACTGGGCGCTGTCGGAGACGACGGTCAACCCGGACGGTTCGTTCCGCATCCCGTCCACGCTCCAGTGGTCGGGGCAGCCCGACACCTGGAACGCGGCGTCGCCGGGGGCGAACGGTTCACTGCACGTGAGTGTCGCGGACTACACGAACGACGTGGGTGTGGCCGCCGCGTACGCCAAGACACTGACGTACTACGCCGACCGCTCCGGTGACGCGGAGGCCGCCTCGACGGCCAAGGCGCTGCTGGACGGCATGTGGGAGAACGACCAGGACGCCCTGGGCATCGCGGTTCCGGAGACCCGCGCGGACTACAACCGGTTCGACGACAGTGTGTATGTCCCGAGCGGGTGGACCGGCACGATGCCGGGCGGTGACGCGATCAACTCGTCGTCGACGTTCGAGTCGATCCGGTCGTTCTACGAGGACGACCCGAACTGGTCGAAGGTCGAGAGTTATCTCGCGGGTGGTGCGGCGCCGTCGTTCACGTATCACCGGTTCTGGGCTCAGGCGGACATCGCCTTGGCCATGGGTTCGTACGCGGAGCTTCTCGAATAGCCCCCGCGAGGCGCTCCGCGGGGGTGCGGGTTCGGCTGCGGGTTCGTTGTGGCTGGTCGCGCCCGCGCGGCGGAGCCGCAAATCGACACCGCCCCGCGCCCCCAAGGGGCGCCTGAAGCCCGCGTACGTGTCTCGTCACCGGACGACGAGGCACCGACCGGGTGGCTTCCGATGGGAGCCACCCGGTCGTCCCCTCACGAAAAGGACGGTTCCCCACCGTGCGAAGAACCCGCGTACTCACCGCCGCTCTCGCGCTCGCGGCCGGGCTGCTGACCGGTGGGCCGCCGGCCGCGCTGGCCGCCGAGGCGCCGAAGGCGGCCGTCGCCGCCGACACCTACTCCTGGCACAACGCCCGGATCGACGGGGGCGGTTTCGTCCCCGGCATCGTCTTCAACCGCGCCGAGCAGAACCTCGCCTACGCCCGTACCGACATCGGCGGTGCCTACCGCTGGCAGCAGTCGACCAGGACCTGGACGCCGTTGCTCGACCACGTCGGGTGGGACGACTGGGGGCACACCGGTGTCGTCAGTCTCGCCTCCGACCCGGTCGACCCGGACCGGGTGTACGCGGCGGTCGGCACGTACACCAACAGCTGGGACCCGACCAACGGTGCCGTGCTGCGCTCCGCCGACCGGGGCGCGACCTGGCAGCAGACCGGACTGCCGTTCAAGCTGGGCGGCAACATGCCGGGCCGGGGCATGGGCGAGCGTCTCGCCGTCGACCCGCACGACAACGACGTGCTGTACCTGGGCGCGCCGAGCGGCAAGGGCCTGTGGCGGTCGACGGACGCGGGGGTCACCTGGTCACAGGTGACGGCCTTCCCCAACCCCGGGAACTACGCCCAGGACCCGACCGACACCAGCGGCTACGGCTCCGACAACCAGGGCATCACCTGGGTCACCTTCGACGAGTCGACGGGCAGCGGCGGTTCGGCGACGAAGACCATCTACGTCGGGGTCGCCGACAAGGAGAACGCCGTCTACCGGTCGACGGACGCGGGGGCCAGCTGGCAGCGGATCGCCGGACAGCCCACCGGGTACCTCGCCCACAAGGGGGTCCTGGACGCCGAGAACGGTTACCTGTACCTGGCCTACAGCGACACGGGCGGGCCCTACGACGGCGGCAAGGGGCGGCTGTACCGGTACGCCACGGCGACCGGCACCTGGACCGACATCAGCCCGGCCGCGGAGGCCGACACCTACTACGGGTTCAGCGGCCTGACCGTCGACCGGCAGCATCCCGGCACGGTGATGGCGACCGCCTACAGCTCCTGGTGGCCGGACACCCAGATCTTCCGCTCCACGGACAGCGGCGGCGCCTGGACCCAGGCGTGGAGCTACACCTCGTACCCGAACCGGGAGAACCGCTACACGATGGACGTGTCGTCCTCGCCGTGGCTGACCTGGGGCGCGAATCCGACGCCGCCCGAGCAGACGCCGAAGCTGGGGTGGATGACGGAGTCGCTGGAGATCGACCCGTTCGACTCGGACCGGATGATGTACGGGACGGGGGCGACGGTCTACGGCACGGAGAACCTGACGGACTGGGACTCCGGCGGCAAGTTCGCCATCACGCCGATGGTGCGGGGCCTGGAGGAGACGGCCGTCAACGACCTCGCCGCTCCCCCGTCCGGCGCCCCGCTGCTCAGCGCGCTCGGGGACATCGGCGGCTTCCGGCACACCAGCCTGACCGAGGTGCCGTCGATGATGTTCACCTCGCCCAACTTCACGTCGTCCACGAGTCTGGACTACGCGGAGACCAACCCGAACACGGTGGTTCGCGTCGGCAATCTGGACTCCGGTCCGCACATCGCCTTCTCCACCGACAACGGCGCCAACTGGTTCGGCGGGACGGACCCGTCGGGAGTGAGCGGCGGCGGCACGGTCGCGGCCGGGGCGAACGGCAACCGGTTCGTGTGGAGCCCGGCCGGCACCGGGGTGCAGTACACGACCGGCTTCGGCACCTCGTGGCAGGCGTCGAGCGGCATCCCGGCGGGCGCGGTGGTGGAGTCGGACCGGGTCGATCCGCTGACCTTCTACGGGTTCAAGTCCGGCAAGTTCTACGTCAGTTCGGACGGCGGCGCGACCTTCACGGCGTCGGCGGCGACCGGGCTGCCGAGCGGCGACAGCGTCCGGTTCAAAGCGCTGCCGGGCGGCGCGGGCGACATCTGGCTGGCCGGTGGCGCGAGCGACGGGGCGTACGGTCTGTGGCACTCCACCGACGGCGGCGCGAGCTTCACCAAGCTGTCGAACGTCGAGCAGGCCGACACCGTGGGCTTTGGCAAGGCGGCGCCCGGCGCCTCGTACCAGACGTTGTTCACGAGCGCGAAGATCGGTGGGGTGCGCGGCATCTTCCGGTCGACGGACCAGGGCGCCACCTGGACCCGGGTCAACGACGACGCCCATCAGTGGGGCTGGACGGGGGCGGCGATCACCGGCGATCCCCGGGTGTACGGGCGGGTGTACGTGGCGACCAACGGGCGGGGGGTCGTGTACGGCGACACCTCCGGGACCGGTACCGATCCCGGTACTGATCCGGAGCCCGGGCCGACGGGTGCCTGTTCGGTGACTTACACGATCACCAACCAGTGGTCCGGCGGCTTCCAGGCGGATGTGCGGCTGACCAACACGGGGCCGGCCGCCTGGAACGGCTGGGCCCTGAACTGGTCCTTCCCCGGCGGGCAGAAGGTGAGCCAGATGTGGAACGCCGAGCACTCCGCGTCGGGCGCGGCGGTCACGGTCAAGAACGTCGGCTGGAACGGGACGGTGGCGGCCGGTTCGTCGGTGGGGTTCGGCTTCACCGGTGAGTGGTCGGGGAGCAACGCGAAACCGGCGGCGTTCACGATGGGCGGCAAGAACTGCGCGGTCGGCTGAGCCGGGCCGCGGACGGGACGGGCGGGGTGTGCTCTCCGGCGGGAGCACACCCCGTTCCCGTGCGTCATCCCACCCGGGCGCCGATGATCTCGTCGGCCAGCCAGCGGGCGACGCCCTCGGGGTACGGCGCCGGCAGCATGAGCACCAGGTGCCGGAAACCGGCCCCGGTCGCCCTGCCGATGGCCTTCCTGGTGGGCGCGGGGTCGTCGTAGGAGACCGGCAGGACCAGGGACCGGGTGATCGTCGCCGGGTCGCGGCCCAGGTCGGCGCAGTGCCGGTCCAGGAGCGCGCCGCGCGCCACGGCGTCCTCGACGTCGTCGCCCGGGTAGTTCCAGATGTCGGCGTGTTCGGCGGCCACCCGCAGGGTCGCCGAGGCGCGGCCGCCGATGAGGACCGGCGGGTGCGGGCGCCGCACCGGCTTGGGGTTGCCGTACGCGCCGGTGAGCCGGACGTGTTCGCCGTCGAAGTCGAACGGCTCCGGCTCGGTCCACAGCCGCCGGATCACCGTGCACGCCTCGCCGAGGGCCCGGACGGCGTGCCCGCCGTCGTGGTAGGGCAGGCCATGGGCGTCGTACTCCCGGCGGGCCATCGGGACGTCGGGCCGGGAACCGGCGCCGATGCCGAAGTCGAGGCGGCCGCCGGAGACGACGTCGACGGTCGCGGCGATCTTGGCCAGCACGGCGGGCGGGCGGAGCCGGTTGCTGGTCACCAGCACGCCGAGGCGCAGCCGGCGGGTCTGCGCGGCGAGCGCGGCGAGCAGCGTCCAGCCCTCGTAGGTGACGCCCTTCGGGTCGCCGAAGATCGGCAGCAGGTGGTCGAAGAGCCAGGCGTGCTCGATCTCTGGGACGGTGTCGGCCTCGCGCCACACCCGCAGCAGGTCGGCGTAGTCGACCTGGGAGGGGGCGGTCATGATGCCGAAGCTGGTGTCGGCCGGTGGTGTCATTGCGGTGTCCTCACTTGCTCCGGAGCCGGCCCAGCGGCTCCGGGTCGGCGTCCAGTTCGGCGCTCGCCGTGCGCCAGGCGGTGTCGTCGGGGTCGAGGGCGCCGCGCAGGTAGGCCGTGCTGAGGCGCTGGAGCAGGGCGACCCGCGCGGGGCTCTCGTCGGTGGTCTCGGCGACCTCGTAACCCGGGATGCCGCCGAGCGAGTGGCCGGCGCCGAAGAGGGTCAGCAGGGCCTTGTCCTTCGGGCTGAACTCGTAGGCGTCGGTGAACCAGTCGGGGCCGCGGGTGGAGAGCGGGGAGTCGTCGGCGTCCCCGGCGACCACCAGGGCGGGGGTGGTCATGTCGTCGAAAGCGGGGTTCATGAAGGGGAAGTGCTCGGCGGCGAACGGGGACAGGTCGGCGCCGCCGCGCCCGGTCAGCGCGAACAGCACGCCGGCCGAGACCCGCGGGTCGGACAGGTCCTCGCCCGGGAGGCCGTCGGCGTCGAGGACGCGGGCGCCCAGCAGCAGGCTCGCGCTCTGGGCGCCGAAGGAGTGCCCGGCCACCGCGACCCGGCCGTGGTCGACCCGGCCGGCCAGCCCCGGCACGGCCGCCTCCAGCGCGTCGAGCCGGTCGAGCACCCGGGTGAGGTCCTCGACCCGGGTGCGCCAGATCAGCGGCGTGCGCGGGTCGTCGGCGGGCAGGCCGAGCCGCCGGGAGTCGAGGTGGGTGGGCTGGACGACGACGAAGCCGTGGGCGGCCCAGTGATCGGCGAGCGGGGCGTAGCCGTCCATCGACCAGCCGTAGCCGTGCGAGAAGACGAGGACGGGCAGGTGCTGCCCGGTGACGGGCGCGGAGATCCGGACCTGGAGGTCGTCACCGCGGCCGGGTGCGGAAAGCACGACCGGCTTCACGGAGACGATCGGGGCGGGCGCGGACGGGAATGCGGACATGGGGGCGCCTTTCGCGGTCGGACGGCCCGTCTGGCATGATGAACCAAGCGGAACCGCGTTCCGCTAACGATACGGAACGACGTTCCGCTTTGCAAGGCGGACCGGGCCCCCGGCGGTCGCGGGAAGGCGGTCGCGGGAAGGAGCGGCATGGTGAGCGACGACGAGCGGGGCGCGGCGCGGCCCCGGCGGGCGGACGCCCGGCGCAACCAGAAGACGCTGCTCGACGCGGCGGCCACGGTCTTCGTCCGGTCGGGGGTGGACGCGCCGGTGCGCGACATCGCCGCCGCGGCCGGGGTCGGCACGGGCACCATCTACCGGCACTTCCCGACCCGGGCCGACCTCATCGTGGCCGTCTACCGGCACCAGATCGAGGCGTGCGCCGAGGCCGGCCCGGCCCTGCTGGAGTCCGCCGCGTCACCGCACGCGGCCCTTGGGCAGTGGATCGACCTCTTCGTCGACTTCCTGGTCACCAAGCACGGCCTCGCCGCCGTGCTGCGCTCCGACGACCCCGGTTTCCAGGCGCTGCACGCCTCCTTCCTGGACCGCCTGCTGCCCGTCTGCGCGCGCCTGCTGGCGGCGGCGGCCGAGGCGGGTGAGATCCGGCCGGGCCTCGCGGCGTACGAGCTGATGCGCGGCGTCGGGAACCTGTGCATCGGCGCGGAAGGCGACGACCACTACGACGCCCGCCGGCTGGCCGGGCTGCTCGTCGCGGGACTGCGGGCTCCCTGACCGCTCCCGCTTCGCCCCTGCCCCGGGTGTGCGCTCTCGCACGCCCTTGCCGCCGTCGCACCGGGCCTCGACCGTGGGAACAGGTGTGGTGACCTTTCGACGACGGAGGCCGTATGCGGCGACGATGGAACGGCGCGCTGGGCCGGCTGCTGCTGGCGCTGGCCGTGCTGCTGGAGAGATCGATGGCGGGCGAACGGGCGACGACCCGCTGGAAGACCCGCCGGAACACGGCGTTGCAGGCGGCGCACCGGCGGGGCGTGCCGGTGGAGGCGCTCGCGACCCGCCTGGAGCTGACCCCGAAGTGGGTCCGGGACGTGGTCGGCGAGCCGCACAAGGAGGCCGCCGCGCAGACCGGCCGGCCGCGCGGGCGCCGGGCGCGGCCCCCCGGCTGAACCGGGAGACCGCGCCCGCGTGCTACGGCGTGTACACCGTGGGCCGCGGTGCCGTCGCCATCCCGTTGCCGAGGAAGAAACTCGGGTGCGGGGGCTGGTTGTAGGCGGTGTTCTGCCAGGCGAGGCCGGTGCGGTACATCGTGTCGTGGAGCAGGGTGGTGATCTTCGTGCTGGTCTCCACCGGGGTCGAGTAGATCCGCAGCGCGGTGTTGGAGCTGGTGCGCCAGATGACCTCCTCGCGCCAGTCGCCGAGGATGTCGCCGGAGAGCACCGGGGTGGCCTTGGTGCCGTTGTTGGAGGCGACGCCGGAGCCGGTGAGCAGGCGGGTGTCGGCGGAGGTGCCGTACTTGTCGATGTGGGTGCCGTCCAGGAGTTCGCGGACGGTGTCGCCGTCCCACCAGGACAGGAAGTTGGCGGAGGACGGTTCGCGGCCCTTGGTGGCGCCGGCCTCGTCGCGGATGTAGGTGTCGGAGGCGGACCAGACCTCGGCGCCGTCGTTGCCGGCGTAGATGTCACCGGCGACCCCGCGGCCGTTGTCGCAGCAGGCGTCGAGCTTCCAGCGGACCGCGCCGCTGGCCGGGTTGAGGTACACCTCGGCGGGCTGCGAGGTGGACTCGGAGACCTTGAAGTACTCCAGGCCCGAGGTGGACGGGTCCAGGTCGCCGAGGTGCTGGGCGTCGCCGTGGCCGGTCTTGGCGGTCCACAGCCCGTTGCCGTTGTCGTCGACCGCCATCGAGCCGTAGACGATCTCGTCCTTGCCGTCGTTGTCGACGTCCCCGACGGAGAGGCTGTGCGAGCCCTGGCCGTCGTAGCCCTTGCCGCTGTTGGTCGACGAGTTGGTGTCGAAGGTCCAGCGGCGGGTGAAGGCGCCGCCTCGCCAGTCCCAGGCGGCGATCACGCTGCGGGTGTAGTAGCCGCGGGCCATGATGAGCGAGGGCCGGGCGCCGTCCAGGTAGGCGGTGCCGGCCAGGAAGCGGTCCACCCGGTTGCCGTAGGAGTCGCCCCAGGAGGAGACGGTGCCGCGGGCCGGGACGTAGTCGACGCTGCCCATCGCCTTGCCGGTCTGGCCGTTGAACATGGTCAGGTACTCGGGGCCGGACAGCACGTACCCGGAGGAGTTGCGGTAGTCGGCGGACGAGCTGCCGATGACCGCGCCGGTGCCGTCGACCGTGGCGTCGGCGGTCTTCATGGCGACCTCGGCCTTGCCGTCGCCGTCGTAGTCGTACACCTGGAACTGGGTGTAGTGGGCGCCGGAGCGGATGTTGCGGCCCAGGTCGACGCGCCACAGCCGGGTGCCGTCGAGCTTGATCCCGTCGACGATCGTGTTGCCGGTGTAGCCGGACTGGGAGTTGTCCTTGGCGTTGGTCGGCTGCCACTTCAGGACGATGTCCAGGGCGCCGTCGCCGTCGAGGTCGCCGACCGAGGCGTCGTTGGCCTCGTAGGTGTAGGCGACGCCGTCGGGGGTGGTGCCGCCGGCGGGCGGGCTGATCGGCACGTCCTTGTAGCCGGCTCGGAACTGCACCGCGTTCACCGAGTCGGTCTGCTCGACGCCGTTCACGATCGCGCGGACGGTGTAGTCGGCCTGTTCCGGGGCGCCGGAGTGGAAGTAGTTGGTGGAGCCGGTGACCGGGGCCGGGTTGACCTTCGTGCCGGCCCGGTAGACGTTGAAGGAGACGTCGTTCGGGTCGGTGCCGAGCCAGCGCCAGCTGACCAGGTTGCCGGCCGAGGTGTGGACGCTGACGACGCCCCGGTCCAGCTTCTCGACCTGCCGGGCGGTCGCCGCCTCGGCGGTGTCGGCGGTGAGCGTGGTCAGCCCGGCGCCGGCCAGGGCGGTGACCGCGGCCAGGGTGGTGATGAGGACGCGGCGTCTGCCGCGCCCGTGCGGGTGCTTCATGGGGGTTGCCTCCTGAGAGGGGGGTGTTCCTCTCTCAGTCGCCGCCAAGGGCGCGGGAGTTGCCGCCCCATCCCCGCGGCGGGCGGCTCCCCGTCGCCGCCTGGGCCGGACCGCCGGCAGCGCCCCGCCGGTCAGGGCTTCTCGAACGCCAGCAGGGTGAACACCGGGTCGGGCCGGGGCCGGTCCTGGTCGGGGAGGGCCGCGAGGCGGGCGGCGAACCGTTCGGCGAGCGGGTCGCCCGGCGGCAGCGTCATGAACCAGCCGCGCCGCAGGTCGGCGATGGTGCGCCGGGGACTGCGGCCCTGCCCCCGGCCGGTGAACCGGGCCCGGCCGGCCGGGCGCAGCCCGTGTTCGCGGGCGTACGCCGCGACGGCTCCGGCCGAGTCCGGCACGACGCTGGGCGGCCGGGCGGTGAGGACGGCGTCGATGTCGCTGCCCACGTTGTGCGAGGGGCCCTTGTCGACCGTGGTCACGTACACCCCGCCGGGCCGCAGCACCCGGGCGCACTCCCCGACGATGGTGCGCGCGTCGGGCACGGCGGCCAGATGCAGCAGCCACACGCTGCTCACCGCGTCGAACGACCCGGCGCCGAACGGCAGTCGGCGGGCGTCGGCCCGCAGCACCGCGCCGGGCAGCCGGGCCGCCGCCCGCCCGATCATGGCGGCTGAGCGGTCCACGCCGGTCACCCGCAGTCCCGCGCGGGCCGCCGCCAGGCGCCGCGTGACGATCCCGGTGCCGCAGGCCGCGTCGAGCAGCCGGCCCGCCCCGGCCGGGACCAGGCTCAGCAGTGCCTCGGCTGCGGCGGCGGCCCTGGGCTCGCCGCCGCGGGCGGCGTCGTACCGCTCCGCTTCCTCGTCATAGTCCAGCACATACGTCAGTGTGCCCCGTGGCCCGCGGCCAGATCCTCCACCCGGCGGGCCAGCTCGAGATCCTTCTCGGTCACCGCGCCGCCCGCGCTGTGCGTGTGCACGCTCAGCGACACCGTGTCGTAGCCCAGGGTCAGATCGGAGTGATGGTCGAGCTCCTCCTGCACCTGGGCGATGTGCACGACCATCGCGGTGGCCGCGACGTGCGAGGCCAGCCGGTAGCCGCGGGTGAGGCGGCCGTCGTCGAGCGACCAGCCGGGCAGCTCGGCGAGCCGGTCCTCGATGTCCTGCTGCGACAGCGGTTCGCCGGGCATCGGCCGCGCTCCTTCCCGGTCCGGACGGTCTCCTGCCCAGCCTGCCACAGCACTTCGTGCCGGACCTCCCTTGTGGGACGGGCCGGGTGACGTGAAAGACTGGTGAAGTACTTCGGCGCGTTGGAGGGGCGTGGCGTGAGTGACCGTAGGCCCGCGCCCACTGTGGGACAGGTGGTGCTGGGAAAGCGGCTCCAGGAGCTGCGGGAGAGGTCCGGCCTGAGCCGCGAGGCCGCCGCGAAGGTGCTGCGGGTGGCCCCGGCGACGGTACGGCGGATGGAGACGGCCGAGGTCGCGCTGAAGATCCCGTACGTCCAGATCCTGCTGAACGCCTACGGGGTGCCCGACGCCGAGGTGACGTCCTTCGTCGACCTCGCCGAGGAGGCCAACCGGCCCGGCTGGTGGCAGCGGTACCACGACGTGCTGCCCGAGTGGTTCAGCCTGTACGTGAGCCTGGAGGGCGCCGCCCGGATCATCCGGTCCTACGAGCCGCACTTCGTGCCGGGACTGCTCCAGACGGAGGAGTACGCGCGGGCGGTGCTGGAGACCGGGACCATCGGGACGGCCGGCGAGGCGGCCGTGGAGCGGCACGTGGCGCTGCGCATGGAGCGGCAGGGGCTGCTGGCGCGCGCCCAGCCGCCGCACCTGTGGGTGATCATGGACGAGACGGTGCTGCGCCGCCCGGTGAGCGTCGACGGCGGGGTGATGCGCGAACAGCTCGACAAGCTGCTGGACTTCGCCGGGCGGGAGCGGGTGACCCTGCAGGTCGCCGAGTTCGACACCGGCCCGCATCCGGGGACGTACGCGCCGTTCACGCTGTTCCGGTTCGCCGAGCCGGAGCTGCCGGACATGGTGTTCACCGAGTATCTGACCGGCGCCCTGTACCTGGACTCCCGGGACGAGGTCTCCGCGCACCTGGAGGTGCTGGACCACATGACGGCGCTGGCCGCCTCCGCGCAGCGCACCCAGAAGATCCTGCGCGCGTACCGCGAGAGCTACTGAGCCGGTGCCACCGCCGAGCCGCGCGCCGCACGCCCGACGCCCCCGAGCCGCCCGACGAGCCCGACCCGCACGACGAGCCCGAGGAGAACGCCGCGCATGACCGCCCCAGACGACGCCGTGCCCGCCATCGACACCAGCCGGCCGCACCCCGCCCGGGTCTACGACTGGTGGCTGGGCGGCAAGGACAACTACCCGGTGGACGAGGAGCTGGCCCGCAAGATCCTCGCCGCCGACGAGACGGCGGTGCGCGGCGCCCGCGCGAACCGCCGGTTCATGCACCGGGCGGTCCGCACGGTCGCCGAGGCGGGCGTGCGCCAGTTCCTCGACATCGGCACCGGCATACCGACTCAGCCGAACCTGCACCAGGTGGCGCAGGGGGTCGCGGCCGAATCCCGGGTGGTGTACGCGGACAACGACCCGATCGTGCTGCGGCACGCCGAGGCGCTGCTGCGCGGCTCCGCCGAGGGCTCGACGGACTACGTGCACGCCGACGTCCGCGACCCGGACACGATCCTGCGGCTGGCGGCCGAGTCCCTGGACCTGACCCGGCCCGTCGCCCTGTCGCTGGTGGCGCTGACGCACTACCTGGGGGACGCGGCCGACGGCGACGACGCGCACGGCCTGCTGAAGCGGTACGTGGACGCCCTGGCCCCGGGCAGCTTCCTGATCCTGTCGCAGGTCACCGCGGATCTGAACCCGGAGGCGGTGGGCCGGGCCGCCGCCCTGTTCGCGCGCGGCGGCACCCCGTTCTTCCCGCGTCCGCTGGCCGGGTTCGCCCGCTTCTTCGACGGTCTGGAGCTGCTGGGTCCCGGCCTGATCCCGGTGACCGGGTGGCGGCCGGAGCCGGTGGACGTGGCGGCGCAGGAGGAGGGCATCGTGCCGGTGTACGCGGGGGTGGCCCGCAAGCCCTGACCCCGTCGGGGGTTCCCTGCCGGGAAACCCGTACGGGCCCCGTGAACGGGTGCGCTCCCATTGCCGGCCCTAGGTTCGTGAACCAGGGCCGGCAGCAAGGGAGCGCACGTGACTCAGACGCGGACACCGCCCACCGAGCCGGGGGCGGCACTGCTGCGCGCGGGCCGGTTCCTGCGCCGTGGGGCGGCCGCGCCCGACCTGCACAGCATCGGGCTGGCCGGCGGCCGGGAGGCGGACGCCTTCTACCGGGACCGCTGGAGCCACGACAAGGTCGTCACCTCCACGCACGGCGTCAACTGCACGGGTTCGTGCCGCTGGAACGTGTTCGTCAAGGACGGCATCATCACCTGGGAGACCCAGGCGACGGACTACCCGTCGGTCGGCCCGGACCGCCCCGAGTACGAGCCGCGCGGCTGCCCCAGGGGCGCCGCCTTCTCCTGGTACACGTACTCCCCCACCCGGGTGCGCTACCCCTACGTGCGCGGCGTGCTCCTGGAGATGTACCGGGAGGCCAAAGCCCGGCTGAAGGACCCGGTGCTGGCCTGGGCCGACATCCAGGACGACCCGGAGCGGCGGCGCCGCTACCAGGTGGCCCGGGGCAAGGGCGGCCTGGTGCGGGCGTCCTGGGACGAGATGGTGGAGCTGGTGGCCGCCGCGCACGTGCACACCATCAAGAAGCACGGCCCGGACCGGATCGCCGGGTTCTCCCCGATCCCCGCGATGTCGATGGTGTCGCACGCGGCGGGCGCCCGCTTCCACGCCCTGATCGGCGCCCCGATGCTGTCGTTCTACGACTGGTACGCCGACCTGCCCGTCGCCTCCCCGCAGGTCTTCGGCGACCAGACCGACGTACCGGAGTCGGGCGACTGGTGGGACGCGGCGTACCTGATCATGTGGGGGACGAACGTCCCGGTGACCCGCACCCCGGACGCGCACTGGATGGCGGAGGCCCGCTACCGGGGCCAGAAGGTCGTCGTGGTCTCCCCGGACTACGCCGACAACACCAAGTTCGCCGACCAGTGGCTGCATCCGCACCCCGGCACCGACGCCGCGCTGGCGCTGGCCATGGGGCACGTGGTGCTGAAGGAGTTCTTCGTCGACCGCGACACACCCTTCTTCACCGACTACGTACGGCGCTTCACCGACCTGCCGTTCCTGGTCACCCTGGCCGAGCGGGACGGGGCGTACGTGCCGGCGAAGTTCCTGCGCGCCGCCGACCTCGGGCAGGCCGGCGAGGACGCGCGGTGGAAGACGGTGGTGCTGGACGAGGCGACCGGCCGCGCGGTCGTGCCGAACGGCTCGGTCGGCTTCCGCTGGAACGAGGCCGACCAGGGCAGGTGGAACCTGGACCTCGGGGAGGTCGGCCCCCGCCTCACCCTGCACGGCCACGAGGCGTCGACCGGCGTGGAGGTGCTCCTCCCCCGCTTCGACACCGACGGCGGCACCCACGGACAGGGGCGCGGCGAGGTGGTCCGGCGCGGGGTGCCCGCGACCCGGCTCGGCGGCCCCGACGGGCCCCTGGTGACCACCGTCTTCGACCTGCTGCTGGCCCAGTACGGTGTGGCCCGCCCCGGCGTCCCGGGCCACTGGCCGGCGTCGTACCAGGACGCGGCGGACCCCTGCACCCCGGCCTGGCAGGAGACGCACACCTCGGTGCCGGCGGCGGCCTGCGTGCGCATCGCCCGGGAGTTCGCGCGGACCGCCGAGCGCTCCAAGGGCCGCTGCATGATCCTGATGGGCGCGGGGACCAACCACTGGTTCCACTCCGAGACGATCTACCGGGCCTTCCTCGCCCTGCTCCAGCTGACCGGCTGCCAGGGCCGCAACGGCGGCGGCTGGGCGCACTACGTGGGCCAGGAGAAGTGCCGCCCGCTGACCGGCTGGGCCGCCCTGGCCGGCGGTCTGGACTGGTCCCGGCCGCCCCGGCAGATGATCGGCACCGGGTACTGGTTCCTCAACACCGACCAGTGGCGCTACGACCGGTTCAGCGCCGATGTGCTGGCCTCACCGCTGGGCGAGGGCCGGTTCGCGGGGATGACCGGCGCGGACTGCCTGGCGCTGTCGGCACGGGCGGGGTGGATGCCGTCGTACCCGACCTTCGACCGCAATCCACTGGAGCTGGGCGAGGTGTTCGGCGATCCGGTGGCCAAGGCGGTGGCCGAACTGCGCGCCGGGACCCTGAAGTTCGCCTGCGAGGATCCGGACGCGCCGGAGAACTGGCCCCGGATCGTGACCCTGTGGCGGGCCAATCTGCTGGGTTCCTCCGCGAAGGGCGCCGAGTACTTCACCAAGCATCTGCTGGGCACGCACTCGTCGCTGCGCGCCGAGGAGGCGGCACCGGAGCAGCGCCCCCGGGACGTGGTCTGGCACGACACGGCCCCCGAGGGCAAGCTCGACCTGCTGCTCTCCCTGGACTTCCGGCACACCTCCTCCACCCTGCTCTCCGACGTCGTGCTGCCGGCCGCGACCTGGTACGAGAAACACGACCTGTCCAGCACCGACATGCACCCCTACGTGCACGCCTTCTCCCCGGCCGTGGACCCGCCCTGGCAGGCCCGCACCGACTTCGACACCTTCAAGGCGCTGGCCGACAAGCTCAGCGAACTGGCCGTCGGCCACCTCGGCGTCCGCAAGGACCTGGTGGCCTCGCCGCTCCAGCACGACACCCCGGGCGAGCTGGCCCAGCCGGGCGGTGTGGTACGGGACTGGCAGCGCGGCGAGTGCGAACCGGAGCCGGGGAAGACCATGCCCGCGCTGGCCGTGGTGGAGCGGGACTACCCGGCGGTCGGCGCGAAGTTCGCGGCGCTCGGCCCGCTGGTGGAGGCGGGCGGGCTGCCCGCCAAGGGCATCGCCCTGCGCCCGGACGCGGAGGTGACCGTGCTGCGGGAGCTGAACGGCGCGGTGCGCGGCGGCCCGGCGGACGGCCGGCCGGCGCTGGACACGGCGGTGAAGGCGGCCAACACGATCCTCGCCCTGTCCGGCACCACCAACGGCCGGCTGGCGGTGCAGGGGTTTCGCACCCTGGAGGCGAAGACCGGGCAGCCGATGGCCCACCTGGCCGCCGAGCACGAGGGCCGCCGGGTCACCTACGCGGACACCCAGTCGGCGCCGGTCCCGGTGAACGCCTCCCCGGAGTGGTCGGGCAGTGAGCACGGCGGCCGCCGCTACACGGCGTTCACGCAGAACACCGAGCAGCTCAAGCCGTGGCACACGCTCACCGGCCGGCAGCACCTCTTCCTCGACCACGACTGGATGCACGAGCTGGGCGAGGCACTCCCCGTCTACCGCCCGCCGCTGGACATGCACCGCCTGTTCGGCGAACCCCGGCTCGGCCCGGACGGCGCCCGGGAGGTGACGGTCCGCTACCTCACCCCGCACAACAAGTGGTCGATCCACTCCGAGTACCAGGACAACCTGTTCATGCTGTCGCTGTCCCGGGGCGGCCAGACCATCTGGATGGCGCCGCAGGACGCGGACGCGATCGGGGTGGCGGACGACGACTGGATCGAGGCGGTCAACCGCAACGGCGTGGTGGTGGCCCGCGCGGTGGTCTCGCACCGGATGCCGCCCGGCACGGTCTACATGCACCACGCGCAGGAACGCACGGTGGGTGTCCCGCTGACCGAGACCACCGGCAGGCGCGGCGGCATCCACAACTCGCTCACCCGGCTGATCCTCAAACCGACCCATCTGATCGGCGGCTACGCCCAGCTGTCCTGGGCGTTCAACTACCTCGGTCCGACCGGCAACCAGCGCGACGAGGTGACGGTGATCCGCCGCCGCGGCCAGGAGGTCGAGTACTGACATGCGTGTGATGGCACAGATCGCGATGGTGATGAACCTCGACAAGTGCATCGGCTGCCACACCTGCTCGGTCACCTGCAAGCAGGCCTGGACCAACCGCCGGGGCATGGAGTACGTCTGGTTCAACAACGTGGAGACCCGGCCGGGGCAGGGCTACCCCCGCCGCTACGAGGACCAGGACAAGTGGCGCGGCGGCTGGGAGCTGAACAAGCGGGGCGCGCTGAGGCTCAAGGCGGGCGGCCGGTTCAAGAAGCTGGCCGGGATCTTCGCCAACCCGAAGCTGCCGGAGATCAAGGACTACTACGAGCCCTGGACGTACGACTACAAGAACCTCACCGACGCCCCGCTGGGCACCGACTACCCCGTCGCCCAGCCCGTTTCCCAGCTCGACGGCAAGCCGATGAAGATCAGCTGGTCCTCGAACTGGGACGACAACCTGGGCGGCGCCCCGGCCTACGGCGACCTCGACCCGATGGTGGAGCGGGTCCGGCGGCAGGCGGCCGAGAAGGTGCGGTTCGCCTACGAAGAGACCTTCATGTTCTATCTGCCGCGGATCTGCGAGCACTGCCTCAACCCGTCCTGCGTGGCGTCCTGTCCGTCGGGGGCGATGTACAAGCGGGCGGAGGACGGCATCGTCCTGGTCGACCAGGACCGCTGCCGGGGCTGGCGGATGTGTGTGACCGGCTGCCCGTACAAGAAGGTGTACTTCAACCATCGCACCGGCAAGGCCGAGAAGTGCACCTTCTGCTACCCGCGCATCGAGATCGGCCAGCCCACGGTCTGCTCGGAGACCTGTGTGGGCCGGCTGCGCTATCTCGGCGTGCTGCTCTACGACGCCGACAAGGTGACGGCGGCGGCCGAGACGACCGACGAACGGGAGTTGTATCAAGCCCAGTTGGACGTGTTCCTCGACCCGGAGGACCCCGGGGTGCGACGGGCCGCCGAGGCGGCGGACATCCCGTACGACTGGATCGAGGCGGCCCGGCGCTCCCCCGTGCGCGCGCTGGTGAGCACGTACCGGGTCGCGCTGCCGCTGCATCCGGAGTACCGGACGATGCCGATGGTCTGGTACATCCCGCCGCTGTCCCCGGTGGTGGACGCGCTCACCGACACCGGGCACGACGGCGAGGACGCCGACAACCTGTTCGGCGCCATCGACACCCTGCGCATCCCGCTGGAGTACCTGGCGGAGCTGTTCGCGGCCGGGGACACCGCTCCGGTGCGGGCGTCGCTGGAGAAGCTCGCCGCGATGCGCGCCCACATGCGGGCGGTCAACCTCGGTGAGGAACCCGACCCGCGGGTGGCCGGCGCGGTCGGCATGACGCCCGGCGCGATCGAGGACATGTACCGGCTGCTGGCCATCGCCAAGTACGAGGAGCGGTACGTGATTCCGACGGCGGCCGTCGGGGACGCGCACCGCCTGGAGGCGGCCGCGCTGCCGGACACCTGCAGCCTGGACTTCGACGGCGGGCCGGGCGCGGGCGGCGACGGGCCGTTCGGCCAGGACTCGGGACGCAAGCGGCTGCCGCTGGTGCCGGTGGAGAACTTCCACCTGCTGCGCCGCCGGCAGACCGCCGACGAACCGTCCGACGAGAGGGAGGTCTGATGCCCGGTTTCGAGGTGCTCTACCAGGCGGCGGCGCTCTGCCTGACCTACCCGGACGACGACTTCCGGGCCCGGCTGCCGCTGCTGCGCGAGGCGGCGCCGCAACTGCGCGGGTTCACCGACCACGCGGCGCTGACCTCGCAGTCCGACCTCCAGGCGCACTACGTCGAGGTGTTCGACTTCAAGAACCGGCACAGTCTGTATCTGAGCTGGTGGAGCGACGGCGACACCCGGCGGCGCGGCATGTCCCTGGTCCGCTTCAAGGAGTGCTACCGGGCGCACGGCCTGGAGTGCACCGAGGAGGAACTGCCCGACTTCCTGCCGGCCGTGCTGGAGCTGGCCTCCCGCACCGGCGACACCCGGCTGCTGGTCGAGTACCGCGACGCCCTGGACCAGCTCCGCACCCGCCTCACCGGCTGCGGCACACCGTACGCGTGTGTCCTGGACGCGGTGTGCGCCACCCTGCCGCCCGCGACCGCCGGAGCCCGCCGATGACCGTCTTCCTGTGGGGTGTCCTGCCCTACGCCGCGTTCCTGTCCCTGGTGGCCGGCCTGGTGTGGCGGCACCGCTACGACCGGTTCGGCTGGACCAGCCGCTCCTCCCAGGTGTACGAGTCGAAACTGCTGAACATCGCCTCCCCGGTGTTCCACTACGGCATCCTGTTCGTCCTCGTCGGCCATCTGATCGGCCTGTTCGTCCCGGAGTCGTGGACCGACGCGATCGGCGTCGACGAGCGCGCCTACCACCTCTTCTCGCTGTACGGCGGCACCCTCGCCGGGGTGCTGGCGGTGGCCGGCATCGCGGCGCTGGTCTACCGGCGGCGCACCAACGCGCCGGTGTTCCGGGCCACCACCGGCAACGACAAGTTCATGTACGTCTTCCTGGTCGGCGCGATCGTCCTCGGCATGGTCGCCAAGCTCGCCCACTCCACCGGCACCGGCTACGACTACCGGCACTCCATCGCCCCGTGGTCGCGCAGTCTGTTCCGGCTCAGCCCGGAGACCGGGCTGATGACCGGGGTGCCGGTGCTGTACCAGGCGCACGCGGTGATCGGCATGCTGCTGATCGCGCTGGTGCCGTACACCCGGCTGGTGCACATGTTCAGCGCGCCGGTGCAGTACCTGTTCCGGCCGTACGTGGTCTACCGCTCCCGCGATCCCGAGCAGTTGGGTCCGCGGCCGGACCGGCCGGGGTGGGAGCGGGCGGAGCTGCGCGGGCCGGGCGGGGGACGCTAGCGGGTCACCTGCCGACCGCGTACCCCTGCATCATGCGCGGGTTGGCGGCCGCCGACAGCACGCCGGTCTCCGGGTCCCGGGCGACCGCGCACAGCCGTCCCTCCGACCAGGGGTCGGCGACCGTGACCCGGTGCCCGCGGCGGCGCAGACCGGAGATCACGGTGTCGTCGAAGCGGGACTCCAGGACGAGCGATCCCGGGTCCATGAGCCGCGGGTAGAACGAGGACGGGAAGCTTTCGGTGTGCCAGTTCGGCGCGTCGATGGCGCCTTGCAGGTCGTAGCCGCCACGGAACCTCGCGCGCAGGGCGACGGCGAGCAGGAAGTGCAGGCTCCACTGGTCCTGCTGGTCGCCGCCGGGGGTGCCGAAGGCGAGCACCGGCACACCGTCGCGCAGGGCCAGGGAGGGGGTGAGGGTGGTGCGGGGGCGGCGGCCGGGGGTGAGGGAGTTGGGCAGGCCGGGCTCCAGCCAGGTCATCTGGAGCCGGGTGCCGAGCGGGAAGCCGAGGGCGGGGACGACCGGGTTGGACTGGAGCCAGCCGCCGCTCGGCGTCGCCGAGACCATGTTGCCCCAGCGGTCCACGATGTCGAGGTGGCAGGTGTCGCCCCGGGTGGCGCCGTCCCGGGCGACGGTCGGCTCCCCGGCCCCGGCCGCGGTGGTGCCCCGGCGGGCCGGCCCGGTGGCGAGTCCCGGCAGCCTGGGGGTGCGCCCGTCGGGGCGGCCGGGGCGCAGCTCGTACGAGGCGTGCGCGGGGTCGATCAGCGCGCGCCGCCCGGCGTTGTACCCGGCCGACAGCAGCGTCGGCAGGGGGACGTCGGCCCCGTCCGCGTCGCCGTACCAGGCCTCGCGGTCGGCCATCGCCAGCTTGGTGCCCTCGACGAGGGTGTGCACGTACTCGGCGCTCGCGTACTCGGTCCCGCTGCCCGGGGTGCCGAAGTCGTCGTCCAGCAGGGCGAGTTGCTGGAGCAGGGCCGGTCCCTGGCTCCACGGGCCGGCCTTGGCCACGGTCCAGCCGTTCCAGGTGCGGGTGACCGGCTCCTCGTAGTGCGCGGTGTATCCGGCGAGGTCGTCGCCGGTGAGGGTGCCGGGGTGGCGTTCGCCGGAGGTGTCCATGGTGGGGCGGGCGGCGAAGGCGGCCAGTTCCTCGGCGATGAAGCCCTCCCGCCAGACGCGGCGGGCCGCCGCTATCTCTCCCTCCCGGCGCTCGGAGCGGGTGGCGCCCGAGGGGACGGCGGCCCGCGCCTCGCTGAGCAGTCGCCGCCAAGTCGCCGCGAGGGCATGGTTCTTGAGGAGTGCGCCGGGGGCCGGGGAACGGCCGCCGGGGAGGTAGAGCTCGGCGGAGGTGGTCCACTCGGTCTCGAACAGCTCCCGGACCGTCTCGACCGTCGCGCCGATCCGCTCGACCGCCGGATGCCCGTGTTCGGCGTACCCGATGGCGTACTTCAGCACGTCCGCGAGGGACTTGGTGCCGTGGTCGCGCAGCAGGAGCAGCCAGGCGTCGAAGGCGCCGGGCACGGCGGCGGCCAGCGGGCCGGTGCCGGGCACCAGGTCCAGGCCGAGCGAGGTGTAGTGCGCGATGCTCGCGCCGGCCGGCGCGGGTCCCTGCCCGCACAGCACCCGGGGCGCGGCCCCGGCGGGCGCGAGGACGACCGGCACCTCGCCCGCCGGGCCGTTCAGATGCGGTTCCACGACGTGCAGCGTGAACGCCGCGGCCACCGCCGCGTCGAAGGCGTTGCCGTCGTCCTCCAGTACCGCCATGGCGGCGGCGGAGGCCAGCCAGTGCGTGGTCGCCGCCATGCCGTGGGTGCCCTGGAGGGTGGGGCGGGTGGTGAACATACGGCTCAGGCTACCCATCGCTCCCGCCCCTTACCTCGGTGATCAACTCGGCGTAATCTCCTGCTGGGTACAACTTCTTCACACAGGGGTCGGGAGAGCCGGATGCAGCACGTGTCCACACCAGTGTCCAGGGCGCTGGGGGCGACCGCCCTGGGGTCCGCGGCGGTCGCCTGGCTCGCGGCGGGGTTCCACTTCATCGGTGCCCCGCGCTGGGACGTCCTGGTGCCGCTGGGACTGGCCGCGCTGTCGACGCTGGGATGGGTACTGGCCTGCCGCGCGGCACCGGCCGTGCGACCACTGCCCGCGACCGCGCCGCCGAGCGGCACGATCCCCGGCAGGCTGGGGCCGATCCGCCGTGACTGGGGGTTCGCGGCGGCGGCCTGGCTGACCGTCTGGGCCCCGTACGTGGCCGGCCGGACCGCCTGGAAGGGCGACGGGTCACCGCTCGGCGCCCTGTACTGCCTGCTCGCCTGGTTCCTCGGAGTGGTGCTGACCCTGTACGTCATCGGTCTGCTCAAGAACCAGCTCTACCCCGCGCAGCGGATGCTGCGGGCGGACGCCGCGGCGGGCGGGGTGCACGCGGTCCGGGTCCGGTTCGGCACCCCGCTGCGGGGGGTGTACCGCTACCCGGCCGGGACCGGCGTCGGCAAGATCGCCGCCTCCGTCACCCACGGCATCGAGCTGGTGCCCGAGAACGGCGGCGAAGGGCCGGTCGTCCGGCTGCTGGCCATGGAGGGCGACAACTTCCGGATCGCCCTCGGCGACAAGCACCTCACCCACGCCGCCGCCCAACTGGTCGGCCACACCGGTTGGCTGTGCTGGCCCACCCGGTGGCGTGACATCGCGGCCACGAACGCCGAGCACAAGGTGCCCGCCGCCTTCGTCTCCGACTCCGGCCATGTGGTGTGGGGTCAGACGGCGGAGGACAACCACACGCCCTACCTGCGGGGCGGCGCCGCGCCGCGGCACGCCACCGACCCGGCGCGCGCCGCCGGTCCGCTGCCCCGGCCGTCCCGGTACTTCCCGAAGACGCACGCCTCGCACCTGCGGATCGCGGCCGTCGGCGCCCTGCTGGCCGTCCCCTTCCTCACCGGCGTCGTCTCGTCCTGGCCGGGCATGCTGCTGGGCGTGGCGGCCGGGGCGGCCGGGTCCTTCGCGGGCATGGCCATGACCGGTGCGGGTGTGGACAAGGAACCGTGGACCACGCGGGAGAGTTCACACCCCTCACTGCGGTGACCGGCGCCTGACGGTGCGTCAGTGCGGCGGCGTGCCACTGTGTTCGGCCGCCGCGAGGGCCGCCGCGGCCCGGCCCCGGTGGGTACGGAACCGGCGCAGGTACGACCGGGCCATGGGGCCCGGCGGGACGCCCCGGGCGAAGGCGCGCATGTTGCGCCCGCCGGTGTTGTAGCCCAGGGCGAGCAGTTCGTCGCGGGTGTAGCGGCGCACGTGGTGCGCCGGGAGGCTCCGGTCGAGGTCCGCCAGGTGCAGGGCGGCCACCTCGACGGCGAACCCGGGGTCGGCCCACAGGTCCTGCCAGCGCCCCGGCAGGCTATGCGCGCGCCGGACCCGTTCGAAGGCCGCGCGGTGCATGTTGGCCACCCCGAGGGAGGCACCGGGCTTCCACCACTGCCACAGCCGCTCCAGCAGCGGATGGTGCGGTTTGTACGCCTCGTTGTAGAGGACGGTCATCAGGAGCAGCGGGGACACTCCGGCCGCCGCGGCACCGCGCACGACCGGGGCGGCGTAGGCGGCCGGGTCGTAGCCGCCGGGCCGCAGCGGGGGCGTCGGGGCGCCCCGGTGGTCGGCCGGCCGGGGCACCGGCCCGTCCGGCCCCTGTCCGTCGGCCGCTCTCCGGTCCGTCCCGCTCCCGTCCGTCCCTCGGCCGTTCATCTCTTGCCCGTTCATCCGCACGCACCTCTCCTGGAGCGCCCACCGTCGTGGGATGCGCGTGCCCGGGGGATCGGGAGCCATGCCGGTGCGCGGTGGCCGGGCCCGGCGGGCGGTCGCGTCAGGCGCCGGCGGCGGCCGGTGCGGGGGCCGCCGTGCGGCGCAGCGCGGCGACGCCGAACGGTATCGCCAGCAGGGCGAACAGGGCGACGACCAGGACGTAGCCGACCGCGGTGTCGCGCAGTCCCGCGTGCGGCACGATCAGGCCGGCCACCACCGCCGGGACGCTGTTGGCCAGGTAGCAGACCACGTAGACCGAGGCGAAGAGCTGGGCCCGCTTGGCGTGGCCGGCGGTCTGCGCCAGCATCCGGAAGGCGCCGAAGAAGGACAGGCCGAAACCGAACCCGGCGACGACGGCCGCGGCCAGCAGCAGGGGCATCGACGGGATCAGGAGCGCGGGCAGGGTCAGCACGGCGCCGACCACCAGGCCGCCCGAGCCGGTCACCATCATCCGCAGCGGCGCCATGGCGCGCAGCGTGACGCAGGCCACCGCGGCGGCTCCGCAGAGCAGGGCCACCAGCAGGCCGGCCACGACGTGGTTGCCGGTGTGCAGGATGTCGACCGTCAGCGACGACCCCAGCGAGAGGTACAGGCCGCCGATCGCCCAGCTCGCGATGAAGGCGGGCACCGCGATCAGGAAGGCCGCCCGGTCGGCGGGCGGAACGGCGACCCGGGGCCGCAGCGAGGCGCGGGTGCCGGGGTGCAGCGGAGAGGTCTCGGGGATCAGCGGCACGGTCGCGGCCAGCAGCAGGAAGGCGGCCACCAGCAGCGCGAAGACGACGATGTGCGGAGCGGGCGCGTACTGGGTGAGGACGCCGCCGGCCAGGGCGCCGAGGGCCATGCCGACGGCCGTGCCGCTGCTGGTCAGCAGCGGGCCGAGCTTGGAGCCCGGGTGCTGGAGGTCGATCAGTCCGGCGCTGATGGCGCCGGTGGCGGCACCGGTGGCGAGCCCCTGCAGGGCCCGGCCGGCGATCAGCTGGCCGACGCCGCCGGCGGTCATCAGCAGCGCCATCGCGGCGGCCTCGCCCACCAGCGCGGCCACCAGTACCGGGCGCCGGCCCAGGTGGTCGGAGAGCCCGCCGACCACCAGCAGGGCGGCCAGCAGGGCCACGGCGTAGACGGCGAAGACGACGGTGAGGGCGGTGGCCGACAGGCCCCAGCGGTGCGCGTAGTCGGAGTAGAGCGGAGAGGGCGCGCTGCTGGCGGCCATGAGCGTGAGCTGGGTGAGACCCAGCAGCCAGAAGCCGGCTCCACGGGTCAGGCGCGGGGGGACGGACACCGGGTGCCGGAGCCGGCCGAAGAGCGGTGGACATGAGGACTCCAGAGCGACTGTTCCATGATTCTCGAATAGTGGGAGCCTACTCCGCCTTCGATGAATGTTCCAACAATCTCGAACCCTCTTTGTTCCAGTAGTCTCGAACCATGACTGGATCGACCCGCGAGTTCACCCATCCCGAGGCCGCCGGGCTGGAGCTGACCAGCGTGCTCTTCGCCCTGAGCGATCCGATCCGGCTCGACCTGGTGCGCCGGCTGGCCACCGAGGGCTCGCTGGAGGTCGCGGAGTGCCATCCCCCCTCCGGCCCGCTGCCGAAGTCGACCCTCTCCCACCACCTCAAGACGCTCCGCGAGGCCGGCCTCATCCGCAACGTCCCGCACGGCCGCCACCGCTCGCTCAGCCTGCGCCGGGACGACCTGGACGGCCGGTTCCCGGGACTGCTGGACGCCGTCCTCTAGCGCCTCAGGCCGGGCAGGTCGGCTCGTCCGCCGCGGTGGTGGGTGTGGCGCCGGGGTCCGGTGTGGGACTCGCCGAGTCCGTGGGGCACTGCGGCGGGGACGTCGGGTCGGGGGACGGGGTCGGCGAGTCGGTGGGGTCCGGCGTGACCGACGGGTCCGGTGTCGGCGGGGCCGAGGTGTCGGACGGCGACGGGTCCGGGGTCGGCGAGGGCGTGGGCTCCGTCGCGGACGGCTCGGGGGACGGCGAGGGCGACGCCGGCCGCGTCGGTGTCGGTGTCGGTGCGGGCGTGGGTGTGGCGGGGTCGTCGCCGATGATGACGCCGTCCTCGCGGCCCGCACCGCCCCGCCCGCCGCCGACCGGCTCGGTCGCCTGGGTGTCGCCGCCGGCGCCGGGGGTGACCGGGACGACGCCCCTGCCGTCCGGCACGGTGTGCACGCCCCGGCGGTAGAAGTCCAGCCAGTGGCGGACCAGGTCCAGGTAGGCGCGCGAGTTGTTGTAGCTGAGCACGGCCGCGTCCAGGTCGGCCGCGACACCCAGGTTCCGGTCCCCGGCGCACAGGTAGTGCCCGGCGGCCAGGGCCGCGTCGAAGATGTTGTTCGGGTCGCCGCGGCCGTCGCCGTTGCCGTCCGCGCCCCAACGGGCCCAGGTCGACGGCAGGAACTGCATCGGGCCCACCGCCCGGTCGTACACCGGGTCGCCGTCGTGCACGCCGTTGTCGCTGTCCAGGATCAGCGCGAAGTTCCGGCCGTCGAGCGCCGGGCCGGTGATGCGGCCCAGCGTGGTGCCGGCCCGGTCGACCGCGCCGCCGCGGGCCTGCCCGGACTCCACCTTGCCGATGGCGGCGAGCAGTTGCCAGGGCAACCGGCAGCCCGGGTCGGTGCGGGCGACGGACCGCTCCGCGTCGCGGTAGGCGCGCAGCACGGTGCCCGGGATGCCGGACTCGGCGCGGATCCGGGCGGCCTGGGCGACGCGGGGCGCGATGTCCGGGGAGACCAGCGGCGGGAGTTCGGTGTGGTACGAGTCGTCGTCGGGCGGGGCGAGTTCGGCGTACGGCGGGTCGGCGGCCGGGGCGGCGCGGTCGTCGGCGGCCGGGCGGCCGTTCTCCTGCGGGGCGGCGGGTCCGGGGGCCTGGGAGCCGGTGAGCGCCGCGACCGCGGTCACGGCGACGGCGGTGGCCAGCAGCCCCTGTCGGGTCCGGGCGGGCACCCGTCGGGCGCGGTGTCGGGGCATGGGCTGTCACTCCCTGGTGGTGAGGTGCGTGCGGGGTCAGCGGCCGAAGGTGTCGATGCCCGAGACGAGCCAGCGGCCGTCGCGCCGCTGGACGTCGACGGCGAGCATCGCGCCCGCGTACGTGCCGTCGTCGTCGGCCTTCTTGTCACCGGCGGTGCTGACGCTGCTCTGGTCGGCGTAGACCAGGACCCGGGCCCGGTCGCCGTCGATGCCCTCGACGGCGCTGTCGGTGACGGTGGTGGTGATCACCGCCTTCTGCTGGTCGGCCTGGGTGCGGACGGCGGCGAACAGGTCGCGGTGCTGGGTGACGGCGCGGCCGGTCAGCCACTCCTTCGCGGCCTTGTCGAAGGCGGCCGGGTCGGCGTGGTCGTACGAGAAGAGCGCGGCGACGGCCTTGCCGGTGGCGCCCTTGATCTCGCTGGTGCGGGCGGTGTCCAGGAGCGCGGTGTTGCGGGCGGCGGGGGTGTCCCGGAGGCTCTCGGCACGGGCGTGCGCCCAGCCGGCGAAGCCGCCGAGGAGGAGGGTGAGGAGGCAGAGGGCGGCGAGATGCCTTCGGGGGCGGGGTGACGCCGTAGTGGTACGCGTGGTCCGGGTGCGGGTGGGTTGTGGCTGGTCGCGCGGTTCCCCGCGCCCCTGAGGGGTGTCCGGGGCGTCCCGCGTTCTCAGGGACTGGCGTGCCTGGCGGCGGCGGAGGGTGTTGAGGCTGTGGCGGGTGGTGGTCGGCATGGTCTGTCGTCCTCTCCTGCGGCCGGTCAGCCGGCCGACGTGCCGCCGACCGGGGCCTGCCCCAGGGCGCTGAGCTTCCAGTGGCCGCCGGTGCGGGTCAGTTCGCCGAGCATGCGGCTGTCCTTGTCGGTGCTCTCGTCGCCGGGCGCCCGCACCGTCACCCGCAGCGCGACCAGCACCCGGGCCCGGCCGGCCCGGTCGTCGAGTTCGGTGACGGCGCCGGACAGCACCTTGGCCGTGGTGACGGTCTTGGCGGTCTTCACCTGCGTGGCGAACTCGTCGCGTCCCGCGACCAGTTGGTCGTGCAGGTCGCCGGTGGTCGAGGACTCCCAGAGGTCGAGGCCGCGGTCGAGGCTGCGGTGGTCGAGGGTGTTGAGGTTCTGGACGGCCTGTTCCCCGGCGGCGAGGGCGTCGTCGCGCTGCTCGGCGTAGGCCACGGTGCCGTCGTGCGCCGCGTCGTACCAGTCCCGGCCCGCCCACGCGGCGAAGCCGCCCGCGAGCAGGACGAGGACGAGCGCGAGGGCGGTGACCGGCAGGGTCCGGAGCCCGGCCGCCGCCGCTCTGGTCCGGCGTTTCATGGGTGTTCCCCTCTTCCGCGCCCGCTCAGCGGGTTCTGATGTCGACGATCCACCACTGGTCCCGCTCCCAGCGCGCGGTGACCGTGAGCTGGGCCGCGGCGGCGGTGCCGCCGTCCTCGCCGCGGTCGGAGATCTGGTCGAGGAAGACCAGCAACCGCGCGCTGTCCCCGTCGAGTTCGATCACCCCGGTGCGCACGGCCTGGGTGCTCAGGGTGACGCGCTGCTTCTTGAGGTCCGCGCGCACCCGGTCGATCAGCTCCGTGTACTGGCGGGCCGCGCGGCCGGCGAGGACGGAACGCGCGGAACGCTCGGTGGCGGCCAGGCCGTCCGGCGTGTACGAGAAGACACGGGCCAGGGCGTTGCCGACGTCGCCGGCGACCCGGGTGGTGGCCCCGGCGTCGGTCAGCGCGTGGTTCTCGGCGGCCGGGGCGGACCTCAACTGGTGCGCTGCATAGAGGAAGCCGCCGCCGGCCAGGACGAGTGCGGCGGCGGTGACGGAGGAAGCGAGGCGCCACCAGAGCGGCTTCCACCGCCGTCGCCGGCGGTCGCCCGCCGCCTCCGCTTCCGCCTCCGCTTCCGTCTCCGTCTCCCCCTCCGCCTCTGGTTCCGCTGTCGCTTCCGTCTCCGCGTCCGCTGTCGCTTCCGTTGCCGCTGGAGTGGGTGGGTGTTCGGCGGTGGGCTCCTCGCGCAGGGGCGCCTCGGCTTCCGGGCCGGCCTCTTGGGCGGTCATCGGGTCGTGTCCTCCTCCGCCGTCCGCGCCAGCGGTACCGCGCTCAGTGCCTTGACCTTCCACTCGTCCTCGGCCGTGCGGGCCAGGACGGCCTCCAGGCGTTTGCGGTCCGTGGTCGGCGTCTTCGCGCCGGCCGGTGTGACCTCGACGCGGACGGTCGCGACGAGCTTGGCGGTGCCCGCGCGGGTGTCCAGGGCGGTGAGCGCCGCCTCCGTGACGGTGCCGCGGGCGGAGGCCCCCTTCGCGGGGCGGGTGGCGCCCAGTTCCTGCCGCAGCGGGCCGGTCGAGGCGGCCCGCCAGTCCTTGATGCCGGCCCGGGCCCGCTCCAGGGACGAGGCGTCGAGGGTGTTGAGGACGGCGAGCGTCTCGCGGCCGTCGGCCAGGGCCGCGTCGCGTTCCTGGCCGTAGGCGAGCGCGTCGTCGCCGCGGGCCTGCGCGTACGTCCACGCCCCGGTGCCGCAGAACGCCAGCGCCAGCGCCAGTCCCGCGGCGGCGAGGGTCCGGGCCCGGTTCATCGGCCCGCCTCCGCGCTCGCGCCGAGCAGTCCCGCCATGCCCTGCGCACCGGTGCCGCCCGCGGCGGGCAGGGCCAGCGCGCCCGGCAGCGACGCCGCGGCGGTGCGCGCCGCGGCCGGCGCGGCACCCGTGCTGCCCGAGGGCAGTGAGCCGGGCCTGGCCGGGGCCGGCACCGCGCCGCCGCCGGGCGCGTTGGCCGAGCCGCGGACGTTGATCCCGCTGGAGGCCGGCGCCGTACAGGCGGCGTCGGTGTTGAGGGCGGGCGCGGTGCCGAGGTCCAGGCCGGTGCGGTAGCGGGTGCCGCCGTACCCGGCGGTGCAGGGCAGCGGTTGGAAGAAGGTGACGGCCAGGCCGAGGTTCATCTTTCCTCCGTCGACGGCGGTGGCGCCGGCCGAGACGGCCGCCGGGTACTTCACCAGGAGTTCCTCGATGCCGCGCTGCCGGGTCAGGGCCACCTCGGACGTGGTGACCAGGTTGGCGAGGACCACGCCCAGGCTGGGATCGAGGTCCCGCAGCAGCCCGCTGACCTGGTTCGCGGCGTCCGGTGCGACGGTGAGCAGCCGGCGCAGGTCGGCGTCGGAGCCCTTGAGGGCGGCGGCGAGTTCGGTGGCGCCGTCGGCGAAGCCCCGGATGGCTTCGGCCTCCTGCGCCTGGGTGCGCAGCACCGTCTCGCCGTCGGTGAGCAGCCGGGTGGTGGCGGGCAGGTTGCGGTCGGCGGCCTCGACGAATGCGCTGCCGCTGTCCAGCAGCGCCTGGAGGTCGTCGCCGTGTCCCTCGAAGGTCTTGCCGAACTCGTCGACGACCGTGCGCAGATCCTCCAGCGGCACCGACCGGGCGAGGTCATTGACGCTGGTGAGCACGTCGGTGACGGGCGCCGGCACCTCGGTGTCGGGCAGCGCGATCCGGGCGCCGTCCGCCAGGTAGGGACCCGTGTCGCTCTGGGGCCGCAGGTCGATGTACTGCTCGCCGACCGCGGAGAGCCCGGCGACCACGGCCCGGGTGTCGGCCGGGATGCCGGGCGCGGACTTCTTGATGCGCAGTTCGGCGACCACCCCGTCGGCGGTGAGTTCGAGGTCCCCGACCCGGCCCACCGACACCCCTCGGTAGGTGACGTCGGAGTGGGTGAACAGGCCGCCGGTGCGCGGGAGTTCGACGTCCACGGTGTAGTAGTCGGCGACGCCGACCCAGCGGCCGAGGTCGGCGTAGCGGATGCCGAGGAAGCCGAGGACGAGGACGGCGATGAGGAGGAAGGCGAGGTTCTTCAGGCGTACGGCGAGGGTGATCATCCCTGTTCGCCCCCGTCCCCGAGGTCGCCGGTCGGTGTCTGCGCCGAGGGCAGCGGCAGCGGCGCCGACTTCTTCTTCGCCGTGCTGTCCGGCTCGCTCGGCGCCGTGGCGCTGGGTCTGGGGGACGCGGTGCCGCTCGGCACCAGGGGCGGGATCACCTGGGTGCCGGGTTCGGCGGTCATGTTCAGGTACACGTTGAGGTAGTCGCCCTTGACGCCGTTGAGCACCTCGTCGGTGAACGGGTAGGTGAGCAGCACCTGGAGCGAGTCGGGCAGGTCGGTGCCCGCGTCGGCGAGGGCCTTCAGGGTGGGCGCGAGGGCCTTGAGGTCGGCGACCATGTCGTCCTTGCTCGCTTCGATGGTGGAGACGGCGACCCCGGACAGCGTGTCCAGGGAGCGCAGCATGGTCAGCAGGGCGCCGCGCTGTTCGTGCAGGGTCTCAAGGCCCGGTGACAGGTCGCTGAGCACGGTGCGTATGTCGTCGTCGCGGCCGGCCAGGGTCGCGGCGAGCCGGTTGACGCCGTCGAGGGCGTCGGTGATGTCGGCGCGGTGGCCGTCGAGGTCGGCCACCAGTTCCTCGACCCGGCGGAGCATGGAGCGGACCTCGGGCTCGCGGCCGCCGAGCGCCTTGTTGAGTTCCTGGGTGATGGTCCTGAGCTGGGCGACGCCGCCGCCGTTGAGCAGCATGGACAGGGCGCCGAACACCTCCTCGACCTCGGTGTCGCGGCCGGTGCGGGCGACCGGGATGACATCGCCGTCGCCGAGCCGCCCGGCGCCGTCCGCGTCGGCGGGCGCGACGAGCTGGACGTACTTCTCGCCGAGCAGGCTGGACTGCTCCAGGCGGGCGCCGGCGTCGGCGGGCAGCTCGACGTCGCCGTTGATCTCCATGGTGACGCGGGCCGTCCAGTCGTCGCCGTCCAGGCGGATGCGGGTGACGCGGCCGACCGCGACGTCGTTGACCTTGACGGCGGCCTGCGGCACCAGGCTGAGTACGTCGTCCAGTTCGGCGGTGACGGTGTAGGGGTGGGAGCCGAGGTCGGCGCCGCCGGGCAGCGGCAGGTCCTCGATGCCGTCGAAGCGCGGGGCGGTCACCGAGAACGCGCCGAGGGCGAGGGCGAAGCCCAGGCCGAGGGCGAGCAGGCCGCCAATGCCGGCGCCGGCGGCGGCCCCGGTGGTCAGCGCGCCGCGCCGTACCGTGCCGGGCCGGCGCATCACCGCTGCCCCGCTTCGGAGGTCGCGGCGCCGCCGGTGGCGGGCAGCGGCAGCAGCGGGCCGCCCATGCTGATCTCGTTGAGGTCGGCGCGGCCGTCGAGCAGGCCGGTGTCGGGGTCGTAGGCGCCGACCAGGTTGTCCGCGGCCAGCGGGGCGACGTCCAGCGCCTCGGCCAGTGAGGCACGCTGTTCGACCAGGGTCCGGGTGAGCGGCACCAGGGTGTCGACGTTCTTCTTCAGCTCGCCCCGGTTGTCCGCGATGAAGGTCTTCACCCGGGCCAGGGCGGTGCCGAGTTCGTCCAGCGCGCCGGCCAGGTCGTCCTTGTTGTCGGCGAAGTGGCCGACGACCGTGTCCAGGCGTTCCTGTGCGGTGCGGACGTCGGTGTCCTTGTCCTTCAGCATGGTGGTGAAGGTCTGGAGCCGGCTGAGGGTGGCGAACAGGTCGTCGCTGGAGCCGTCCAGGGTCTTGGCCGCCTTGCCGAACTCCTCGATGCTCTCGCCGATGGCCGCGCCGTTGCCGTCGAGGTTGGCGGCGCCGGTCGTCAGCAGGTCGGACAGGGCGCCGGCGGAGTTGGCGCCGTCGGGGCCCAGCGCCTTGCTGAGGTCGGTGAGCGAGGCGTAGAGCTGGTCGATCTCGACCGGGGTGCGGTTGCGGGAGGCGGGCAGTACGGCGCCGTCGGCGAGCGCCGGCCCGGAGCGGTAGGCGGGGGTGAGCTGGACGTACCGGTCGGCGACCACGCTGGGCGCGACGACCAGGGCGCGCGCCGACTTCGCGACCCGTACGCCGTCGTCGAGCGCCAGCTCGACCCGGACCCGGGTGCCCTGCGGGCGGACGGACTCCACCTCGCCGACCCGGACGCCGAGGATGCGCAGGTCGGAGCCGGCGTAGACGCCGACGGCGCGGTCGAAGTAGGCGGTCAGGCGGGTGCCGGCGGAGTCGAGGGCGCGGGCGGTGGCCAGGCCGGCGGCGACCACCACCAGCGCGAGGGCCACGGCGAGGATTTTTCGGCGCCTGGTCATCACTCACCACTCCCCTGGGCCGTCCCGGACTGCTCGGGCGGCATGCAGGACTTCGCGGGCTGGGACGTGGCGGGCAGGTAGTCCCGCGGCACGACCCCGCACAGGTAGCTGTCGAACCAGCGGCCGCTGCCCATGGTGTTGCCGAGCAGCCGGTAGTAGGGGCCGACCAGGGCGAGGGTCCGGTCCAGCCGGCCGCTGTTCTGCTCCAGGACGGTGGTGACCCGGCCGAGTGCCTTCAGGGTGGGGCCGAGCTGTTTCTCGTTGTCCGCCACCAGGCCGGACAGCTGGGTGCCGAGGTCGCGGCTGCCCTTGAGCAGGGCGGTGATGGCGTCCCGGCGGCCCTGGAGTTCGCCGAGCAGCGGTCCGGCGTCCTCGATGAGGGTCTCGAAGCTGGACTTCTTGTCCTTCAGGGTCTGGGTCAACTTGGCGCTGTTGTCCAGGAGTTCGGCCAGTTCGCGGTCGCGCCCGGAGACGGAGCGGGACAGGTCGGACAGTCCGGTGGCGGCCTGGCGGACGTGCGGCGGTGAGTCCTCGAAGGTCTCGGCGATGGTCTCGAAGCTCTCGGCGAGCCGCTGCGTGTCGATGTCGTCGACGGTGGCGCTGAGGTCCTGGAACGCCTGGGTGACGTCGTACGGGGAGGTGGTCCGGGTCCGCGGGATGCGGTGGCCGGGGTCCTGCTCTCCCGCGCCGAGCGGGTCCAGGGCCAGGTACTTGTCGCCGAGCAGGGTCTTGATGGCGATGGCCGCGGTGGTGCGGTCGCCGATCCAGGCGTCCTCGACCTCGAACGTGACCTTGACCCGGTCGCCGTCCAGGGCGACGCCGGTGATCTCGCCGACCTTGACGCCGGCCACCCGCACCTCGTCGCCGTCGTCGAGTCCGGCGGCCTCGGTGAAGTCGGCGGTGTAGGTGGTGCCGCCGCCGGTCAGGGAGAGCCGGTCGGCGTTGTAGGCGAGGACGGTGAGCAGGGCGAGCAGTACCAGGCCGGCCAGGGCCACGGCGACCGGGTCGCGTTCCTTGACCGGCTTCAGCCGCGGCCGGCGGGAGCGGCGCGGCGGTGCGGGGACGGGGGCGGCGGGCTGGTCGGGCCGCAGCAGCAGGGTCATGCGCCGCACCTCGCTTCGGTGACCGCGATGCCGGTGGGCGGTTCGGCGCCGGTGGAGGTGGTGACGCCGTCCACCCGGGCCTCGCAGAGGTAGAGGTTGAACCAGGAGCCGTAGGAGGAGAGCCGGCCGAGCGCGGTCAGCTTGGCGGGGGTGTTGGCGAGGAAGTCCTCGATCTGGCCGGTGGCGTCCCCGAGGTTGCCGGAGAGCCGGCCCAGTTCCTGGATGTCCTGCTTGAGCGGTGCCCGGCCGTCCGCCAGGAGTCCGGCGGTCACGGTGGTGAGGTCGCCCATGGCGGCGACGGCCCGGCCCAGCGGCTCCCGGTCGTCGTTGAAGCCGGTGACCAGCTTCTGGAGGGTGTCGACGAGGGTGTCGAAGTCGGCCTCGCGGTCGTTGAGGGTGGCCAGCACGGTGTTGAGGTTCTTCACCACCTCGCCGATCACCTGGTCCTTGGCGGCCACCGTCGAGCTGAGCGAGCCGATGTGGGTGATGAGGCTGTCGACGGTGCCGCCCTCGCCCTGGAGCACCTGCACGATGGAGCCGGCCAGTTCGTTGACGTCCTTCGGGGAGAGCCCCTCGAACAGCGGCTTGAAGCCGTTGAAGAGCAGGGTGAGGTCGAGGGCGGGGGCGGTGCGGTCCAGTCCGATGGTGTCGCCGCCGTCGAGGGTGCCGGTGAGGTCGCCGCTGCCCCGGTCCAGGGCGATGTAGCGCTGGCCGACCATGTTGAGGTACTTCACGGCGGCGGTGGTCGACCGGGGCAGGGTGCGGTCGTCGCGGACGGTGAAGGTGACCTGGGCGGTGCGCCGGTCGACCACGCGGACGTCGGTGACCTCACCGACCTCGACACCGGAGACGCGCACACTGTCGCCGTCGGTGAGTCCGGTGACGTCGGTGAACAGCGCCCGGTAGGAGACCTGGTCGTCGTCGCCGACGCCGGTGCCCGCGACGCTCACCCCGAGGACCGTGGTGGCCAGCGCGGTCACCAGCAGGAAGGCGAGGGACTTCAGCACCGGGCCGGTCAGCGGGCGGCGCCGGGTGGCGTGGGTGCTGCGCCGGGAGCTCATCGCAGGGTCACCTCCGTGCCGCGCAGCGCCGGGCCGGCCAGCAGGCTGCTCCACTCCGGCAGGTCGGCGGCGTCCTGGCCGGCGGCCGGCGCGAGCAGTTCGTTCACCAGGTCGTTCTCCTGCGGGGAGTTGGCCGGCCCGAGGTCCGCGCCGGCCGCCGCGGGCACCTGTACGGCCGGTTTCGCGGCCACCCCGAGATAGGGCACCGGGTAGCAGCGGGGGCCGCCGCCGGCGTCGTAGGAGGGGGTGTCGGTGCCGGGGCGGTAGGCGCCGCGGGAGGGCACGGTGGTGACGTCGACCCGCAGGCCGGGCCGGTCGGTGCCCTTGCCGAGGGCCTGGTCCATGGCCGGGACGAAGTCGGCGAGGGTGCGCAGGGTGCAGGGGAAGGCGGCGGAGTACTCGGCGAGCAGTTCCAGGGTGGGGCGGGAGGCGGCGGAGAGGCGGATGATGTTGTCCTCGTTCTGCCGCAGGAAGGCGGTCAGGTCCTCGGCCGTCCGGGTGGTGGCGCCCAGCGTGCCGGCCAGCTCGCTCTCCTTTTCGGCCAGCGTGCCGCTGGTGGTGGTGAAGTCGGCGAGGGCGGTGAGGATGTCGGGGGCGGCGTCGGCGTAGACCTGGCTGACCTTCACGAGCTCTTTCAAGTCCCGGTTGAGTGTGGGCAGTTGGGGGTTGAATTTCTTCAGGTGGTCGTCGAGGAGGGTGAGGGTGTCGCCCAGTTGGCCGCCGCGTCCCGCGAGGGCCTGGGAGACGGCGGAGAGGGTGGCGGAGAGTTTCTGCGGCTGGACGGCGGTGAGCATCGGCAGCACGTTGTCGAGCACCTGCTGGAGTTCGACCGCGCTGGCCGAGCGGTCCTGCGGGATGACGGCGCCGGCGGCCAGCGGTTCGGCGGCGGGCGAGGCGGGCGGTACCAGGGCCACGAACCGTTCGCCGAACAGCGTGGTCGGCAGCATCTGCGCCCGTACGTCGGCCGGGATGCCGTCGCGGGCGCCGGGCTTCAGGGCCAGGGTGAGCCGGGCGCCGTCGGCGGTGGCGTCGATGGCGCGGACCTCGCCGACGACGACACCGCGCAGCTTGACCTCGGCGCCCAGGTGCATCTCGTTGCCGACGCTGCCGGTCTCCACCGTCACCGGGTCGGAGTCGGTGAACTGCTTGTCGTAGACGGCGACGGCCAGCCACACCAGCAGGGCGGGCACCACCAGGAAGACCACCCCGGCCAGCCGGCGGCGCGCTGTCGCGCCTCGTGAACCGCTCATCCCTACCCCGCCACCTTCACGGTCGTGGTGGCACCCCACAGGGCCAGCGACAGGAAGAAGTCGGTGACACTGATCAGCACGATGGCGTTGCGCACCGACCGGCCGACGGCCACCCCGACCCCGGCCGGGCCGCCGGCGGCCCGGTAGCCGTAGTAGCAGTGGGCGACGATCACCATCACGCTGAAGATGAGCACCTTCAGGACGGACAGCAGCACGTCGGTGGGCGACAGGAACAGGTTGAAGTAGTGGTCGTAGGTGCCCCGGGACTGGCCGTTGAAGAGGACCGTGACATAGCGGGAGGCCAGGTAGGAGGAGAGCAGGCCGATCGCGTAGAGCGGGACGATGGCGACCACGCCGGCGATGATGCGGGTGGTGACGAGGTAGGGCAGCGAGCGCACCCCCATCCCTTCGAGGGCGTCGACCTCCTCGTTGATGCGCATCGCGCCGAGCTGCGCGGTGAAGCCGGCGCCGACGGTCGCGGAGAGGGCGAGTCCGGCGACCAGCGGGGCGATCTCGCGGGTGTTGAAGTACGCGGAGACGAACCCGGTGAAGGCGGCGGTGCCGATCTGGTCCAGGGCGGCGTAGCCCTGGAGTCCGACGACGGTGCCGGTGAACAGGGTCATCGCGATCATCACGCCGATGGTGCCGCCGATCACCCCGAGGCCGCCGGTGCCGAAGGCGACCTCGGCGAGCAGCCGCTGCACTTCTCTGAGGTAGCGGTGCAGGGTGCGCGGTATCCAGAGCAGCGAGCGGACGTAGAACAGGAGTTGGTCGCCGGAGCGGTCGAGCCAGACGAGCGGGGAGGCCACCGGGGTTCAGCCTCCCTTCGGCGGAACGATCTGGAGGTAGACGCCCGTCATCACCATGTTGACGAAGAAGAGCAGCAGGAAGGTGATGACGACGGACTGGTTGACGGCGTCGCCGACGCCCTTGGGGCCGCCGCGCGGGTTCAGGCCCCGGTAGGCGGCGACGATGCCGGCGATGAACCCGAAGACCAGCGCCTTGAGTTCGCTGATGTACAGGTCGGGGAGCTGGGCGAGGGCGGAGAAGCTGGAGAGGTAGGCGCCGGGGGTGCCGTCCTGGAGGAAGACGTTGAAGACGTAGCCGCCGAGGATGCCGACCGCGGAGACCAGGCCGTTGAGCAGGACGGCGACGCCCATGGTGGCCAGCACCCGGGGCACCACCAGGCGCTGCACGGGCGAGACGCCCATGATCTCCATGGCGTCCAGTTCCTCGCGGATGGTGCGCGAGCCGAGGTCGGCGCAGATCGCGGAGCCGGCCGCGCCGGCGATCAGCAGGGCGACGATCAGCGGGCTGGCCTGCTGCACGACGGCCAGCACGCTGGCCCCGCCGGTGAAGGACTGGGCTCCCAACTGCTGGGTGAGCGAGCCGACTTGGAGGGCGATCACCGCGCCGAACGGGATGGAGACCAGGGCGGCGGGCAGGATGGTGACGCTCGCGATGAACCAGAACTGCTCGATGAACTCGCGGAACTGGAACGGCCGCCGGAAGATCGCGCGGGCCACCTCGGCGGCGAGCGCGAAGAGCTGTCCCGTCTGCCGCAGCGCGCCGGTGATCATGTACCACTCCCGGCGGCGGGCAGCGGGAGGGTGGCGGCGGCCGTGGCGTCCGGCGCGCCGGGGGTGCCGGTGCCGGCGTTGCCATGGGTGCCGGTGTTGCCGCGGGTGGCGTACGTGCGCTGGATGGCGGCGCGGGCGGCGGGCGGCAGCCGGTCCAGCATGCCCAGGACGCGTTCGCGGCGGCGCCCGACGGCGCGGCGCGGCGGCAGCCCGGGGGACGGCTCCAGTTGCGGGACGATCTCCCGGGGGCGGTCCGCCACCGGGCGCGGGCCGGCCGCCTCGGCGGCCAGGGTGGCGGCGTCCTTCTCCTCGGACATGCCGATCGGGCCCTCGCGGCGCCCGGCCAGGAACTGCGCCACGGCCGGTTCCTCGCTGGTCAGCAGCACCTCCCGGGGGCCGAAGGTGACCAGTTCGCGCCGGTAGAGCATGCCCATGTTGTCGGGCACGGTGGCGGCGATGTCGAGGTTGTGGGTGACGATCAGCATCGTCGCGTCGATCTGCGCGTTCAGGTCGATCAGCAGCTGGGAGAGGAAGGCGGTGCGGACCGGGTCGAGCCCGGAGTCCGGCTCGTCGCACAGGATGATCTGCGGGTCCAGGACCAGCGCCCGGGCCAGCCCGGCCCGTTTGCGCATGCCGCCGCTGATCTCCCCCGGCAGTTTGCCCTCGGCGCCCAGCAGTCCCACCACGTCGATCCGCTCCATGACGATGCGGCGGATCTCCGACTCCTTCTTGCGGGTGTGCTCGCGCAGCGGAAAGGCGATGTTGTCGAAGAGGGACATGGAACCGAAAAGGGCGCCGTCCTGGAACATGAGCCCGAACTTTTTCCGGGTCTCGTATATATCGCGTTCCGGGCTGTTCACCATGTCGACGCCGTCGATGAGGACACGGCCCCGCTCGGGCTTGAGAAGTCCGATGAGCGACTTCAGAAAAACCGTCTTCCCGGTGCCGGACGGACCGAGCATGACGCTGACTTCTCCGGCCGGCAGCGTGAGGGTCACGTCCTGCCAGATCCGCTGCTTGCCGAAGGACTTGGTGAGACCCTCGACCACCACTTCGATTCCCATATCACCTCCAAAGAGGGTGCTGCCGGTGTGCACCGCGGAGCGCACGTTAAGCCGGTGCACGGTTCACTGACAATAGGCGGGACGCCGGGTCCCGCCGCCCTTCTCGTTCTTTGTCACCGCGCAGACAAACCCGCTCGTGGACTTTGTCTGCGCGGTGCGGGGCAGGGCCGCGCGGCGGCCGGGGGGACGGCTCCGCGCGGCCCTGCCGACGGATGTCCGCCCCTGAAGGAGGGCAAGGCCGGAAGTCATCCGTCACGTCTCCGCGGCCGGGGGGTACCGACCAGGAGTTCAGTGCCGTGTCCGGCACGCTACGGCTGAGTAACCTGGGCGGGCAAGAGCCGGTTCCGACTTTTCCGAAGGTTTCGGGCCGACCCTCGGCTCTTTGGCAGCCGGGCGACAAAAAGGCGCCCTCTTCTTGTCACCAGGTGAGTGATTTCCGCGCCCGGCGGCGCAGTTCGGCCGCCATCCGGCACAATGGGACGGCCCCGGTACCGGACCGGGCGGCGGTGCCGGCCTTAGCAGCGGGTGACTAAGCCGCACATCGGACTGCTCACCTGGGAACGGATTCTTCGGCTTTCCCAAAGAATCATGGTCGGCGACATTGTTCGGCTAAGTTTCCCGCAAGTAACGTCGGGAGCGCGGTCGAGGATTTCCAAGCCGCGGACCGCCCGTTTCCCCCGCTCGTCGGAGCGGGCGCGATCCCCCTTCGCCGGTCAATCCACAAGGAGAGTCCCGGAGTCATGAAGAAGCCCCTGACAAGAATCGCCGTCGTCGCCGGCGCGGGCGCCGCCGCCTTCGCCATGGCCGTCGCCCCCGCCTCGGCCGTCCCCTCCACCGTCTGGACCGTCACCCCGTCGCCGGCCAACTTCACGGCGACCAACGTCGGGAACATCGTGCTGACCGCCAACATCCCGATGACGTGTACGACGTCGAGCGCCTCGGGCACGATGGCCAGCGCCACCGGCAACCCCGCCACGGTGGCCAACATCAACGCCATCAACTTCGGTACCAGCGGCGCCCCGTGCACCAGCATCCTGGGCAACATCACGACCACGTCCATCACCCCCTGGACGGTCGTCGCCCAGGACTACACCGCCTCGACCGGTGTCACCAAGGGCTATGTCGGCAACGTCAAGGCGAACGTGACCGCCGGCGCCTGCGCCTTCACCGTGCAGGGCAAGGCCTCCGCCACCTACACCAACTCCACCGGCGTCCTGGCCGTCAACAGTGTCTCCGGTGAACTGTCCGTCACCGCGGCCAGCGGCTGCGGCACCCTGGTCACCACCGCCACCAAGCCCACCTTCAAGGGCAACTACGCGGTGAAGGTCACCGGCACCAGCACCATCCCGACGATCGTCGGCTCCAACCCGTAAGCGGCAACGGCCCGCGGGTGCCCGGCCGGTGGTCCCGGCCGGGCACCCGCGGGCCGCGCGTCCGTACCCGGTGGCGGCCGGCCGCCCGGACCCCTATCGACCTGAGCGGAGCGACAGATGCCAGGCCCCCGCAGACCCCCGCGTTCCGCCGCCCGCCGCCGGGCGGCGATCGCCGCGTTCGTGGTGCTGGCCGCCACCGTGCCCACGGTGGCCGTCGCGGGCGGCACGCAGCAGGTCGACGCCGCGCTGTCCTACGCGTGCGCGCTGCCCTCCGGGGAGTACCCGGTGCCGGTCCGGATCGCGGCGGACTTCCCGGACCAAGTGGCGGCCGGTGAGCCGGTGCTGCCCGCGGACGTGACCACCACCGTGGAACTGCCCGAGCAGGCGGTGGCCGACCTCACCGCGCTGGGCGCGGCCGAGGTCCGGGCGGCGACCCGGCTCGGCGTCGGCGTCGCCCAGGGCGAGGCCGGCGCCGAGGCGACCTGGCGGGGCACCGCGGAGCCGGTCGCCGTCCCGGCGGCCGGACCGCTCACCCTGACGGCCACGGGTGACGTGCCCTCGGTGACCGGGCAGGGCGACAGCGATCTGGTCTTCTCCGCCGGGCAGTTGTCCCTGGACCTGGCGGCGACGGCGGCGGACGGCACCGCCGTCGACCCGCTGACCGTCGACTGCTCGCTGGGCGCGGACGCCCCCGGCGACGGTCTGCTGGCCACCGTGGCGGTCGGGTCCGGGCCGAGCGGTTCGCCCTCGCCCTCCGGCACCCCGTCCGGGTCCGCCTCGCCCTCCGGGGACGCCACGGACGGACCCGGGGGCGAACAGGGCGAGCGGGCCCCGAAGGTGGCCGAGGAGGCGCCCGGCGACGCCGCCGCCGACCGGACCGCCCCGCCCTGCCGGTACACCGAGGAGTATCCCTCGGGGCCGATGTCGCTGAGCGCGTACATCACCGGCTACTCGAACGTGCGCAAGCTGGACGGCGCCGCCCTGCTGCCGATCATGTGCACGCTCATCGAACAGGGCCAGTCGGACTTCGCCCTGTCGCCCGACTTCACCAAGGGCATCATCACCCAGCACTCCGAGGGCCGGCTCGACTACCAGGGCGCCGCCCGGTCCGCGCCGTTCGAGGCCACCTTCCTCACCTTCGGCTTCACCCCGACCAAGGCCACCATGGTGCTGGAACAGACCGGCCCGCTCACCCTCGACGCCTACGGCGAGATGAGCCTGGCGACCTTCTACACCACCATGGACACCCACATCCGCGTCCCGCTGGTGCTCCGGATCACCTCCCTGGAGGTCAACGGCGTCCCGCTGGACGTCGGCGACGACTGCCGCACCAGTTCCTCGCTCACCTCCGCCGACCCCGACCCCGCCCAGCACCCCGGGGACCACCTGGTCCTGCACGGGCGCGGCGAGTACGCCAACGCCGAGCTGCCCACCGGTTACATCCTGCTCTCCGGCGGCCCGCTGACCGGCGAGATGACCATTCCCTCCTTCACCGGCTGCGGCGCGCACGGCGAGGACCTCGACCCGCTGCTCACCGCCTCGGTCTCCGGACCCGGCAACTACGTCAAGCAGATGCAGGGCCAGACGTGCGGTCAGGCTGCCCCGAACTTCGAGAGCGAGTGCACCCCCGATCTGCAACCGCTGAAGATCCCCGTACCCGAGCGCTGAGCCCCCTCCCCCAGCCCCTTACGGAAGGCACCCTCATGAACCGCTTCTCCCACCGCGCGAGAATCGCCACCACCGTCACCGCCGTCGGCACCGCGCTGGGTGCCTTCGCGGCCATGGGCACCGCGACCGCGGCGGCCGCCGTGCCGAACGGCGAGTGGGCGCCCTTCACCCGCTGTCCGGTGGACGCGCCGGCGATGCTGGCCGCGGACGGCCTGACCCGGACCCCGCAGTGCGTGGTCTCCAGCTCGGCCAGCGGCTCCATCAAACTGGGCAACACCACCGTCACCACCGGCAGGACCAACCTCCAGATCGGGGTGGTGCAGAACTCCGACGGGACCAGCACCGTGGTGGCCCCGGCCGGCGGCGCGCTGATCGCCGACTCCGCGACCGTCCCCGGCGGGCTGCTGGGGCTGATGTGCCCGAGCAACGTGCCCGCCGTCACCGCGATCTGCGAGCAGCTCAGCAACAGCTCCCTCAACAAGATCACGGCGACGGTGGAGTCCGTCGGCACCCCCTACGCCTTCAACCAGACCGCGGGCATCCTCACCGGGGAGCCGATCGTCGCCATACCCGTCCGCATCCACCTGGAGAACCCGCTGCTCGGCAGCAAGTGCTACATCGGCACCCAGGCCAAGCCCGTCGTGCTCCAGCCGGAGAACCTGGAGTTCCCCGAGTTCGGCATGACGTTCTTCCAGGGTGACGGCACGCTCGCCGACGACGGCGAGATGAGCCGCATCAACCTCACCGGGCCGGCCCAGAACGACAGCACCTTCGCGGTGCCCGGCGCCAGCGGCTGCGGCCTCGGGCTGCTGGGCATCATCGACGCGGCGGTCAACCTCAAGACCGGCCTGCCCTCCGCCGCCGGGAAGAACAGCCTCACCCTCAACAACACCCAGACCGCGCTCGCCGGTCTGAACGCCCCCGGCACCGTCGCCCCCGACGCGGGCGAGCGGCTGGCGCAGAACTGGCACTCCGCCGTCAGTTAATGGCCGCGCAACGGCGATTCTCAGCCGTCCCGGCAGCCCCGTCCCGTCCCCCCGCACCTAAATGTGCACGGACTGTGTACGTCCCACCGAACATGATTTAGCTTCAACAGCCCAGACACGCAGCACCCCAAGTCCGGTCGGGTGCCTCCCTTGCACCTGCTCCGGGGGCACCCGCCCGGCGCACCGTGGGCACCGGAGAGCAAGGGACGGCACTCATGCCTTCAACCGCGCGGCCGCCGGAGGTCGGTGAACCGCTCGAACCCCTTCCCAAGGAGTTCGCCGCCTTCATGCGGCCGGAGTTGCCCGGTCTGATGAAGGAGATCGGCATCGAGGTCACCCGGGCCTACCCGGTCTACGGCCGGCTGCTCAACGGCCCGAACGCCGACGCCATCCGGCAGGGCGTCGAGCAGGCCCTCTACGCCTTCGTGGACCGGGTCGCCGACCCGGGCAAGAACGCCGCGCTGCGCGACGAACTGCTGCGCCGGTTCGGCCGGGTGGAAGCCTACGAGGGCCGGGAACTGGACACCCTCCAGGGGGCGTACCGGCTCGGCGCCCGGGTCGCGCTGCGCCGCGCCAAGGCGCTGGGCCAGCAGTACCGGCTCTCCCCCGCCCTGATCCTCGCCTTCGCCGACGCCCTCTTCGCCTACGTCGAGGAACTGGAGCGGATCTCCCGCGAGGGCTATGTCGAGGTGCAGTCCCGGGCCTTCTCCGAGGTGCCGGCCCAGCGAAGACGGCTGCTGCACCTCATCCTGGCGGCTCCCCCGCTGCCCCAGGCACTGACCGGGCTGTGCGAGGCGGCCGCCTGGCCGCTGCCCACCGAGATCACCATGATCGCCCTGCGGTCCCCGGTGCCGGAGCACCTGGAGGCGGGTCTCGCCGACGACGTGCTGTCCGACCTGGACGTCCCGCAGCCGCACCTGCTGGTGCCGGGCGCGCTCACCCCGGAGCGCCGGGCCATGCTCGACGCGGCCCTGACCGGCGCGCGCGCCGTGGTGGGGCTGACCGTGCCGCTGGCCCAGGCGGCGGACTCCATCCGCTGGGCACGGCGGGTGGCGCAGCTGATCGACGAGGGGGTGGTGCCGGACGCGCCCGTGGTCCGCTGCGCCGACCACCTGGTGACGCTGTGGCTGCTGTCGGACCCAGCGCTGGTGTCCCACCTGGCGGCCGGTGAGCTGGCCCCGGTCGACCATCTGCCCGCCAGCCGCCGCGACCGGCTGGTGGAGACCCTGCGGGTGCACGTCTCCACCCGGGCCCCCGCCGAGCAGGTCGGCGAGCTGCTCGGCGTGCACGCCCAGACCGTCCGCTACCGCCTGCGCAATCTGGACGCCCTGCTGGGCGACCGCCTCGCCGACCCCGACCGGCGGTTCGCCCTGGAGGCGTCCCTGCGCGCCCTGCACCTGCTGCAACGGGACTGCGACGCCGGCTGAGCCGCCACCCCCCGCACACCCCTCGGCCGGCCCGGCCCCCGGTCACCACCGCACTCCCGCCCCCGCGCCGCCAACCCCCCGGGCTTCGCGCGGTGGTACATCCTGCTGTCGCCGCCGGTTTCACGCCGGTGCCCTTGAGTGAGCGCGTTGCTACGTTCCGTACACGTCAATCACTGGCGATCGACGGAGGAGGAACTGGTATGTGCGCAGCATGGCAGTCGTACGAGCTCGCGCCGGGCGGCAGCGCCGATCCGGGCAGCGGTGTCGCGGCGGTCTCCCGCATCGACGGCAGCATGGAACTCTGGTGGACCGGCCGGAGCGGATCGGTCGAGGGCGCCTACTGGTACGACGGGCACCCCTGGAACCGCTACCAGCTCGCCCCCGACAACAGCGCCGCCGACAACGGGGGCCTGGCCGCGGTCTCCCGCATCGACGGCAGCATGGAAGTGTGGTGGACCGGTCCCGGCGGATCGGTCGAGGGCGCCTACTGGTACGAGGGCCAGCCGTGGACCCGCTACCAGCTCGCCCCGAACGGCAGCGCCAGAGCCGGCTCGGCGCTCACCGCGGTCTCCCGCATCCCGGGCAGCATGGAAGTGTGGTGGACCGGCCGGAGCGGATCGGTCGAAGGCGCCTACTGGTACGACGGGCACCCCTGGAACCGCTACCAGCTCGCCCCCGACAACAGCGCCGCCGACAACGGGGGCCTGGCCGCGGTCTCCCGCATCGACGGCAGCATGGAAGTGTGGTGGACCGGCCGGGGCGGATCGGTCGAAGGCGCCTACTGGTACGACGGGCACCCCTGGAACCGCTACCGGCTCGCCCCCGACAACAGCGCGTCCGTGGTCGGCGGCATCACCGCGGTCTCGCGCATCCCGGGCAGCATGGAGCTGTGGTGGCCGGGCGGCAACGGGTCGGTCGAGGGGGCGTACTGGTACGAGGGACAGCCCTGGAACCGCTATCAACTCGCCCCCGACAACAGCGCCGACCGGGGTACGTCCCTCGCGTCGGTCTCCCGGATCCCCGGCAGCATGGAGCTGTGGTGGGCGGGCGGCGGCGGGTCGGCGGAGGGCGCCTACTGGTACGAGGGGCAGCCGTGGGGGCGCTACCGGCTCGCCGGGGACAACTCCGCCTCCGGTGCCGGATTCGCGGCCCTCGCCCGCATCCCCGGCAGCATGGAGGTCTGGTGGACCGGCCGCAACGAGGGGATCAAGGGCGCCTACTGGTACGAGTAAGGGGCCTGCGGCGTCCGGTGCCGCGCGCCGCGCACGGCACCGGACGCGCACCCGGCGCGCTCAGGCGAGCTTCGCCGACAGGGTGATGGTCGTGCCGGTCAGGGCCTGGCTGACCGGGCAGTTCTGCTTGGCGTCCTCGGCGGCGGCGACGAACGCGTCGTTGTCGAGGCCGGCCACGGTGCCCTCCACGGTGAGGTGGATGCCGGTGATGCCCTCACCGGGCTGGAAGGTGACGTCGGCGGAGGTGACGAGCTTGGTGGGCGGGGTGCCGGCACCGGTCAGGCCGTTGGACAGGGCCATGGAGAAGCAGGACGAGTGGGCGGCGGCGATCAGCTCCTCGGGGCTGGTCTTCCCGTTCGCCTGCTCGGCGCGGGACGGCCAGGACACCGGCTGCTCGCCGATGCCGGACGAGTCGAAGGTGACGACGCCGTTGCCCTCGAACAGGTTGCCTTCCCAGACGGTGTGTGCGGAGCGCGTGGTGGCCACGTCAAGTCCTTTCGCGGTTCGGATGGTTCCGTCCCTATCCGATCACACTCGGGGCCCGTCCACGGCGAACGGGGGTTCACCGACGGCTGAACGCCGGTCGCGGGTACGCCGGCCCGCCAGCACCGCGTACACCAGCACGCCCGCGAACAGGAACAGCACGCCCTGGTAGACCGCCGCGTACCCGGCGCCGGCGACCAGCCACAGGGAGAAGGCCGCCGCCACCGAGGCGGCCACCGCGTCCCGGACCAGCCGGGCCCGGTTCACCTGTGCGCGGCGGCCGGACAGCAGGTGGTACAGCTGGGCGGCGGTGGCCAGCAGGTAGGGGACGGTGGCGGTGAAGGTGGTGACCAGGACCAGGACCTCGAAGACCCGGCCCGGGCCGGCGGCGTAGTTGTAGACGGTGAGCAGCGAGGCGAGGACCACGGTGACCGCCACGCCCACGGTCGGCACGCCGCGCCGCTTGCGGGCGAAGGCGGCCGGGAACAGGCCGTCCCGGGCGGCGGCGTACGGGGTCTGGGCGCTGAGCAGCGTCCAGCCGTTGAGGCAGCCGGTCATCGACACCAGCGCGGCCAGCGCGACGGCCCAGCCGCCCCAGGCGCCGCCGAACATGGCGTTGACGGCGTCGGAGAAGGGTGCGGTGGAGCCGACCAGGCGGTCGTGGGCGACGGTGCCGAAGACCGAGAGGGTGCCCAGCAGATAGACGAGGGCGGCGCCCGCGGTGCCGATGACGGTGGCCCTGCCCACGGTCCGCCGCGGGTCCTTGACCTCGCCGGCGCTGACCGCGGCGGACTCCACGCCGAGATAGGAGAAGAGCAGGATCGCGGCGGAGGCGGACACCGCGCCGAGCGCGCCGGTGCCGCTCGCGTTGAACGGGCCGAGGTTGTCCGCGTCGAAGAAGAACAGCCCGCCCACGGCGACCAGCAGCAGCGGGACGAACTTCAGCACGGTCGAGACGAGTTGTACGGCGCCGACGTACCGGGTGCCGGCGAAGTTGGCGAGCGCGGGCAGCCACTGCAGGACGAGGGCGGCCAGGCAGGCGGTCCAGCGGTGGCCGTGCACCGGGAGCAGGACGTCGAGGTAGCCGACGGCGGCGACGGCGAGGGCCGCGTTGGAGACCCAGGTGGTGATCCAGTACGCCCAGGCGGCGAGGAACCCGGCGAAGTCGCCGAACGCCTCGCGGGCGTAGACGTACGGTCCGCCGGTGCGCGGATCGCGGGCGGCGAGCCGGCCGAAGACCAGCGCGAGGGCGATCGCGCCGACGGTGAGGACGCCGAAGGCGAGCAGGCTGACCGTGCCGAAGGGGGCGACGGAGGCCGGGAGCAGGAAGATGCCGCCGCCGATGATGTTGCCCATGACCAGGGCGGTGGCGACGGGGAGTCCGAAGCGGCGGGTGTGCCGGTCCGGGGTCGGCCGCGGGGCCGGCGGGGTTGCGGTCCCGGTGACGTGCATGGGTGGTGCGCCTCTCTGGCCTTTCCGGGTGGTGCGGCCCGGGATCGCCGGGCGCCGCCCATGGTCGGGCACTCCCCGGCAGCCGGCCAAATCAGGCGCTTTTGTCCTGTACGACCCCGTCCGGCACCGCAAAAGGTGCGTCCTCGTGCGCCTGGGGCGGTGAATCGTCCAGCGGTATCTGCGGGCCGTCGGACTCGCGCAGCCAGCGGCGCAGGACCCGGTGCACGTGCTCGGCGCCGACCAGTTCCGAGCCCTCGGCGACCGGGGCGGTCAGCGCGGTCGGGGAGAGCAGGAACGCCTTGGACTGGGCGCCGCCCAGCCCGCCGTGCGAGCCGATCTGCTCCTCGAAGGCGAGCACCTCGCCGTCGGCCGGGTCGAGCGTGGAGTTGACCATGATGTCGGCGGCGTGGGGGAAGGCGTGGGTGCGGCGCACGGCGTCGGCGGCGCCGGGCCCGAAGGGGGCGAGCGGGCCGGGGTCCTCGTCGAGCCGGTCCAGCGGTATCTCCACGCCGCGCGCGCCGAGCACCAGACCGTCGTACTCGTCGCCCGCGTGCGCCTGGCTGCGGACCAGCAGGAAGCCGACGCCGGGGTGGTTGGCGAGGGTGGCGAGCAGCGCGGGATGGCGGGCGTCGATCTCCTCGCGGCTCATCCGGTGGCCGACGTCCGGGAAGGAGATCAGGCCGAGGTTGCCGGAGGCCAGGACCAGGGGTTCGGAGCGGCGGCGCGAGGGGCGGTGCTGTTCGCCGCCCTCCTCGACCGGGCGGCCCATCGCGGCGCGGACGGTGTTGCGGGCCTCGGCGCCGCTGTGGGTGCGCTGGGCCTTGCGCGGCACGGGCAGTCCGCAGCCGGCCCGGACCAGGTCGGCGAGGGTGAGGCCGTAGCGGGCGTGGAAGGTCTCGCCGGGGCTCTGGCCGTGGTCGGACAGCACGACGATCCGGTACGGGCGGGGGGCGTGCTCGGCGGCCTTCTCGATCAGCGCGAGGGAGCGGTCCAGGCGGGCGAGGACCTTCTCGGCGTCCCGGCTGTGCGGTCCGGAGTGGTGCGCGACCTCGTCGTAGGCGACCAGGTCGGCGTAGACGGCGGTGCGGCCGGCCAGCAGGTCGCCGATGACCGCGGCGACCACGACGTCCCGTTCGACGACGGTCGCGAAGGCCCGGACGAAGGGGTAGAGGCCGCCGCGCGAGACGCGGGGGCGGACCTGGTGGACGCGGGCCCGGACGGACTGGCCGATCTCGCGGGCCACCTCGGCGCCGAAGGACAGGGCGGTGCGGACCGCGCCCGCGGGGTCGCAGAAGTAGGCGAAGTACCCGGCCCGGGAGCGGGTCTCCCGGCTGCGCCGGCGCACCGCGATGGAGAGCACCAGGGCCTGCTGGTCGGCGCCGCCGCTGAAGAGGTTGCCGCGGCTGGCGCCGTCCAGGGTGAGCAGGCCGCCGTCGCCGGTGTGCTCGACGGCGCGGCGCTGGAGTTCGGCGGCGCTGGAGGGGCGGTTGCAGACCATGACCTCCCGGGTGTCCTTCTCGTACCAGCGGAAGGCGGGGATGTCGTGGTTGCTGCCGTGCAGGATGCCGAGCTGGCTGGCGCCGGTCTGGCTGGACCAGTCGGTGCGCCAGGGGATGAGCCGGTGGCTGCCGGGGGCGGTGCCGTCGCCGAGCCAGCGGGCGACGGTGGGCATGGCGCCCTTGTCGGCGGCCGTCCGCAGTACGTCGTGGCCGACGCCGTCCAGCTGGATGAAGACGGTGCCGTGGCCGCTCGGGCAGGGCGGGGCGGTGCCGCGGCGGCGGTCGGCGAGGCGGTAGAGGCGGCGCCGGTAGGCGTCGTCGTCGCGGACGGCGAGGGCACCGCCGGTGGCGGAGGCGACGGCCGACATGACGGCGGCGACCACCACCGCGGTCTCCGGTCCGGCGGCACCGTGCGCGGCGGGGTTGACCCGGAGCGCCACGAGCAGCAGCGCGCCGTTGAGGAAGAAGACCAGCAGGCCGAGCACCAGGGCCGGCACCAGCAGCAGCAGCCGGACCAGCAGCGGCCACACCAGCGCCGACAGCAGACCGAAGGCGCCCGCGCCGAACGCGGCGGTCACCGCGATCCGGGTCGCGCTGTCCCCGTTGGCGGACTGGAGCTCGAAGTCCGGCAGGAGGCCGGCGAGCACCAGCATGGTCACCGTGGAAACCGCCCACACCGTGACACTCCGGCCGATCTGGCTGGCGATCCGCCGCCAGCGCCCTCCGTTCACGCGTTCACGCTCCGCACACCTCACGTTCCCGGCCCGCCGTCGGACACGGACCGCTCTCCAGCGTGTCATAAGGCGCGAGCGGGTCCGGCCGGGGGGTTTGACCGGCGGGCTCGGCAGCGGTCGGGGGGGAGCCCGGCCGAGGCGGCCGGCGGACCAAGAGGTCCTCGCCGGCGGACGTCAGCGGCCGTCGTAGCCCGCCGTCGGCATCGACAGCCGGCGGTGCACGCACGCCTTCATCTCGGCGTCGTACGACGGTTCCGCGTGCCCCACCGTCTCCACCCGGACCCCGCGCCGCGCGCACTGCGCGGTGAACTCCTCCACCGAGGCGAGCGCGCTCTCCAGCACCCGGCGGCTGGGGGCCACGAACAGGTCGTGGCCGGGCCGGACCCCGTCCCACAGGACGTCGTGGTCGGACCGCAGACGGCTGACGAGCAGCTCCCGGGCGACGACGTACCCGCGTTCGGCGGCCCAGCGGGCGCACATGGCGTGCTGGCTGCGGGAGTCGACCAGGAAGGGGTCGGCGTCCAGCTCCTCCAGCGGCGTCAGACTCGCGATCGCCGTCACTCTCACCGGTCCCATGGCGTCCCCCTCACCTCCGGTTTCGCCGCCGACCCTACTCCTGGACGTAGGCTTCGGGGGAGTCGCGCGAAGGAGGCAAAGAGGTGCCGGTGGAGGTCACCTGGTGGGGTCACGCCACCTGCACGATTGAGGACTCGAACATACGTGTGCTCACCGACCCGTTGTTCGCCCGTCGGCTCGCCCATCTGCGCCGCCGCCGGGGCGCGCTCCCCCCGCCCGAGGCGTGGCGGGCGGACGTGGCACTCGTCTCCCATCTGCACGCCGACCACCTGCACGTGCCGTCGCTCGCGCGGCTCGCGCCGGGCACCCGGCTGCTGGTGCCCCGGGGCGCGCCCCGTACCGTGCCGGGCCTGCGCCGGCTCTCCCACCTGGCGGTCACCGAGGTCGTGCCCGGCGACCGGACGACCGTCGGCGACCTGCGCATCCGGGCGGTGCCCGCCTGGCACGACGGACGCCGGCTGCCGCTGGGGCCGCACCGCTCCCCCGCCCTCGGCTATGTGATCGAGGGCGAGGCCCGTACCTACTTCGCCGGGGACACCGGGCTGTTCGACGAGATGGCCGAGGTGGTCGGACCCGTCGACGCGGCGCTGCTGCCGGTGGGCGGCTGGGGGCCGCACCTCGGCGCGGAGCACCTCGACGCGGGCCGGGCGGCCCAGGCGCTGGCCCGGCTGGCGCCGCGCAGCGCGGTGCCGGTGCACTACGGCACGTACTGGCCGATCGGGATGGACGCCGTGCGCCCCCATGAGTTCCACGCGCCGGGAGATGAGTTCGTGCGCCTGGCCGCGCTGCACGCGCCGGGCGTGGCGGTGCACCGGCTCGGGCACGGCGAGCGGGTGCTTCTGGAGGCCGCCCGGTGAGCTGGCTCGGATCGGCCGTGACGGTCGTCCCGACGGAGACCACCCAGCAGGCCCTCGGTTATCCGTCGCTGTTCCTGCTGGTGCTGATCGGGGCGCTGGTCCCGGTGGTGCCGACCGGGGTGCTGGTCAGTTCGGCGGCGGTGGTCGCCTTCCACCGGACGGCGATCTCGCTGGGGATGGTGTTCCTGACCGCGTCGCTGGCCGCGTTCCTCGGGGACGTGACGCTGTACTGGCTGGGGCGGCGCGGGATGCGGTCGAAGAACGGGTCGCGCTGGCTGGAGGCGATCCGCTCGCGCGCTCCCGAGGACCGGCTCGCGCAGGCGCAGGAGAAGCTCACCGAGCACGGGGTCGCGGTGCTGGTGCTGTCCCGGCTGGTGCCGGCCGGCCGCATCCCGGTGATGCTGGCCTGTCTGATGGCCAAGTGGCCCACCCGCCGCTTCGCCCGCGGCAACCTGCCGGCCTGCCTGGCCTGGACCGTGACGTACCAACTGATCGGCATCCTGGGCGGTTCGCTGTTCCCGGAGCCGTGGCAGGGCGTGGTGGCGGCGGTCGTACTGACCGTGGTGGTCAGCGCGGCGCCCAGCGTGTGGAAGCGGCTGCGGGGGCCGGCGAAGGCGTGACCGGCCCCCTCCCCCGCGGCCGGGATCAGCGCGCCCCGGCGACGAGGGTGGCGGCGAGTTCGGCGGGCCGGGCGGCGAACGGCGAGTGGCCGCCGGGGAGTTCGAGGACCGTGAAGGGGTGGTCGGGGGCGACCGCGTCGGCTTCGGCGATCATCAGGTCCTGAAGCGCGGGCGTGGTGGACCAGCCCTCGGCCGGCCGGACGAAGGTGCGCGGGACGCGCCCCCAGCGGCCGGCGGTCAGGCGGACCGGCTCGGTCGGCACGGCCAGCGGCAGATCGGGGCTGAGGGTGAGGTGCCAGCGGGCGAACTCCGCGGCGGGCACGTCGTGGTAGAAGACAAGCCGCAGTTCCCCGACGTAGGCCGGGTCGGCGGAGACCGGGTTGACACGGATCGCACCGAGGGACTCCGCGTCGCCGATCCGCAGGGTGGCGCCGCGCGCGGTCGAGGTCTGTTCCGGGGCGCCGAGGTAGTCACCCAGCTCGGCCGGCAGCACCTGATCGTGACGCCGGCCGACGACGAACCGGCCACCTACGCGGGCCTGCGAGCCCTGCTGGGCGAGCACGCGGCCGCGCTGGACACGGCCACCGAGGCGCGGGACGTGCACACGACCATCGGGCCGGCCGCCTGCGGGGCCGGCGCGGGGCCGGGTCCGTCATCGATGCGGGCGGCGGCCCGGCCGGACAACCTGGGTGTGCGCCGGGCCGACGACCGTTCCCCGGTGCCGGCGGCGTTCCTGGCTCACGCCCGGCGCCGGGACGGGGCGGTGGGCTGACCGGCGGTGCGGGCGGCGAGCACCCGGGAGGCGCCGACCGGCAGGTCCCACAGGTCCTCGCGGGGCAGCCCGGCCCGCTGCCAGGCGGCCCGGACCCGGGTGAGGGGTTCCAGGACGGGTTCGGCGGACAGTACGAACGTGCCCCAGTGCATCGGCGCCATCCGGCGGGCGCCGAGGTCCTGAGCGGCCCGGACCGCCTCCTCCGGGTCGCAGTGGACGTCGCTGAGCCACCAGCGGGGGTCGTAGGCGCCGATGGGGAGCAGCGCCAGGTCGATCCCGGGGCAGCGGCGGCCGATGCGGGAGAACCAGTGGCCGTACCCGGTGTCGCCGGCGAAGTACACCCGGCGGCCGTCGGGGGCGGTGAGCACCCAGCCGCCCCACAGGCTGCGGCAGGTGTCGGTGAGGGTGCGCTTGGACCAGTGGTGGGCCGGTACGAAGTCGAGGCGGACGCCGTTCAGTTCGGCCGCCTCCCACCAGTCCAGCTCGGTGACGACGGTGAACTTGCGGCGGTGGAACCAGCGGCCGAGCCCGGCCGGCACGAACACCGGGGTGTCGCGGGGCAGCCGGCGCAGGGTCGGCGCGTCCAGGTGGTCGTAGTGGTTGTGGCTGATGACGACGGCGTCGACGCGCGGCAGCGCGTCCCAGGGGACGCCGACCGGGGTGATCCGGGCGGGGGTGCCGAGGATACGGCGGGACCACACCGGGTCGGTCAGGACGGTCAGCCCGCCGATCCGCACGATCCAGCTGGCGTGCCCGGCCCAGGTGACAGCGATGTCGTGAGTGCCGGCCCGGGGCAGCGGACCGGGCTCGACCGGCAGCCGGGGGATGTCGGCGAGGCCCTCCCGGCCGGGTCTGACCGCGCCCTCCCGGGCGAACCGGGCGGTGGCCTTGAGGCCGGGCAGTGGGGCGGTCAGCCGGTCGTGGAAGGTGCGCGGCCACATCCGGCGCTCGGCCAGCGGCCGGGGCGGGGCCGGCGGCGGGAACGGGGCGGCGGGGCCCTGGGCGGGCGTGCTCGTGGCCGGCTCGGACTGCTGCGTCATCGAGGGTGCTCCCATCGCCGATCGTCGTGGGGATCGCCGTCGTGAAGATCGTGGTGGCGGGGATCGTGGTGGCGGGGATCGCCGCCGTGGCGATCACCGCTGCGGGGACCGCCGTTGTGGAGACCGCCGCCGCGGGGACCGCCGCCGTCGAGACCACCCCCGCGGGGACCGCCGCCGCGGGGACCGCCGTCGTGGAGGTCGGCGAACGCTGACTTCAGGTCGTTCAACGCGCGTCGCGTGTGCGGCAGTTCCAGGGGTTCGGGGGCGGTCAGGCAGCGTGCGCGCTGTTCGTCCGTGGTGCCCAGCAGCGGGCCGGTGGACAGCCGTACCCGCAAGGCGGCGAGGTCGTCGCCGAAGCGGTGGCCGCCGGGGGCGGGGGCGCCGAGCCGGGCGGTGAGGAAGTCCTCCAGTTCCTGCGCGTCGCCGACGCCGCGCTCGGCCAGCGCCAGGCGCAGCGGGCCGAGGTCGGCGTACAGGTGCCGGCCGGCGCGCGGCGGCAGGGACAGCGCGCCCGCGCCGGTCACCACGGCGTGCACGGCGGCGGCCACCCGGGCGTGCAGGCGGACGGCGGCCGCTCGGTGGGCGACGACGGGCTCGGGTTCGGTCAGGGCGTACGCGGCGGCCGCCGCGACCGGGGCGGCGACGCGGGCGCCGAGCGCGGTGAGGACGTCGAGCACCCGCGCGTGCAGGCGGTTGCCGACCGGCGAGGCGGGGAGGCGGGCGACGGCGGCCGGCCAGCCGGGCGGCAGCAGCGCGCCGGCCAGGTCGGTGACGACGGTGACGTGCTCGGGGAGCATCTCGGCGGGGCTGATCAGCACGGTGTCGTGCGGGTCGTGCAGGCTGTCGCGCCAGGTCTCGTCGCTGATCAGGTGCAGGCCCTCGGCGACGGCGGCCTCGACGGTCTCGTGCAGCACCTCGGGCGGGGCGACGGTGCCGGTGGGGTCGTCGGCGACGGAGAGCACCAGCAGCCGCGGATCGCCGCCCTCGGCGCGGACCCGGCGCACCGTCTCCAGCAGCGCGTACGGGTCGGGTACGCCGCCGCACTCGGCCGGGGTGGCGACGTGGAAGACGGGTCTGCCCAGCAGCCGGGCGTACGGTGCCCACCAGGCGGCGCAGGGCCGGGGCACCAGGACGTCGCCGCCGAGCGCGGCGGTCAGCGCGAGCAGCAGGGCCGGGGCGCCGGGAGCGGCGGCCACCTCGCCGGGGGCGGTGGGCAGGCCGCGCCGGTCCCAGTGGCCGGCGGCGG